>JBFYPG010000182.1:0-3555 GCA_041303415.1 Bacteroidales bacterium
TAGTTCTCGAGGCGGCCGGTAATATTGAAATCGCTCTTATCCCCTACTTTAATATTACCTTCCGTTAGTGAAGCATAAGCCGGAGAAAATTCAAATGCGGCCTTGTTGATCCTGACCTCTGGATAACCGGTCATGGCAACCAGCATATTCTGAATACTCATTGTCCCTGATGCCTGGAATTTCTCATACTGCTCTTTTTCGATCATTGAGAGCCTCCCTCCCATTTTCACCGCTATATCAATAATGCCCGACAGGCTGATGCTGTCGAGAGGAACAGCTTTTGAAAGGGCATCGAGATCAATTTTCCCGGTAACTGATCCTGTAAAATCAGGGTCACTGATCGGAGTTTTTAGTGCAAAGGTCATGTCAAAAGGATTACCGGCCATCTCAAGATGGAACTGATCCACGTTAACGGTTGTCAGGTCAAGCTCCCTGCCATTGACGCTGACAACAGTTGTGATATTAATGTTGCTAATCTTCTCGGGCAGGGCAGGATAACTGATAAGTCCATTCCTGACGTTCAGGGTCAGGTTCACGTCGGGAAGAGTGCTGTCGGCATCGCTATAGACACCTTTTACCAGACCGTTCAGGGCGAATTCACCTGATGCAGCGAGATCAGCAAAATCAGCCATATATACTGCAGGGACCAATGAAAGCAGGGTCTTGAAAGATGTCTGGTCGGTACCGATCTTAAGATCAGTTTCAATATCGTCGCCCGGCATTGCCACCATACCTGAGAAATTCAGCCTCAGATCATTCAGTGCAAAGTAATTATCAGCAAAAGTGAATTTAAAATTATCAAGATCGGCCAGAATGCGAATCCTGGAATCAATTACCGCTTTTTTCAGATACCTGATGCCGTCCATCAGAAAGTCAACCTGTGCGATATTGAGTGTCATGTCAATATCGGTTTCACTTGCCGTCATATCGCCTGACAGATTAAAATTCAGGTTTTTAAGATATGCAGACATTTTTGACATCTTATCAACATATGAAATTGATGCATTCTGAATCGCAAATTTTTTCAGAAGCACCTTAAGGCTTGAAGGTTCCGTATCTCCTTCAGTTACTGTTTCAACCGGTTCAACCTCACTTTCAACTGTTGTGGTATCTTTTACTATATCCCAGTTAGCTGATCCGTCTTCAAGGACCAATGCATTAATAACCGGCTGGTCAAGTATTATTGATTTGACTTCATAACCTGATTTTCCGAGAAGACTGCCCAGATTGAAAACGAGGTCAAATGATCTGAATCCGGCGAGTGTATCACCCTCAAATTTATCGACACCCACAACTGAAACTCCCTTGAGCGAGAATGCCAGGTTCGGGAAATTTCTGAAGAAACCGAGGCTGTATGTATCGAACTTTACCTGGGCATTAACAGATTCATTTATCACCTGTTCGACTTTGGTTCTTATCTTATCCTTGAATATTACCGGAACGGTAAAAAGCAGAATAAGAATTACAAGAATTAGTCCCAGCAATACTTTTAAAATTATACCGGCTATCTTTTTCATATTTTCATTCTTAACTTATTATCAATCACTTACATTATTCAATTCAGTACGGATTTAAGTGATTAAAAGTACATAATATAAATGAAATTAAAAAAAAGTTTGGAGTGCCTAGAGTTCCTAAAGTACTTAAAGTTATGTTTAACTCTAAGTACTTCAAACTCTAGGCACTTTAAGTACTTTTTTCTATATTTGCCCCCTGAACAGGTCCCGTAGCTTAACTGAATAGAGCATCTGACTACGGATCAGAAGGTTGGGGGTTTGAATCCCTTCGGGATCACTTATAAGATAGCGCAATTACTTGATTTACAAGATAGTTGCGCTCTTTTATTTATGCTGATTCGTACAACACCTTCCCAACCGAATGAAAAATGCAAGGCTCTTCATATCCTGCAATTCTTATAAAAGTCATCTAAAAGATATTTATAGAGTGTTGGTAGTAGTTAATTGTTCCTGGTTCGTCCGATCTCCTTTAATGTTATTGTATTGAAGCATTTAATATCAAAACTAATCCAGAAATAGTTAATTAATGACTGTTCCTTGATCCTGAATCCTATATATTTATTTTGCAGGTCACGATTGATTTGAACTATTAATCCCGGACATATTGGAGGACAATTCTCAAAATACCCATAGCTTAATTTTATCATATCTTTCGATTCCCAAATATCACTTAATCCAATAGTATCATTTATATTTCGTATTGCCAAATAGTTTTTATTTGCCCCAATTAAAAATTCCAATGAGCTATCTATCTGATGTATATTACAACCAAATTCCACAGCCCATCCTTCTGTAGATTCATTGTAATAAGTTGAAAATTGCAGATCAATAAGTTTATCATTATTTATATCTAAATCAAAATAATTATGATCAGAGGCGTGAGGTGATTCATAATTCTTAGTTACTAATATTGTATCAATTTTCACAACCTCATTGCATACATTTAAACTATCTTCTGCAACTATATAGGTATTACTGCAGCTCATACTTTCATTTTCATCCTTATTACAAGTATTTAACAATAAGATTATTAAAATAACAACTGTAAATCTATATATCCTTTTTAATAAAATCATACAGAATTAAGCAAGATTAAAGGTTCAGTTGTAAAATTACACCAATAAAAAGCTAAAGTCAAATTTAATTTTAACGAAAAGATCCCGGCAGCACTTACTGGGTTCAGGTCGAGGCTTAGAAGCACAACTTTATTATATAGTCTTATTCATCAGATTAATAAAAGTATAATCACACTTGTCAAAACTTCCTAAAGTCGAAGGATAAACAGGTCATTTGAGAGAATCATAACAGCAGGTGTGGTATTGTATCTCAGGACGGTATCCTGATAGCATTTTATCACCATCAGGCTTATTCAAAAATAAATGTCCCGAAGCTGTTGTATTCGTGGAAGTTGGTGTTTGTCTTCTGCCAGTAAAACGACTTTGAACCTGAATCGTGATCTATCCTGTACATGTTGGCTCTCCACTTTGTCCCTGAGACCGGAGGCACATTATTAAGAGGTGCCAGCAATTTAAACGGTATATAGAATTCTGCCATCCAGGTTGTAATGGTGCTCCCGCTTTTTTTCTTCCCCCCGGTAACACTCGTCATATGCTGTGTTCGTTTGTCTCCCTCGTAATGCCACGGTAGCCAGCCAAGGAATGAGCCTTTATAGTTGGGTACAATTATTGGGAGTTCATAATTCATTGGCGATATTTCGTATTCAAAGTAAACAGGAAAAGTCTCATCAGTCCAGAAAAAGACCTCGACAACGTCTTCTTTCCAAAGGTCAAGATTATCGGCTTTGAATGTTGATGTCAGTATTTTGTCTTTGCAGTCAAAAAGAAAATAAATACCTTTTTCTGAATACAACACCTTGGCTTTTGTTGCATAATCAGTGTCCTCAGGATTACGCGGGATAAGGTTTACCCATTCCGTCATCTTCCAGGCTTCTGATGATCCGTTGCCTGTAATCTGAAAGTCAGAACATTTTTTGATAACAATCGTTGCCGTTCCGGGATTCGTAGTCTGCTCCTGAGCG
>JBFYPG010000183.1:0-34568 GCA_041303415.1 Bacteroidales bacterium
GGTGACGGCTATCTTGCAGAGACCGGATACATAAGGAGAAAAGGGTATTACGAAATAAACCCCTTGCTGCAATACAAGTTTTTCCCTCAATCCAATGTGATAATAAGTCATGGACCGATTGTGAAACTCGACATGTTTTTTGATCCTTCATTCTCACTGACCGACAGGGAGACTCAGCTGTCGTACAGGGTTGAATGGCAGAACAGCAGCATAACTCTTGCCGATGTTAAAGAGACATACATAAAGCTGCTTTCACCGTACGATCCCACAAATACAGGAGGAGTTTCTTTCAGCGCCGGTGATGGTTTTCACTGGAACGAAGCCGGGATATCGCACACCACTGATTCACGGAGGCTGCTGTATGTCACTCTTTCGGGAAGATACGGAGGATATTATACAGGGACAAGAATTACCCTCAACGGTGAGCTCAATTACCGTGTACAGCCTTACGGGAGCCTTGCACTTGCTACAACCTATAACGATATCTCGCTGCCGGCGCCCTATAACAGCGCAAAGCTGCTGCTCATCGGGCCGAAGCTCGATTTTACCTTTACCGACAAGTTGTTCTTTACCAGTTTCATACAGTATAATAACCAGGTCGACAACCTGAACCTGAATCTCAGGTTCCAGTGGAGGTTCGCCCCCGTTTCGGACCTCTTTATTGTCTATACTGAGAACTCATTCCCTGCCGATTACCGGGTCAGGAACCGCGGACTCGTCATAAAACTTTCTTACTGGTTTAACTAGCTGCCGATGAACAAAAAAGATACCAGATACAAGGTTTGGTTTTTTGGCGGAGGTGAGACGCGCGACGATAAGTTTAACGTCTTCACAGGATCTTTTATCAGGCTGATGAAGGAGATAATGGGCGATGACTTTGATTACATCAGGGGAGTCTACTTTAATTCCAACATGATAAATGTAATCTGGACACTTAATAATTGCCAGCGGCCATTGAAGGACCCTTTTCACAACAAATTGATCAGAACCGCCACGGCACAGATATTTTGCGACGGTTATAATCCTGACATGCAGCTGGTACTCGTGGCATCAAGCACAGGAAGTATTGTCGCCGCTCAGGTGGCCGTGTACCTGGCTGAACAGAATAAAAACAGGCTTCATTTCAGAAAGCCGATTCATCTGGGACTGGGATCAAGCGTCATTTCCAAAGAATCTGAATTGTACAATAAGCTTATTGATTACCAGAAGAAAGGAAGCATAGGCACAATCGTTTTCGATGATCTTCTCGATAAAGACGATAATTCGCACGGGACAGGTGGCACAACAAGACTGGAGGCATATTCCAATGCTTTCGGTCTCATGTTCCCATTCCTCTCACGGAAGTTCTCAGGGCCATCTTTTCTTAATATACATCCTGAAAAAGGGCATATTCACCGGAAAAGGTCACAAACGGTTCAGAAAGCGCTGGATTATGTAGAAGTCCTTCTTATCAAACACAAACTTGCCGGAGGTGATTATTCCGAAAAAGCAGTAAGAGTAATCAAAGGAACCGGCACTATCGTATCATGAAATCGAGAACCGGATCATCACCGAGGTAAGCGACAAGGTTGTCGTTTTTCCTCAGCGGTCCGACGCCGGAGGGAGTGCCTGTAAAAATAAGATCCCCCGTTTTGAGAGTAAAGAATCTTGAGACGTATGCTACAATCTCATTGAATCCGAAGATCATATCGGATGTATTTCCCTGCTGGACGATCTTATCATTTATTTCAAGCCTGAAGTCAAGATTCTTAAGGTCACCGGCAGAACCTGCCGGCAGGAATTTACCGATCGGTGCAGCTCCGTCGAAGCATTTAGAGAGTTCCCATGGAAGTCCGGCAGCAGAGTTCCGGTTCTGAATATCCCGGGCAGTTATATCTATTCCTATTGTAAGTTCATCATAGTACCGGTGAGCAAATCTGGGAGAGATGCCCTTTCCGAGCTTGCTGATCTTAATGACCACCTCAGCTTCGTACTGGATCATATCTGAGAAGCCGGGGAGAAAAAATGGTTTGTTGTTTTTCAGGATTGAGGAATCGGGTTTTAGAAAAACCACCGGTTCTGAGGGCAGCGCTCTTCCCATTTCCATTGCATGTTTTCTGTAATTCAATCCGATACAGATGATCTTCATGTCAGGACTTATTTTTTCCGAACGACCTGAGCTTTATCTCTGTAAGAACTTTCTTCGTAAAGAGGGGGAAATCACCGTTAATCATCCACGAATAGTACGACGGATCTTCACTGAATACTACTTCAACCGGTTTTCCTTTATGTTTTCCGAAGTTGAAAACCTCGATTCCGTTCTCATCCAGGATGATCCGTCCGGCAAAATCCACATTTTTGTTGAAAGAGCTGAAAAGGGCAAGTTTTTCAATATCGTTCTCAAGGTCGGGGTATCTGTCGAGCTGTGCTTTAAGCACTTCATAAGTAGCTGATGTGTCAGCTTTTGCACTATGAGCATCATGCAGCTCCTTCTTGCAGTAGAACTGGTATGCTGCAGAAAGGGTCCTCTGCTCCTTTTTGTGGAAGATCACCTGGGCATCCACATAACGCCTCTTCCTGAAGTTGAAGTCTGTATCCGTCCGGAGGAATTCCTCGGCAAGTACAGGAATGTCGAACTTAATCGAATTATATCCGGCAAGATCGCATCCCTCGAGAAAGGCGGCAAGGGTTTTGGCTACCTCCTTAAAGGTCGGGGCACCCGCAACATCTTCATCAGTGATGCCATGAATAGCGGTCACTTTAGGTGGAATGGGCATTTCGGGATTGATCCGGGTGGTCATCCACTGCTCCTTTCCGTTGGGGCTTATCTTAAGGAGGGATAGCTCCACAATACGGTCGCTCGGGACATTTATCCCCGTTGTTTCAAGGTCAATGAAGACTATTGGTCGTTTAAGCTTAAGTTCCAATATCAGGCATTTATCATCATCGGCATCAGGAGCATCAGAAGATCTTCGGCCTCATTTTCGGTTTCGGCAGGAAGGAAGAGCCCGGCCCGCGTCGGATCGGCCAGTTCCATCATAACATCCTGGGTGGCTATATTCGAGAGGATCTCGATCAGGAAGACGGATTTGAATCCGATCTCGATCTCATCGCCTTCGTACTGGCATTTGATTCTTTCGTAAGCTGAGATTGAGAAATCTATATCCTGTGCCGATACTGTCACCTGGTTACCCTTAAGCTGAAGCTTGACAAGGTTGCTTGCCTGGTTCGAAAATACCGAAACGCGCTTAAGTGTGTTGTAGAACTCAACCCTGTCAATAGTGATCTTACGCGGATTATTTTTGGGTATTACCGAGTTGTAATTCGGATAGTTGCCTTCAACGAGGCGGCATACCACCTTATAGTTGTTGAGATTGAAAAAAGCGTTCTTATCGTCGAATTCCACCTTAAATGGTCCCTCCTCCCTGGGGAGGATGTTTTTAAGCAGCGAGGCCGGCTTTTTGGGAAGTATGAAGGACGCGTTGTCATCGGCATGCGCATCTGACCTCTGGTAACGTACCAGTTTGTGTGCATCGGATGCCACGAAAGTAATTTTTGTCGTAGACGCTTCAATGAAGATCCCTCCCATTACCGGGCGCAATTCATCATCTGCAGTTGCAAAAAGCGTCTTGTTGATGCCGGCAAGCATTACGTCGGCATTGATAGTGAATGAGAACTTTTTATCTTTCTTGATCGTCGGAAGCGCCGGGAAATCAATCCCGTTCTGCCCAACAATATTGAACTTGCCATTTTCCGAACTTATCACCACTGCAAGAGTATCAGGGTTTATGTCAAATGTCAGGGGCTGAGCTGAAAACTCTTTCAGAGTGTCGAGTAATATTCTTGCAGGCATTGCTATTGTACCGTCTCCCTGGGTGTTCTCAAGCTTCATCCTTGTTATCAGTGTCGATTCAAGGTCGGAAGCTGTAATTTCGAGATCATTCCCTGAAAGATTGAACAGGAAATTATCAAGTATGGGAAGAGTATTCTTTGAACTGATTACCCTGCTGATAGCCTGAAGATGACCAAGAAGCTCGGTGCTGGACACTACAAATTTCATAATGTTGCCGGTTTAAGTTTATTATTAAGAACTATTATTTACTTATTTAACTCAAATTGAATGAATTGCGATGTTTCCCACCAGCAATTCACAAATATCAATATTACAAAAAAAATAGAACTCTTCAAATAAAAAAATTCATCAAAAGAATTCCGGGCTAAAGCCCTGGATCACTAACAATTGCTAACCCCAGGCTGAAGCCTGGGGTTAGTATGTTAAATAATGTGTATCTCCTAATCCGTACTTCTTACTTACTTCAGGCTGAAGCCTGGGATTTTTATTCAAAACCGTAACTAACCTCTAACCGCATAAATTGGTCAATTTGTCATTTAACCTTTTGAGCCTTAAGAACCTACTAATCTTTTACAGCACTACGGAAGTGTGATCATTTAATCCGTATGATTATGATCCGGAAAAGATGATGTTATCATCTTACTGACTAACCCCAGGCTTCAGCCTGGGGTTTATATGGCTAACCGATTGTCGGGCTTTAGCCCGGAATCTTTCAGTTCCGTCACTGATAGAAATAAGCCCTCTTCTTCAGCAGGGGATCAATATCAAAATACCTGATAATGAGCAGATCATCGATTGAAGTGACCTTTCCATAAAGCCTGTCGCTGTCTATCCCTCCTGACTGGTTCTCATACCTTTCCCACAACTCCAGGGCGATATCTTCACCGGAAGATCTCTTTACAGTAATCGTGTAAAGGGGTTCACCGGTCAGATTGGAAGCACGGTTTTCAAAAGGGATCCATGTGAAATATGAAATATATCTTTTCACCAGCGTCGAATCCCATCCTGAAATACCATCAAGCATGAAACTGCCGCCTGAAGATATGATCCTGAACGAAGATGCAGTGTCGGCATGGTTTTCCACTGTCACTGACGTGATCTCGGATGGAAGCAGATTAAAAATGGTAAAAGGCTGCCAGAAGAGTTCATCAGTGTTAAACAGATAACCAATATCTTCCTCATATCCTGGTACATACACGATGAAAGGACGGCTTCTTCCACTCATCTTCATTATGTTCCCGAAGGTGTTTGAACCTGTCCGGTAAACCAGGAATGTCCTGAGCACCCTGCTTCCCTCATAGACTTTTACTTTAACAGGCAATAGACTCTTTTCTGTGATCTCTTCCCTGAATATCTCATCAGAAACCGGAGATTTGATCTGCATCTCCGTTAATATCCTCACAAGATAAAGGACAGCGCTCTTTCTTGTTTCCTTTCCGTCAACCAGCCAGGCTCCGTTTTCTTTTACGAGCGACATTCTTTTATCATTCTGAGCAAGGTCGATCCTGGTTATCTCATTTTTTGGCGCGACTGCAAATAAACTCTGGTTCTTTCCGTAAGGCGATCTGTCTCTCAGCACAACAATGGCAAAAAGCGCAACGATAAGCAAAGCAGAAATTATCGTATTCCTGAATACTATCTTGTTCATAATCAATAATTCGTGTATATCCTTCTCCTTATGAAGGCATAAAGAACACCCGCAAGGATAACAATAAGTACCGGTCCGGCGATATTTAGCATCTGCCACAACACCTTCTCATTCCTGATCCTTGACCTGTCAAGCAGCCTCATCTTCAGTTCCCTGGATCTGAGTTCCATCAGGCCGTTATCGTCGACAAGGTAGTTCAGACAGTTTATGAGGAAGTCCCTGTTCCCGAATATCTCGCCTGTATACCTGTCCTGTCCCAGGGGTAAGGGTGTAACTGTTGTTCCGGCTCTGCTGATGTCGTTTCTGATAACATCTCCATCCGCCACAACAATCATTCTTGTTTCTGAGCTTTCCGTCTTCGGCCTGAAATTCATGTCAGATACAATAGTTCCTGTCATCCGGTTCCTGAACGCTGAAGGGAAGACACCTTCAAGAAGGAGTGCAACCGGCAGATATGATCTGCTGAATTCCTGTTCGTTGGGAAGCATCTCAGCTTCCTTCAGCCTTATGAACAATGGAGGAGAAAGAGTTCTTGCAGATCCGGAAGTGGAAAGAAGCACCGTTTTCCTGATTGAGGGATCAAGACCCACAGTGTCAATCGTATTTACAAATTCACCTTTCACCTTGTTAAGGTTCCTTGTGATCGGGTGATCAGGATTCGTATTAAGCCGCGGATAATAGACCCATGGAGCAGACACGATCTGTTTTTGCTCAGCGCCCGTAGTCACTGACAATCTTATCACGATGCACTCCATATCCTGTACTATTTCAGGGTTTATCCTCGCGCCATATCTGAAAAGCTGATCCTCTATGTTGAGAGGCTTGTAGAGTCCGGCTGTTGCCCCAAAGACAAGTGAATCAGAGTTTACTTCCACCTCTTCAATCAGCCACAGCACCTTGCCTCCGTTCATAATATACTGGTCCAGCACCAGCTTATCAGGTTCAGTGAATTCATTCGCAGGACCTGCAATGATGACGGCAGAATAACCGTCAAGGATGCCGGGCTGCCCGCCGATTGATCCGCGGTCAACGGTAAAATACTTAGCGAGATTCATTGTGATATCTGCAACCTGCATCTCGCTGTATTCACCCTGCCCCTCAAGAAAAGCCACTTTATATACCGTATCCGATGTGATTGTGGCAATGGTCTGGATCATTTCATATTCAAGTCCTTCTATTGAGTGAAGGATATTCTGTTCGTATGATACCGACTGGTTGTTCTTCAGGAAATTCACCGGCACCTCAATGCCGTTGTAATTTAAAATCATACCCGGGAAGATCAGTTTCTGCGTCTTACCACCCTCCTCATCGCCGGCCTGGATGTTTACGGGATTCAGACCTTTGTTGTAGAGGGCAGTGTATTGGTTCTCCCTCTGTTCAGCATCCTTCATGGCTGCGGGATTGATGAACGCATAGCTTATTTTTCTGCCTGAGGCGATACGGAATTCATCGAGCATCTCCTTCACTGACCTTTTAAGGCGTTTCAGCGGCACAGGCATTTCACCGTCAAGAAAGACTTCTACATAAATATCATTTTCAATATCATCAAGGATCTTCAGGGTTGGAGGCGACAAAGTGTATCTTTTATCTTCTGTAAGATCGATCCTCACCCGCAACATTGAGCAAACAGCAGCAACAAGTATGATGCCTGCGGCTGCAATAATGAATTGCGTCCATCCTTTTATCCTTACGCTTCCGCTCTCTCCTGAATTAACCATCATTCATCCTCCCTTCTTCCATTTACGTGACAGAAGCACAAGCCGTGTAGCTTCATTGAAGATCGCGGCAACAGCCAGAAAATATACAGCATCCCTCAGATCCAGGACACCTCTGCTCATTGATTTGTAATGTTCGTTGATCCCGAGGTTTATAACGAATTCATCAATCTTCTTCAGCCCCGGGAGGTATGCGAAGGAATCAAAACCCATAAGGAGAAAAAAGCAGATAAGCACTGCGATGATAAAAGCAATGACCTGGTTATCAGTAAGTGATGAAGCAAAAATACCGGCTGAGGCATATACCGCGGCAAGGAAAAAGAGTCCCATGAATGCTCCCCAGGTTCCCCCTTTATCAAGGTTGCCGGGTGTTTCCCCGAGAATGGATACCGATATATAAAAGACAAGGCATGGCAGCAGCGAAAGAAGAACAAGCGCCACTGCAGCCAGGTATTTGCCCCAGATGATTCCCCGTTCCGTAACCGGCTTTATATAAAGGAGTTCAATGGTACCCAGCCTTTTCTCCTCTGCTATCATCCGCATTGTGACTGCAGGCACGAGGAAAAGGAACACCCAGGGTGAAAGGAAAAAGAGCGTATCGAGCCCCGCATAACCGCTTTCAAGAATGTTCCACTCACCGGGGAGCACCCACATGAATAGACTGTTGATGATAAGAAAGACGATGATGACAAAATATCCCGTAAGGCTGCTGAAGAAACCGCTTATCTCTTTCCTGAAGATCGCAAACATAATAAAGGTTAATTGGCAAAAATAAGGAAATAAAT
Source organism: Bacteroidales bacterium (assembly GCA_041303415.1). Classification (GTDB taxonomy): domain Bacteria; phylum Bacteroidota; class Bacteroidia; order Bacteroidales; family VadinHA17; genus LD21. The sequence continues at coordinate 7,981 of JBFYPG010000183.1, forward strand.
ATTAATCATTTGTCCTTTGCTTTAGCCTCACTGATATCAGCCAGGACAACGCCGGTATAGTAGAAATTTATGATCTGCCTGTAATCAAATCCTTTCATTGCCATGCTCATGGCTCCTTCCTGGCACAGGCCGACACCATGTCCATAGCCTCTTCCGTTGAAGACAACCGAGTCGCCTGATGCCGTGACGGAGAAAAATGCAGAACGCAGGTTAAGGTCGGTTCTGACCTGACTGAGAGGGATTGAGAATGCTCCGGCTTTTATTTCAGCACTCCTTGTCTTCTGTGAAAAATTTAACAATGACGGATTGTTTTTGTCGCCTTTGTATCCCATCTTTTCAAGATATCCGGTCCATGATTCTCTTGTCATGCTGGTCTGCCACCTGGCATTTCGCGATGAGGTGCAGAATGGATCTGTGACTTTTTTAAGGTATGGTTCATTTGTAACCCAGACAGTTTCTGAAGGAGCGGTCTCACCGCCGCAGTTTGAGTGAAATGCAGCTATGATGAGAGTACTGTCAGGCCCAAGGATCACCTCACCGCTTGTTTCAAGTGCTGCGCGGTTTATTACCGTATCACTGGTAATACCATTAAACGCCTGGCAGTGAGTAATGTCGCACAGATTAAAGCGGTCGGTAATATGCTTGTCAAAGTACCTGTACATATATGTGCGGGCAATAACTGCCTGGGTTTTAAAATATTCGATGTTCTTCCCCTGACCTCCTTCAGACCTGACAACTCCTGCAATATATGTTTCAATATCACAGATATTTATGAGCACCATTGATCCAAGATCGGGGTAACAGTGAAGATCGCCTGAATAGAACCGGCGTATTCCCTTTATGCGGAGCGAGAAAGACTCATTTCCTCTCTTTCCGGAAAAAAACAGGGAATCACATATCATACCTTCCCGGTTCCGGGTTTTAAGATAAATCCGGTTTCCGTACCGGGAAATAATTACAATTTCTCCCGCAGCAATCTCAAAAGGATTATCCGAAAATGTATTGATCTCATACCTGCCTGAATCTGCCGCAAATACGGCAAGATCAGCAACAGCATCTGAAAACAGTCTGATTTTTACCTGTTCCGAACCTAACCCAGGCAGAGAAGCAATCAGAAATCCGATAACCAGTAACCTTCTTAACATTATTGGTTTTTGTTAACTGCGTACCGTCATACCGTCGTACCGTCGTACCGTTGTACCGTCATACCGTCATACCGTTGTACCTTTGTACCTTTGTACCATTAAGCCATTCCACCATATCCTTTGCTATCCTTCCCGAGGCGCCCCCCGGGCCCAGCCTGATTCCAATCTGCTTATAGCTTTCGAGGACCTTCTCCCTTGATTCACTTCCCGGAAGAATCGATCTCAGTTCCCTGAGGAGATTCCTGGTGTTCAGAGAATAGCCCTTCAGCTCCCTGACCACCTCTGATCCCATTATCAGATTTACAAGGGAAATGTATTTCACCTTCACGACCATCCAGGCGATAAGCGTTGAAAAGAAATCACCTTTATAGCAAACCACCTGCGGGACGTTGAACAGTGCAGCCTCAAGAGTGGAGGTACCTGATTTTACCAGTGCAGCTTCTGATATTTTCAGCACCTCATAAGTTTTATCCTTCAGCAGTTTCACCGGCTCATTCCCGATTATTTTCGTATAGAGCTCGTCAGGCAGGTTCCTGACTCCTGCCAGGATGAACTGGTATCCGGGAAAGTATCTGACGATCTTTACCATCTGCGGAAGTATGTATTCGACCTCATGCCGCCGGCTTCCTGCAAGAAGCCCTATCACAGGCTTCTCTTCAAGGCTGAGGGTCTTCATCAAATCCTGCTTTCCCGGCAGGCCGGCAATTCTCTTTTCTGTCTCGTCAACCAGAGGATTGCCCCGGTATTCAACATGGATCCCGTGCTTTTCGTAAAACTGAACCTCGAATGGAAAGATAATATACATCCGGTCGACGGACTTTTTAATCTGTCCGACCCTGCTTTCATGCCATGCCCACAGTTTGGGAGAAATATAATAAAACACCCTGATGCCTGCGGTTCTGGCAAACCGGGCAATGCGCAGATTAAATCCCGGGTAATCAATAAGGATGACAACATCAGGTTTGAAACCGGTTATATGCTGTTTGCACAGGGAGAGGTTACGGGAAATTGTCGTAAGGTTTTTCAGTATGACCGTAAAGCCCATGAAAGCTGTTTTGCGGTAATGCATCAGGAGTGTGGCTCCGGCTGCTTCCATCAGATCTCCGCCCCAGCAGTGGATTTCGGCTTCCCTGTCGGCCGCTTTCAGCTCCTTTACCAGATTTGATCCGTGAAGGTCGCCTGACTGTTCTCCTGCTATCATGAAATATCTCATGGCCAGACCCTTACGATTAAAACCAGGATTGCCCAGACAATTGTTGCCGCCAGCACTCCGCGCGATGCCCGAAGCATATCGAAATGATTGAACAACAGAAAAACAAGCACATTCGGAAATACACAGAGAGATATAATGTGAGTGGCTATGCCTGCAATCTTTATCCGGGTTATCCATAAGCCAATGTCCGGATTCCCCTCAGAAAAAAGGAAAACAAAAAATGAAATAACCAGAGGCAGAAGGAAACCTGAAATTATTCCTGTTTCAAGCCTGTCATATTTTTCGGCAAACATCATTTCAGAATCTCTCTCTTAATTTACCGATATACGAGTGAGCGGTCATATCGACTGACACCGGGACCACTGAAACGTAATTGTTGGCAAGCGCCCATTCATCAGTGTCGTCAGCATCAGGTTCATGATTTATAAAGATTCCGGTGAGCCAGTAATAAGTCTTGCCCATCGGATCCTTTCGTTTTTCAAATTCTTCCTTCCAGTTGCCTTTTGACTGCCTGCACACCCTTATTCCCCTGATATCCTTTTTATCGGCTGCAGGGATATTTACATTGAGGCAGACACCCTGGGGAAGCGGCTCCTGCGCGATCTTCTCCATGATATACCGGATATATGTGCTGCAAGATGAAAAATCAGCTGCAGAAGAGAAATTGTTCAGTGAGAAACCGACAGATGTGATGCCATAAAGACATCCCTCAAGAGCTGCGGCCATCGTCCCCGAATAAAGAACGCTGACCGATGAGTTTGCCCCATGGTTTATCCCTGAAACGACCCAGTCAGGCTTCCTCTCAAGCAATTGATTGACTGCAAGCTTTATACTATCGGTCGGAGTTCCGTTACATGCATAGATCCTGTGCCTCTCATTTTCGTCAAGCAATTTCACCCTGAGGGGAGTTTTAACAGTCAACGCCTGTGACATTCCCGACTGGCTGTCCATGGTTGAGATCATTACAACTTTCCCGAACTCCTCCATCACCCCCTGGAGTGTTTTCAACCCGGCGGCATAAAGTCCATCGTCGTTGGTAAGCAGGATCAGCCGGTCGACTTTTTCAATAACCATAAATGTTGAATTTGATCTGCAAATATAGGTAAATTCAACCGTAATAATGGAACCGTTCCGCGGTTCTGAAAGATTAGAACCCGGAGAGGTTCCATAATTAAATCAATTGTTTACTTTTGTTTTTTGTTTTAATTGATATTTCGGATTGCCGTTTTCGGATTGCGGATTGCCAACTGCAAACTGCCAACTGCCTTCTGATTTGATTGATAATATTTCTAAATTTATGAAGATCTCATACAACTGGATTAAAGAATATCTTGACATTGACATTGATCCGCATAAGCTCTCAGTGATCCTCACCGGGCTGGGACTGGAGGTTGAAGCCATGGACGAGTGGGAATCAGTGAGGGGCGGAATGAAAGGAGTTGTCATTGGTGAAGTACTGACCTGCGAAAAACACCCTGATGCTGATAAACTTACCGTAACAACCGTCAATATCGGATCCGCCGGACCCCTGCATATTGTATGCGGAGCACCAAATGTAGCTGCCGGACAGAAAGTGCCTGTTGCCACAGCCGGAACAATTGTTTTCAAGGGTGATGAGAGCTTCGAAATTAAGAAATCAAAGATCAGGGGACAACTATCGGAAGGGATGATCTGTGCTGAGGATGAACTTGGCCTGGGTCCCATGCACGAAGGCATAATGGTTCTCGATAAGGATGCTGTCCCGGGAACGCCAGCATCGGAGTACTTTAAAATTAAAAAGGATGTCATCTATCAGATCGGGCTGACGCCGAACAGGATAGACAGCGGTTCTCATTTCGGTGTTGCAAGGGACCTTGCCGCATACCTCAACATAAATGAAGGGCAAAACGTAAGGGCAAAACGACCTCCGGTTGATGCCTTCACGAAGGATAACAATGACAATCCATGCGAGGTTATCGTTGAAAATACAAAGGACTGCCCCAGGTATACCGGGGTGACAATAAGCGGAGTCACGATTAACGAATCACCATTGTGGCTAAAGGACAAACTTAGGGCAATCGGGCTCAACCCGATAAACAACGTGGTCGACATCACCAATTTTGTCCAGCATGAGATCGGCCAGCCTCTGCACGCTTTCGATGCCGATAAGATCGATGGCAGAAAAGTGATCATTAAAAATCTTCCTGACAAATCGAAATTCATTACGCTTGATGAAACCGAAAGAAGCCTTTCATCAAAAGACCTGATGATTTGCAATGAAAAGGAAGGTATGTGCATCGCCGGAGTTTTCGGAGGCATAAGGTCGGGTATCAGCGCATCAACCAGGAACATTTTTCTTGAAAGCGCTTATTTCAATCCGGTTGCAATAAGGAAAACTGCCCGCCGCCACGGGCTGAACACGGATGCTTCGTTCAGATTCGAGCGCGGAGCTGATCCCGAAATAACAGAATGGGCACTTAAACGTGCAAGCATTCTCATCAAGGAGATCGCAGGAGGAAAGATCTCATCGGATATTAAAGACGTCTATCCCGAAAAGATCAAACGCGCAATAATCGGGTTCAGCTTTAAGAACTGTGACAGGCTGACAGGCAAAAAAATCGATCATGATGTTATCAGGAAAATCCTCGGACTGCTTGATATAAAGATCCTTGAGGAAAAGGAAAAGATACTGACCCTTGAAATTCCGGCCTGCAGAGTAGATGTTCACCGTGAGGCCGATGTGATCGAGGAGATCCTGAGGATATATGGTTATAATAATGTAGAGACCGGTGAGCACGTAAACTCAACTCTTACTTACCAGGAAAAACCTGATACGGAAAAAGTTGTGAATATCATTTCTGATATGCTGTCCGCCAGCGGTTTTGCTGAAATAATGTGCAATTCACTCAACCCTGCAGCTTTCTATGAGAATGACGATTTCAACAGAAACGAGCTCGTCATTCTTGCTAATCCCCTCAGCTCCGATCTGAATGCCATGAGGCAGTCGCTTCTCTATGGCGGACTCAGCTCGGTAAGCCGCAATATAAACCGGCAGAATCCTGATATCAGGTTGTATGAATTCGGATATTGTTACTTCCTCCGAAGATCGGATAAATCATATCCCGGTGTGGACAAATACACCGAGACTAGGTCGCTTGATCTGTTCATTTCAGGGAATACGGGCCCGCAGCGATGGAACTACAAAACAGATCCCACAGGATTCTTTCACCTTAAGGGATATGTGGAAATGATACTCACCAGGCTGGGTAATGATCCGGGATCCCTGTCTTCAGGAGAGAGCGGCAGAAAGTACTTTACTGAATCGATAACATGGTCAGCAAATAATAAAACGGTAGCTGAAACCGGCAGGATATCAAAACAATACCTTGACAAGTTTGACATCGGACAGGATGTATATTATGCTCATATTGAATGGGATATAGTAATGAAGCTTATCAGGGACCATAAAGTATCCTACACGGAACTGCCGAAATATCCATGGGTCCGCAGAGATCTTGCCCTGCTTGTTGAAAAAGGTGTAAAGTTCGGCCAGATAAGGGATATTGCCTTCAGAACCGAAAAGCACATACTTCAGGAGGTTGACCTGTTTGATGTTTATGAAAGCGATTCTCTCGGCGCAAATAAGAAATCGTATGCAGTAAGCTTCAGGCTCAGGGATGATCTGAGAACACTTACCGACAAGACCATAGATAAAACAATGAACAGCCTTATTGAAGCTTTCGAGAAAGAGGCCGGAGCAAAAATAAGATGATGAAGAAGCATAAAAGGGTAGAACTCATAAAGGGCGATATAACCAGCCTTGATGTCGACGCCATTGTAAATGCAGCCAACAACTCACTGCTGGGCGGCGGAGGGGTGGATGGCGCCATTCACATGGCCGCAGGTCCCGAATTGTACAAAGAGTGTGAAGGGCTGAAAGGATGCGAATCAGGAAAAGCCAAGATAACACAGGGCTATAAACTAAGGGCAAAGCATGTGATCCATACAGTGGGCCCTGTATGGCACGGAGGTTACCGCAACGAACATGAAACACTCGCCTCCTGCTACCAGTCAAGCCTTGATATTGCAAAAAGACACAAGCTGAAAACGGTAGCCTTCCCCGGAATCTCAACGGGAGTTTACGGATTCCCCAAGGACCTGGCCGCACTGATCGCGGTAAACGAATCAAAGAGGTTCCTGATGAAGAATTCCTTCCCTGAAAAGGTGATTTTCGTGGCTTTTGATGAGGAGAGCTATGAAATATACAACAAGCTGATTGATCAATGAACTCCTTCCCTGATTCAGTAAAAAAATACCTTTCACTTGTCAAATTCAGCCACACTGTCTTTGCGATGCCCTTTGCACTCATTGGCTTTTCCCTGGCTGTTGCTGAAGGTGAACATCAGTTCAGCCTCAGGCTGCTGCTCCTGATAATCCTCTGCATGATATTCGCCCGTAATGCTGCAATGGGATTCAACAGGATCGCCGATTACAGGTACGATGCCCTGAATCCCAGGACCAGATCGAGGGAAATCCCTTCAGGTACCATCAACTTAAGGTCAGCAATGATTTTTGTCGGTATCAATTCGGTCCTTTTTATTGTCACAACAGCATTCATAAATAAGCTTGTGCTTTTCCTTTCACCCGTTGCATTGCTGATCATCCTTGGCTATAGTCTTACAAAAAGAATTACCTCTTTATGTCACTTCATTCTTGGCCTGGGACTAAGCCTAGCACCTATCGGAGCATACATCTCCGTGACCGCATCATTTGCCCTCCTTCCTTTGATCTACTCGTTAATCGTTCTCACCTGGGTCAGCGGATTCGATATTATCTATGCCCTGCAGGATGATGAGTTCGACAGGGAAAACGAGCTCCATTCACTCCCTTCTGCCGCAGGACGGAAGAAAGCCCTGATCATATCCATAACAGTGCATGCGCTTACTTTCCTGCTGGTAATAACAGCCGGATATAAAGGCAGCGGAGGCTTTTTATGGTGGGCAGGTGCTGCCATTTTCACTCTTCTGCTGATATACCAGCATCTTATTGTAAAGCATGATGATCTGAGCAGGGTCACTCTTGCTTTCGGAACAACCAACGGAATAGCCAGCATACTGTTTGCTTTATTTGTGATCCTGGACCTTTTTCTGCGCTGACGCTGAAAGCAAATATTAAGCACAAACTTGTTTTCTAAATTATTTTTTTTGTTATTTGGGGTAACGAAACAACCTTACATGGGAAATATTATTGTAAAAGAGGTAGTTACACGCCGCGATCTGCATGAATTTATTTTTCTTCCTGAAAAGGTGCATAAGGATGAGCCCAACTGGCTTCCTCCCATTTACATGGATGAGCGCCTCCTGTTCAACAGGAAAAAGAACAAATCATATAAGTATGCCGATGCAATTCTTTTGCTTGCATTGAAGGAGAATAAGCCTGCAGGAAGGATAATGGGAATCATCAACCGCAGGTATAACAGCATCAACAATGAACAGCACGGGCGGTTTTGCTTCATGGAGTGCTATAACGACCCAGATGTGTTCCACTCCCTCATTGAATATGTTGAAAACTGGGCCAGACAAAACGGAATGGTAAAGCTGGTCGGACCACTGGGATTCTCTGACAAAGATCCCCAGGGATTTCAGACCGAGGGTTTTGAGTATCCCCTCTTCATGACCGCTGCCAACAATTCGGCTTATATGCCGCATTTAATTGAAGCTGAAGGATATGAAAAAAAGATTGACCTGGTGAATTACCTCGCCGGCATGCCGGCTGAACTGCCGGAGATCTATCTCAAGGTCCTCTCCAGGGTTGAAAAAACCGAAGGGTACAGGATCGTTGAATTCAATTCAAAAAAAGAGCTCAAACCGTATATTATACCTGTGCTTGAGCTTATGAATCAGACTTTCAATGAGATATATGGTTTTGTTCCGCTCAACGACAATGAGAAAACCGAGTTCGCAAACAGGTATCTTCCGATCCTTGATCCTAAGTTTATCAAGGTTGTGGAAAATGATGAAGGCCTCATTGGATTTGCGATAGGCATGCCTGATGTAAGTCCGGGAATCCTTGCCTGCAGGGGAAGGCTGCTTCCTTTCGGCATCTTAAAAGTGCTGAAAGAATCAAAGCGATCGAAAAAACTACTGATGATGCTTGGCGGTGTAAAGAAACCTTTCCGGGGAAAGGGAATTGACGTGCTCATGGGAGTGAAAATACTTCAGTCGGGCATAAAACACAAAATGGAAGTCATTGACAGTCACCTTGTACTTGAAGACAATACCAGGATGAGAGCCGAATATGAAAGGGTCGGCGGAAAGGTGGTGAAAAGGTTCCGGATCTATCAGAAAACACTTTAAGGCATTAGGGTTATAAGGTTATAGGGCTTTAGGGCTATAAAACCTTAACGCCTTAACGCCTTAACGCCTTAATGCCTTAACGCCTTTCAGAATCTGAATACAAACGAGAAGCCCAGCAGTTCCTTGAACTGTATTCTTGCCGTAGTTTTTTGTTTACCTGTTACAGGGTCCATAACCGGCTGCTTCTCATCATCAAAGACAGGTGTCTTGGTATCATCATCAAAGATAAGGTGTGTATTGAACCTTACATCAGTAAACCAGTTCAGGGAAGCAGTCAGGATCATTTCCCAGTCGACATCAATATTCTGGGGGTTGTTGATATAATTTGTGAACAGCTGTAGCCTGTTTGTGATTGTAACCGTCTTCAGGGGCTTGAATTCATTTGTGATCATGAAACTCAATCCGGGCTCGTTCTTTGCCTTTTTATCAGCTGCAATGCCATATTTAGTCTGATCGATGAGGGCTGTATCGGGCACGAAGGTCCCTTTGTATGAAATGGGTGAAAAGTTGATCGAAGTGTTCTTGTTCGGCTTGTAATCAAGCCCTATACCGGCAGTAAGTATCGCAGGATTGAAAAACCTGGATACCAGCAGGGTATCGGTTTTGGTATAGCTGTAGCCTTTTGCAACCTGGGTTTTAAACAATAGAACGCCGCTGATGTCAAACTTGCCGAAGGCTTTGTGATTGAGCTTCGAATTTGTTTCAAGCAAATCGATATTCTTTCTCAGGTCATTATCACCGCTTTTCAGGAGGCCGAATTTTAATCTGGCAAAATTATTCGATGATAGCTTGAGCTCTTTATTTGTATAATCGGCATAACCTGTTACATCAGTTGAAACGGAAATACTGCTCTCCCCTCCCTTTACCCAGTTCGTTACGGCTCCCTGGTTCAGGGCAAAATTTGCCTCTGTTCGGTACTTCCAGAATTGTGACCGTACCGCTATTGACTTCACCTCAAGAAGGGTGGATTTGTCCACCTCCTGCACCTCTATTCTTGCATCAGAGTAGTATCCCTGCTTGACGGGCCTCCTGAAATTCACACCCTGCTCGAGGTAGAGCCCTAGCGTGTTTCTTGAAGGGGCACCTATCCAGACAGTTATCGAATCTCCCAGTTCGTTCCTCAGCCAGTAACGCTTCATCAAATCTGCCCGTGAGTTTAGCCAGACATGCGTCACAGCATCACCAAGACCGGTTACGTTTATAATGCTTGAATCACCGGCTTCAATGAAGTCCATAAGAGTTCTTACTGCCACCCTGATAGAATCACCCTGGAATGGAGTATTGTAATGTATGAACGGGAATCCGGGTGTATCGGAAATAACCTCCTGCAGGGTATCTATGACAACAAGTACAGATGTGTCTTCCAGCCTCAGAGGTTCCCAGATATAGAACTTGTCCCACGGAATATTCAGTGAATCAAATTCGTAATTCTTCAGATATATTTCTGATGAATCATACGGGGGATATGAAGCTTCATATATGAGCTGTCCTATTGCATGCCTCAGCGGATCGAGGGTGTTCTTCCATTTCTGCTGGTGGTACTTATCCTGAAGATATTCTATTGCCTGCCCGGTACTGAGTTGTATACCCGGGGATTGAGGAGGTTCGTTAAGAATCACTCCGCTGCTCCTCAGCGAATCCATTATCAGCACTAACCTGCCGGACCTGATTGTATCCTCCTGAGAAACAGCCGGAAGTGTGATACTTATGAAAAGAATCAATGGAAGATAACTTGTTGACCATTTCTTCATGACGCTCTGTTTTTTCGCATTAAATTCCCTGATGAAGATATTATAAAATACTTTATTTTTGCATTATTATTGCCTGCAGACAATGTTCAGGATATTTCAAACGGCAAATCACTCATTTGATATATACAAAAATATCAAAAACCGGGATTCTTTTGTTTTTTGATAATACTTTCCCTCCCCACAATTTGAATATGTAGTAATGGCGATGCATGCATCGCCGCTACCAATAATCACACATCATAATTAACCGAAAAATGCCAATAATGGAACTACCAGCATTTGAGCCATTCAAGATAAAAATGGTTGAACCCATTTACAATAGCTCCCGCGGGCAGCGGGAAAAATGGATAGAAGAGGCAAAATACAATCTCTTTAACCTCCGTTCCGATCAGGTGGTCATTGACCTTCTGACAGATTCCGGCACCGGCGCAATGAGCGACAGGCAATGGTCGGCAATGATGACCGGCGATGAAAGCTATGCCGGCGCATCATCATATTATAACCTTAAAAATGCGATCAATGAAATAACCGGTTTTGAATATTTTCTGCCTGCACACCAGGGCAGAGCGGCAGAGAATGTCCTCTTTTCGGCGCTGGTCAGGGAGGGAGATCTTGTTCCCGGAAATTCTCATTTCGATACCACAAAAGGACATATTGAATTCCGGAAGGCGATACCTGTTGACTGTACAGTTGACATTGCCAGGGATCTGACTGCATGGAACCCGTTCAAGGGAAATGTTGATCTGGCAAAGCTTGAAAATGTACTCAAAAACAATCCGGCTGAAAAGATAGCCTGCATAATCGTTACGATCACCAACAATACCTGCGGCGGACAGCCTGTCAGCATGGAGAACATCCGCGGGGTCAGCCGTCTGGCTGGCAAATACGGTGTTAAACTTTTCCTCGATTCGGCCAGGTTTGCTGAAAATGCATGGTTCATTAAAACCAGGGAAGAAGGGTATTCGGGTAAAAGCATAAGGGAGATAGCACGTGAAATATTCTCGTACGCCGATGGTATGACTATGAGTTCAAAGAAGGATGCTATCGTCAACATGGGCGGCTTCACGGCATACAGGGATGAAGAGCTGTTCCGAAGGGCATCGGCATACAATATAATATATGAAGGATTCATAACTTATGGCGGGATGTCGGGTCGCGATATGAACGCGCTTGCCCGGGGTTTATATGAGGGAACGGAAGAGGAGTACCTCGCATCAAGGATCGGGCAGGTGGCATACCTGGGAACAAAGATGAAGGAGCATGGCATCCCGGTACTGGAGCCGTTTGGAGGACATGCTGTGTTCGTTGACGCAAAGAGATTCCTCCCGTCGGTGCCGGATGAGGAGTTTCCCGGACAGGCACTGGCAGTTGAGCTCTTTATTGAAGGGGGCATAAGAAGCGCCGAGATCGGTGCACTGATGGCAGACAGGGATCCAGTGACCCGTCAAAACAGATTCAACGGCATTGAGCTTGTAAGGCTTGCCGTGCCCCGCAGGGTATACACGAATAACCACATGGACTATGTTGCTGAAGCTGCCGGAAAAGTATTTGAAAGGAAGGACTCTGTAAAGAATGGCCTGCGGATATTAAAGGAAGCTCCCATACTGAGGCATTTCACCGTCGAACTTGGAAAGGTTCAGAGAGGTTGATAAATACGGAGGGAATTCGTAACTTTCAGTTTTACTTTCAATACAACAGGTGATGATTAAATCAATGACCGGCTTCGGGAAATCATTTGCAGAGATCCCCGGGAAGAAGGTGACGATCGAAATAAAATCGCTTAACTCCAAATCGCTCGACCTGAATCTCAGGCTCCCCTGGCTTTATAAAGAGAAGGAATCTGAAATAAGGAACCTGTTAAGCCAGAAACTCGACAGGGGGAAAATAGATCTGTCCATAAACTTTGATGTGCTTGATTCTGAAATAGTTCCGGTGATCAATAAAGGTGTCGTAAAAGACTATTTCAATCAGCTCACCGGGATAGCCGGCGAGCTGAACATCAAGGCTGACGATCAGCTGCTTGGAGTGATAATGCGCCTGCCTGACGCCCTCAGAACGGAAAAACCGGAGCTTAAAGAAGAAGAATGGAAGGTTGTCCGGGATAAGATACTTGAGTCAGCAGAACAGCTCGATCATTACAGGATCGAAGAAGGAAAATCGCTGGGTGCTGACATGGGAAGATGCATTGACAGAATTCAGAAGCTTCTGGCAGATATAGAAAAATTTGAAGGAGAACGGATAACCAGGATCAGGGAGAGGCTCAATAAATCGCTGCTCGACAATGTGGGCACTGAGAATATCGATATGAACAGGTTTGAACAGGAGCTCATCTTCTACCTCGAAAAAATGGATATCAATGAAGAGAAGGTAAGGTTAAGCAAGCATTGCGAATATTTCCTGGAAAAGACCCTGTCAGAACCGCCAAACGGGAAGATTCTCAGCTTCATAGCCCAGGAGATAGGAAGAGAGATCAACACCATCGGCTCAAAAGCCAACGACGCTTCAATCCAGAAACTGGTGGTGATGATGAAGGATGAACTTGAAAAAATAAAAGAACAAACCTTGAATGTATTATAGTAAAAAATATCTCGCCGCCAAGACGCGAAGACGCAAAGATGAACAATCACTTTTTAAATAATATCTTAGCGCCTTAGCGCCTTTGTGGCAATACATTTTATTAAAAATGAAAGGTAAACTTATTATAATATCTGCACCATCCGGGGCCGGGAAGTCAACAATTATCAGGCATCTGCTCGATAGCGGGATCAACCTTGAGTTTTCCGTTTCAGCAACAACAAGACCGCCCCGGGGGAGCGAAACAAACGGGAAAGAGTATCATTTCTTATCTCTTGAAGAATTCAGGAAAGGAATTGAAGATGAATGTTTTATTGAATGGGAGGAGGTATACAAAGATCAGCTGTACGGAACCATGAAAAGCGAAATTAAAAGGATATGGGATAAAGGCAAACATGTGCTTTTTGATGTGGATGTCAAGGGCGGAATCAACCTGAAGAACATTTTCAAAAAGGAAGCCATATCCATATTCATCATGCCTCCTTCAGTAAAGGAACTTGAACTAAGGCTTCTGAGGCGGGGTACAGATGACAGGCAGAAGATAAGCATGAGGGTAGCAAAAGCTGAACAGGAAATGAAACTGGCCAACCAGTTTGATAATATTATCATAAACGAGAACCTGGAACAGGCTAAAAAAGAGGTATATAATATTGTGTATAGTTTCATTAAGACATAACCCCCTTCCAGACCTTCCCCCAAGGGGGAAGGCAAATACGAACGGCAAGTGGGAATGAGGGGGATAATTTTTATGTTATGTTAAAGGTTGGTTTATATTTCGGTTCATTCAATCCCATTCATATAGGGCATATTGCTATTGCCGGATACATGCTTGAGTTTGCCGGTCTTGATGAAATATGGTTTGTTGTAAGCCCGCATAATCCTCTCAAAAAGAAAGAGACCCTTCTCGACAATTACCAGCGCCTTCATATGGTCAACCTTGCCACTGGCCGGAATGACAGGCTAAGGGCATCGGATATCGAATTCAGGCTTCCGGTCCCCTCTTACACCATTGACACGCTTGCATATCTTGAAGAAAAATATCCCAAATACAGGTTTTCCCTTGTAATGGGCGAAGACAATCTTTACACCCTTCACAAATGGAAGAATGCATCTGAACTGGCAACAAAGTGTTCGATAATCGTATATCCACGGCCTTATGCAAGAAAGCCTTCAAGTCCTGACCTTGACCAGATACTTGCATCAGCTGACATCTCGGTCGTGAAGGCTCCTTTCATGGATATCTCAGGCACTTTTATCCGTGACGGGATCAGAAAAGGCAAGGACATGTCGTATTTTCTTTCTGCACCAGTGTGGAAGTATATTAAGGAGATGCATTTCTATGAAAAATAGGTCTTCGAGTCTTCGAGTCTTCGAGTCTTCGAGTCTAAGACTATCAGACCATCAGACTATCAGACCATCAGACCATCAGACCATCAGACCATCAGACTATCAGACCATCAGACCATCAGACCATCAGACCATCAGACCATCAGACCATCAGACCATCAGACCATCAGACCATCAGACTCGTTTTATGATCTCCAGTCCCCTCTTCAGCGCCTCCTCGTTTATGGGAATAAGGTTATGATATCTTTCGGGAAGAGACTTTTTCAGGCCTTTTATGACATTCTCCATTTTTATAATTGGCTTGACTTTAAGGAACCCGCCGAGCACGATCATATTAAATATCTTTGGATTACCCATTTTCCCGGCCTCTTCTGCCGCATCAACACGGTAAATAGTAATATCCTTCCTTTCCGGATGCCTTGTTATGCCGTTGCTGTCGTAGATAAGAATGCCTCCGGGTTTTATTGTATTCTCAAATTTATCGAGTGACTGCTGGTTAAGTATTATTGCAGTATCGAAATGCCTGACTATCGGAGAGCTGATCCTGTCGCTGCTCAGGATCACGATCACATTGGCCGTACCTCCCCGCATCTCTGGCCCATACGACGGCATCCAGCTCACTTCCATATCCTGCATTATCCCTGAGTAGGCCATTATTTTTCCCATCGAAAGGACTCCCTGTCCCCCGAATCCGGCTATGATGATTTCTTCATTCATGATTTCAATATTTCAATTTAAACTATGCAGGCTTTTCTTCAGGTGTCTTCAGATCTCC
The DNA here is from genome assembly GCA_041303415.1 of Bacteroidales bacterium. GTDB lineage: Bacteria > Bacteroidota > Bacteroidia > Bacteroidales > VadinHA17 > LD21. The sequence continues at coordinate 23,121 of JBFYPG010000183.1, forward strand.
CAGAGGATAGTATTTAAGCATGTTCTCCTCGAGCCACTTATTTGACTGGGTGGGTGTCATCTTCCAGTTTGAGGGGCAGTTGGATACTATTTCTACAAAGCAGGTTCCCCTGTTCAGCTTCTGATACTGAATCGCTTTTCTCATTGCTTTCTTGGTCTTCCGTACATTTGCAGGATTATGGACGCTTTGCCTCGTAACATAATAGGTACCCGGCAGTGTGGCCACTATGTCAGTCATTTTCAATGGATTGCCCATCTGCTCTACATCCCTGCCATAGGGTGATGTGGAGGACTTCATTCCCGGCAGTGTTGTGGGAGCCATCTGACCGCCGGTCATCCCATAGATACCGTTGTTGATGAAGATGATCAAAATGTTCTCGCCGCGGTTGCATGAATGTATCGTCTCTGCCGTTCCTATTGCCGCAAGGTCGCCGTCGCCCTGGTATGTAAATACGAACTTTTCGGGCAGAAGGCGCTTGATGCCTGTTGCTACTGCAGGCGCCCTTCCGTGAGCAGCCTCCTGCCAGTCAATGTCAAGGAAATTATATAACAGTACCGAGCATCCGACAGGGCATACTCCGATGGTCTCGGACTGCAGCCCCTCCTCATCTATAATCTCCGCAAGTATGCGATGAGCAGTACCATGGCCGCATCCCGGGCAATATGAGAGCACATTGTCGGTCATGATCTTAGTTTTCGTGTAAACCAGGTTTTCAGGTTTAATGATTTCTTTTATCCCAGTAGCTTCAGCCATTTTCTAACCTCCGGAAATTTATGATTTATAATTTATGATTCTTGATTTAAGGTTTTCAACTACTTCGTCGGGAGCAGTTACAATTCCTCCCATCCTTCCGAAGTGATATACAGGCACTTTGCCGTTTACTGCCAGCATCACATCCTCAACCATCTGGCCTGCGCTCATTTCCACCGACAGCATGAGCTTCACCCTTCCGGCCAGTTCCGCCAGCCTTTGTGACGGGAACGGGAAGAGGGTTATAGGCCTGAGCAGACCTGCTTTTATTCCCTGCCCGCGTGCAAGCTGGACCGATTTCTGGCAAACGCGGGCGCTGGTGCCATAAGCGATAAAAAGGTATTCAGCGTCGTCACACTGGAATTCCTCATATCTAACCTCTTTTTCCCTTATCTCGTCATACTTGGCAACCAGCTTCTGGTTAAAGACCTCCTGAGCATTGGGGTCAAGATCGAGCGAAGTAATGATATTGCGTTCCCGTGTCGGAGGCTTTCCGGTTGTTGCCCATTCCGGCACTGATTTCGATCTCTCTTTCAGAGGGCTCAGCCATACTTTCTCCATCATCTGGCCGATGGCTCCGTCGGAGAGGATCATTACCGGATTACGGTATTTGAATGCCAGGTCATATCCCAGTTCAACAAAGTCGGCCATTTCCTGCACCGAAGCCGGTGCCAGCACAATAAGGTGGTAGTCGCCGTGACCGCCGCCCTTTGTTGCCTGGAAATAATCCGACTGGGCAGGCTGGATCGTTCCGAGCCCGGGTCCTCCCCTGACCACATTAACTATGAGACACGGAAGCTCTGCACCGGCAATATAGGATATGCCCTCCTGTTTAAGGCTTATGCCCGGCGATGAGGATGATGTCATCACCTTCTTGCCGCACGCGGCGCCTCCGTATACCATGTTTATTGCAGCAATCTCGCTTTCGGCCTGGAGCACTACCATCCCGGTCGTTCTCACCGGGTTTGCCAACATCAGGTATTCAAGTATCTCGCTCTGGGGTGTTATCGGGTAGCCGAAATAGCCGTCGGTTCCTGCTCGTATTGCGGCCTCAGCAACAGCCTCATTGCCTTTCATCAGTCTCAGTTCCTTTTCCATAGCCATGCTATATTTTTGTTTTATAAACAGTTATCACACCATCGGGACAAACAATTGCACAACTTGCGCATCCGATGCACAGGTCGGGGTTTGCCGGATATGCATAGAAGTAACCTTTGTGGTTCACCTCCTTTGCCATAGCAATTGTTCCGGTCGGGCATGACACCATGCATACCTCGCATCCTTTGCACCGGTCAATGTTAACTACTATGCTTCCTCTGATCTTTGCCATATTATTGATTTTAATAGGTTTATTATCAATATTTTGCTTATAATGACCTACCCCCTTCCCAACCTTCCCCCAAGGGGGCAGGAGCTTGCAATACCTTTCCCCCTTGGGGGAAACAAGAAAGGGGGTTGTTTATATTAATTTACGGTTTTAATTTTATAATCATTGTTAAACTGTTTCAGCCTGATTTCAAGATCCCCGAACTGCTTCCTGGGAATAAGCGAAACACAGGCCCTGAGTCCTTCATTCCGTTCACTTCCTGTTATATCGAGCGTTATAGCACTAATGCCATAATGAAGAAGCTTTTCAAGCAGTTCTTTCCCGGTCATACGCGGATAAGAGATTGTAAAATAGAATCCGTCAGCGATCGGTTCATCCAGATCACGGTCATAAACTATCCTGAATCCGTTTGCGGTGAAGAGTTTTTTCATGATAGCGGCCTTTTCACCATACTCTTTAACATCATCCCGGTACCGGTATTTGCCGTCATTCACTGCTTTAAGCAAGGCAGCCAGCCCGAACTGGGCTGAATGTGAGACTCCGGCAGATAAACTGTACAAAGCCCCAAAGATAATTGAATGTCCGAACTTATCAGTTGAATAATATCTCCGCAGATCGGGATATGAACGGGTGAAGAGATGGTCGGAGATTGCCATCATACCGATGCGCTGACCTGCATAGCTGAATATTTTTGAACTGGATATCAGCAGGATATAGTCGTCGGTATAATGCCCGACCGACGGCTGGAAGGGAGGTTTCCCTGGAACTGAATAATCCTGCCTGAAATCCATCCCGAAATAAGCAAGGTCCTCGATCACGATCACATCATATTTCCTGCATAGCTCGCCGATGATTGAAAGCTCCTCCCCGGTAAGACATATCCATGCAGGATTATTTGGGTTGGAATAGAGCAGGGATGAGATCTTGCCGGTTTTCAGGAATGATTCGAGCTTTGCCTTCAGCTTCTTACCCCTGTAATTGTAAACATCAAATGAATGATAATCATGACCAAGCATCCTGACCTGCTGTTTCTGCACAGGAAATCCGGGATCGATGAAAAGGGTTCCCTCTTTGGTCCTGTCGTTCCTGTTGGCAACAAGGAAGCTCACCATCCCTCCCATCATCGATCCAACCGTTGGAATGCATCCTTCAGGTTTCAGATCGAGGTTCAGGAACAATTTTATGAAACGCGAGGTCTCTTTCTTGAGTGAAGGAATGCCTGAAATATCAGGGTAGACCGATGCGGCACCATTCTTCAATGCTTCTATCTCAGCATCAATTCCAGCCTTTGGTGCCGGCAGCCCCGGCACGCCCATTTCCATCCTGACAAACTTTACCCCTGCAGCTTTCTCGATCTGGTTGACCAGGTAAGTTATTTCACGAATTGAGGCTGATCCGGGGGCCGGTATGCCGGTCTTGTTTATCAGGTCATTTATTAATTCGTCAGATATCGGAAACTTGTCCATTGCACTAATTCAAAAATCGGTTCTTTTTATTAAGTGTATATTTTACACTTAATAATCTTATATATTATTGTTTTTCGATCCTTATTCTTGCGTCCACAACAGTGATGGCTTCGGTGCTCCCGATCAGCGGATTCAGGTCCATCTCCTTGATCTCAGTCGCAAAGCGGAGCAGGCTTGAGAGCCTCACGATAATGTCGGCGAACTCAGCCTCGTTGATGCCCGGTTTTCCGCGTGTTCCTTTGATTATCCTGTAACTGCGAAGGCTCCTGATCATCGAGTTCGCTTCGCTGAGTGTAAGAGGCGCAAGTCCTGATGATACATCGCCGAGCACCTCCACAAAAATTCCTCCGAGACCGCAGAGTATGATATGCCCGAATTTTGGTTCATATTTGGCTCCGATGAAAAGCTCCGTTCCGGTTATCATCTGCTGTAGAAGGACACCCCTCACACCTTTTATCTTCATCATTCTGTTGAACTCAGCCTTAAGGTGAGTATGCGATTTGACATTGAGTGTCACGCCGCCAACATCTGATTTATGCACCGGGCCGACAACTTTCATGGCAAGCGGATACCCGATCTTTTCTGATAATGATGCCAGCTCCCTTCTGCTTCTCACCACTGCTTCCCTCACCATTGGTATTTTTGCGGCGCCGAGAAGCTTCTGGATTATATCAGGTTCAAGATAACCGGAGGGAGAACTGTCGACTATCATGCGGATAAGCGGTACATCAATATCCCTGAGAAATATCTTTTCTTCAGCGGGATAAGGCGTATTGGATATCCTTGTGAGCGCACGGCCGAGAACAACCTCGTCGGGAAAGTTCACATGTCCCTTATCCAGAAAATAAGCCAGCTCGTTCTGTGAGCTTGCTACGGATGGCAATATCGGGAAAAGCGGCTTCTTGCATTCTCCGATCTTTCTGTGCATCATCTCATATATTTCTGTCATATCATTGAGACCGTTGCTACCGAAGATCACCGTCATTCCGTCAATCCCGGGCATCTCCCTGTCCACATAATCAATGACATTTCCAAGCTGTTCATTTGTTGCGGTTGCAATAAGGTCGATTGGATTATCAGCCGATGCGCCCGGGTTCATCATGGCCAGAAGTTTATCATGATGTTCTCCTGTTATTCTCGGTATATTCATTCCGCCTGCGGCCAGAGCATCGGTGAGCATCACAGCCGGTCCGCCGGCGTGAGTGACAATTGCGATGTTCCTTCCTTTCAGATGCTTGTGAAAAAATACCGATGCGACAGTGGTCAGTTCTTCGCGTCCGGAGCACCTCACTATGCCTGCTTTCCGGAAGAGTGCTTCAACTGCCGAATCGGATGATGCCAGGGCGCCTGTATGCGATGATGCCGCTCTGATTCCTGCTTCAGAAGTCCCTGCTTTTATGGCGGCGATCCTGCATCCTTTCCTTATCAGCGAGGAGGCATGATGCAGAAGCTTGTCAGGGTTCTGAATGCTTTCAACATAAATGAGCTTGATCAGCGAACTTGACCCGGGATCAAATGTGTTATCCCAGTATTCCAAAACTTCCTCCACTCCCGTCTGGGCGCTGTTGCCCACAGAGAAGACGCTTGCAAATTTCACCCCTTTTGGTATAGCCGACTCAAAAATGAATACAGCCGTTGCACCGGAACCTGATACAAAATCACATCCCCTGCGGTCGAGTTTAGGGACAGGTGTGGTAAAAACACCGCTGTACGACTGCGTGATAACTCCGATACAATTAGGACCGATCAGTGTGCCGCCTGCATTGTCAATAAGAGTTGCTATTTCCTTTTCGAGCTTTCTGCCTTCCTCTCCTGCTTCACTGAATCCTGCGGAAATAATTATAAATGCCCTGGTATTCTTTTCCCTGATCAGAACCTCCGCAGCAGGAAGGCACTGTTTTGCCTGTATGGCAAGTATTGCAAGGTCGATTTGAGGAATATCTTTTATGTCGCGATAAGATCTGAGCCCCTGCACCCAATCCTGTTTGGGATTAACCACACAGAGCTCTCCGGCAAATTTTCCGTCGATTATGTTTTTCAGGATTTTACCACCCGGTTTAAATAGATCTTCAGATCCCCCGACAACGACTATGCTGCCCGGATTTATTAGTTTTTCGTTTATCATTTCTTCAATACAAACACCCTTATCTCACAATCCGTAAAAACGTTTCAGGAATCCTGCATTTTGAGCTACGTTGAATAAATAAAGCTCTGATATATAATGATTTACGATAAACATACCCAGAATTAACAGTAGAGCAATATAATAAAAATTAATAGTACAAAACAGGATAGATCATATTTATAATAAACAACCTGAAAACTAATGTCACTTAGCCCCATCATTCCTTCACTGCCAAATTAAATTATATTTGTAAGCAATAATAACAATTGGCATTAATGATAAAGAAATACCTGCTTCTGATAACACTGCTCGGGATCATCCCGGGTAATTCATTCTCACAATCTTCTGCCACTGATCCTGAAAGCCCAGGATACGCCGAAAACTGCACAACCATCATGGTGGGAAGGCTGGCTTCAGCCGACGGCTCAGTAATGACATCCCATACATGCGACGGCAACTACAGGACCTGGCTGGATATTATTCCCCATGCAAAGCATGAAAATGGAACAATGCACCCTGTCTTCCAGGGAACTCTTCATACCGAGGAGTCGTGGGATATGAGCAAGGTTACAAAAAAAGGTGAGATACCTGAGGCAGAGGAGACCTACGCTTACCTCAGCACAGCATACCCCTGTATGAACGAGAAGCAGCTCGCAATAGGCGAAACCACAATTTACGGACGCGAGGAACTTAAGAACGAGAATGGCTTGTTCCTGATTGAAGAGCTCGAAAAAATAGCCCTCCAGAGATGCCGGACAGCAAGGGAAGCTGTTGCACTGATCGGAAAACTTGCAGAAGAGTACGGATATGCAGACCTGGCCGAGTGCATTTCAATAGCCGATCCTGAAGAGGTATGGCATATGGAAATTGCCGGAGCGGGAAAAGAGAGAAGATCTGCAATCTGGTGCGCACAGAGAATGCCCGACGATCACGTTGGAATAGCAGCCAACATACCAAGAATTTCTGAAATCGATTTCAAGGATCCGGATATGTTTATGTACAGCAGGGATCTTAAGAAAGTAGCTAAAGATCTTGGTTACTGGGACGGAAAAGAGCCGCTGAAATTCTGGAAGGTCATAAACGACAAAAAGCCATTTTCTATCCGTGAGTTCTACGTTCTGAGCACCCTCGCACCATCACTTAATCTGTCGTTTGATGCCGAAGAACTTCCATTTTCAGTAAAACCTGAGAAGAAGCTTACAGTACAGGATGTTATGAAATACTTCAGGGAGACCTACGAAGGAACGGAGTGGGATATGACGAAGAACCTGATAGTGACTGTGAAGAAAAAAGATGAAAACGGAAATGATATTGAAGAAAAAGTTAAATCGCCTGTCATGAGCAACTGGATGAACAACGACCTGCGTACACTGATCAATGAGCTTAAGCCGGGTACGATTGAAAGACAAAGGACTATTGCCATTGCAGGATGTTCCTATTCACATGTGATCCAATGCCGCAGCTGGCTGCCCGATGAAGTAGGCGGAGTTGCATGGTTTTCATTTGACAATCCGGGGCTGAGCCCGAGAATACCCATATTCTCAGGAGCGCTGAAACTGCCGCAGTCATTCAGCATATGCGGACAGCACAGATACAGAACCGATGCAGCCCTCTGGTCGTTCAGGGAAGCCAACAGGCTCGCTACGGTCAACTGGTCGAGAAGCAGACCACTGATGGAAAGCGCAGTAAAGGAATTTGAAGATAAGGCACTTGAGGAGCTGCCGGCTGTAGAGAGCAGGGTTAAAACACTTATAAGCGAAGGCAAAAATGAAGAGGCAAAAAACCATGTTACCTCATATACAAACAGCTTTGCCGGAGCAGCCATGGCAAAGTGGCAGGAACTGAAGGCAACATTGTGGGGTATGTATGGAAGGGGGTTCTGAGAAAAAACATGTACCCACCCCCTTTAATCCCCCTCCCTGCTTCGCAAGGCGGGGGAAATAACTGATACACAATATTTTGCGCCCCCTCCTTGCGAAGCAGGGAGGGGGGCGGGGGGTGGGTTCGTGTTGTTAAAGGGAGGGGGATCAAGGGGGTGTGTACATGAAGATATTAAAATGAATATGACTGTAAACCATATACTCAATAAAAACTCTCTTAAAAAAGAAGATATCATCTCCCTTCTCCAGGCTGAAGGTGAGGAAAGGACTCTTCTTTTCAAAAAATCCTCTGAAGCAAAGGAGAAATATATCGGCAAAAAGGTATGGTTCCGCGGCCTGATAGAGTTTTCAAATATCTGCAGCAAGAATTGCCTCTATTGCGGTATCAGGAAAGGAAACAGGAACCTTGAGCGTTACAATCTCAGTGATGATGAGATACTTGCAGCTGCAAGATTCGCATATGAAAATCACTACGGGTCAATTGCCCTTCAATCGGGAGAGCTTGAGAGCAGGGCGGTTACCGAAAGGATAGAGAACCTGCTTCATAAGATCAAGGAACTATCAGACGGAGAGCTCGGCATCACCCTTTCAGTGGGAGAACAGGAACCTGAAGTTTACAAGCGATGGTTTGACGCCGGAGCCCACAGGTATCTTCTCCGGATTGAAGCGACAAATATTGATCTTTACAGGAAGATCCATCCCAACGACAGCCACCATGATTTCCAGAGAAGGCTTGCATGCCTGAAAAGCCTTCAGGACATAGGATATCAGACAGGTACAGGCGTAATGATCGGACTGCCGTTCCAGAATCTTGAAGATCTTGCAGGTGACCTTATATATATGCGTGATTTCGACATTGACATGTGCGGAATGGGCCCCTATATTGAACATGCTGATACACCTCTGATCGAATATGCCGAAAAGTTGCTTCCTCTCACTGAGAGGTTTGATCTGACGCTTAAAATGATCGCCATCCTGAGAATCATGATGAAGGATATAAATATTGTTGCGGCCACAGCCCTGCAGGCGATAGATCCGATAGGAAGGGAAAAAGCAATAAAAATCGGAGCAAATATAATAATGCCCAATATCACTCCCGGTAAATACAGGGACAGTTATAAGCTTTATGAAAATAAACCTTGTACTGATGATTCGGCTGAGGATTGCCGGAGCTGTCTTGAAGCTCGTTTGAGTCTGGTTGATTCGGAAATAATATACGGGGAATGGGGAGATACTAAGCACTATGAAAAAAGGCGCAGGGCTCAGGGCTCAGAGCGCATAGCTCAGAAAAGGGAAAACCGTGAAACTCCGTGATCCCGTCCCGAGTACTCGGGATCGGGACCGTGTAACCCCGTGGTTAGATTGATGATTACTAAACCTATAGATATGAAAAAGATACTTCTGATCCAGATACTTATAATGGTATCAATATTGATAAAGGCACAGGTTACGCTTGATTATTACCTGCCTTCTGATATTAATTACAGCAGTTCGGTTCCGACGCCGAAGCAGTTTGCGGGTCATGAAATCGGAGAGTGGCATCTCACCCACGATAAACTCTATTTCTACATGCTTGAGCTTGCCAGGATATCCGACAGGGCTGTATGGGAAGAGTATGGAAAAAGTCATGAAGGACGTCCTCTCGGACAGCTTATTGTAAGCTCACCTGAAAATATCAGGAACATCGAACAGCTTCGTCAGCAGCATCTTCTGCTGTGCGACCCGTCCCAGTCAGGGAAACTCGATATCAGCACAATGCCGGTTTTTATAAAGCTTGGATATGGAATTCACGGCAATGAATCGAGCGCCCAGAATGCATCGGCACTGGTTGCATATTACCTGGTTGCAGGTGAGGGAGCAACGATTGATGAGTTTTTGAAAAACGCTGTTATCCTTATAGATCCTGCACTTAATCCAGACGGCATGCAGCGACATTCGACCTGGGTTAACTTGACTAAAAGCCTCAATAATAATCCCGATGCAAATTCCTGGGAATTCAGCGAAACCTGGCCGGGAGGACGCACCAACCATTACTGGTTCGACCTGAACCGTGATTACATAATGCTTCAGCACCCCGAATCTGTCGGCCGTGTCGCCGCATTCTTCAGGTGGAGGCCAAACATAAATACCGATCATCATGAGATGGGTGCAAATGCGACGTTCTTTTTCCAGCCCGGCGTAAAGAGCAGGAATAATCCACTCACCCCTTCTGATAACCAGGCTCTTACTGCCGAAATAGGAAAATACCATGAGAAATACCTTAACAGGATAGGCAGCCTTTATTATGCCGAAGAAGGCTTTGACGATTTTTATGTCGGGAAAGGCTCTTCATACCCCGATATTCATGGCTCGGTGGGAATCCTTTTTGAACAGGCCGGGGTAAAAGGGCATCTCAGAAACAGTGTTAATGGTCTTCTCTCTTTTCCATTCGCTATAAGGAACCAGTTCACCGTATCGCTTTCAACCCTGGAGGCCGGACTTAATATGAAATATAAACTTCTTGAAAGCCAGAGGAAATATTTCACCGACATTCCGTCTCTAGCTGACCGGCACCCTTTGAAAGCATATGTATTCACTGAGCCGGAAGATAATTACAGAATGTCGGAATTCATCAAGACCCTTTTATATCATAAGATAAAGATATATAAACTCTCGAGGGATATAAGCAAGGACGGAATCATTTACAGGGCAGGCAACAGCTATATGGTTCCGCTGAGACAGGACGAGCACAGGTTCATCAGGAGCCTGTTCGAACCGGTAAAAGAGTTCACCGACAGCGCTTTCTATGATGTATCTACCTGGGTACTGCCGATGTCATTCAACATTCAATATTCAGCGATTAATGCTATTAAGGAGATAGAGGGCCTTGCCGGAGCTGAAATTACTGAACCGCCGGTTATCAGCGGAAAAATAGAAGGCAGTGAAGATCCTTATGCATACCTCTTCGAGTGGAACGAATATCTTGCACCCAAAGCTCTCTATTCGCTACAGTCCGCAGGAATAATCACCAAAGTCGCCACAGGCATATTCACCTATGATGATGGCAGCTTCAGGCATGAGTTCCCGTATGGCACTATTCTGGTCCCGGTTTCAGGGCAATCTCTTTCACCTGAACAGATCAGGTCGCTGATCGGAACGATAGCAGCTGATTGCCGGATAACAGTTTATGGAGTAAGCACAGGTCTGACACCTGAAGGTATCGATCTCGGGAGCTCAGGATTCACTGTTCTCCGTAAACCCTTCATACTGATGATAGTCGGAGATGGCACAAACAGCACTGATGCCGGAGAGATATGGCACATGCTTGATACCCGATTCAATATGCCGGTGACCATGGTAACGGCCTCACGGTTTGGATCAATTGATCCCGGCAGTTACAATGTGCTTATCATAACCGGATCGCCTGATATCAGTTCAGCAGGTATAGAGAATATCAGGACCTGGAACCGCCAGGGAGGGACGCTGATTGGGTATGAATCGGGCAACAGCTGGCTGGCCAGGAATAAACTCGCTGAAATAGAATATGTTCCGGAACCGGAGCCGGCAAAAAAGGAAGGTGAGTATGCCAATCGCACTCTCGATAATCTGTCACGTCAGATCCCGGGTTCGATTTTTGAAACAGAGCTTGATCTTACCCACCCGCTCTGCTATGGCTATACCAGAGACCGGCTGCCGGTATTCAAATCAGGAGCTTCGTCTTCAAAAAAGGACAAGAATATTTACAACAACCCGGTGACTTATACTTCGACTCCGCTGCTCAGCGGTTACTGCTCAAAGACTAATGCCGAGAGGTTGAGCGGATCGGCCTTTGCCAGCGTTCACGGTACCAGGACGATCTCAATATATGACAATACCAATTTCAGGGCTGTCTGGTACGGCACGAACAAGATATTTATGAAT
>JBFYPG010000184.1:0-7411 GCA_041303415.1 Bacteroidales bacterium
AGATCTGAGGCTGAAAAATCAGAAGGGGTGTAAAGACCTTTATCAGAGAAATAAACCCTGTAGAAATAGCTGTATTGCTGTTCCTGGCCTGAGATGTATGCAAAAGAATAAAAGAAGGTCAGAATAAAAAAAGCCCTGATAAACTCTTTTTTCACATGCATTCTCCTGCTGATCATCGTATTTCTCCTGTTTTTTCAGGATCAGGAATCTTTCCGGCATTCTTCTCCATGCGATCCAGGTAATCTGAAGCGTCAATTTCCATCTGGCGGTCGTTGGTGATGCCGTTTACATATTCCATTCTGTACAACTGATTTCCGTTTTCATCACATATGATCCAGGTACCCTCCCGGCGGTTGTTTTTGTATGCCCCTGAAAACTGTACATTGCCGTTTTCAAACCATACCTCGAATCTGCCATTCAGCATATTGTCCTTATAAAATGACCTGATGAACACTTTCCCGCCCTGGTAGTACCGGAACCATTCACCTTCCTTTTTCCCGTTCACCCAGGTAAGCTTCTCTGCAACAGATCCGTCGGTGTAGTATTTTAACGACAACCCGTCCTTCTGGCTGGCCCTGTACTCTTCTTCGTTGATAAGAAATCCTTCAGTTATTTCGGAATAAAATTTCCATTTGCCCTCCTTTAGCTGATTAATGTATCTGCCCTTAGATGAAATGAAGCCGTTTGGATGATAGAATGATGCATCAGCTTCAGTCCCGTCGTCGCTGTAGACCAGCACCGACATCAGTTTGGTGTCCTCAAAGTATCTTCTGAATTCTCCCACAGGATGATTGTCCCTGAAATCACCCTCATACTGAATGGCACCATGAGGGTACTTTTTAATCCAGTGTCCCTGTTTCCTTCCCTGAGCATCAGTTTGATTGATAACTTGTTCTGTCTGGCAGAGAGAAGTTAGAGAAAATGAAAGCAATATGGTTACTATGAAGATATTATGATTCATAAGCATAAAACGAGAAAGCTTCTATAAAAGTACAAAAAAATAACCGCAAAGATCGCAATCCCGAGTACTCGGGATGGCAAAGGACACAAAGAATGTTATGTTATCTCTTTGCGTGCTCTGCGCCCGCTTTACGTACTCTGCGGTTAAAACTTTTAATACTTCAGGATTATTTTACTTCCTCAAAATCCACGTCGGTCACTTCGCCGTCGCCGGGCTTTGAACCACCCCCTGCCTGTCCCGGGCCGGGTTGTTCCGGACCCTGCTGCGAGGTCGTCTGACCGGTATTCTGGGCATTTTTATACATCTCTTCTGAAGCTGACTGCCATACGGCATTCAGGTTTGCAAGAGCTTTTTCTATTGAAGCCGCGTCCTGGCTCTTGTGAGCATCCTTGAGCTGTGCCAATGCATTTTCAATCCCGCTCTTCTTGTCAGCCGGTATCTTGTCTCCGAACTCCTTGAGCTGCTTTTCAGTTGAGAAGATCATGCTGTCGGCTGCATTTACCTTATCGGCTTTCTCCCTTGCCAGGCGGTCGGCTTCGGCATTTGCCTGGGCCTCTTCGCGCATCCTCCTGATCTCATCATCGCTTAGTCCCGAAGAAGCTTCTATCCTGATCCTCTGCTCTTTGCCTGTACCTCGGTCTTTTGCTGTAACATGCAGGATCCCGTTTGCATCTATGTCAAAGGTCACCTCTATCTGCGGTATACCCCTGGGGGCAGGGGGGATGCCGTCAAGATGGAAGCGTCCGATCGTTTTGTTGCCTGCGGCCATGGGCCTTTCGCCCTGGAGGACATGAATCTCAACCGAAGGCTGTCCATCGGCGGCAGTTGTGAACACTTCAGTTTTCTTGGTCGGAATGGTGGTATTGGCATCGATGAGTTTTGTCATGACGCCGCCCATCGTTTCAATTCCGAGTGAGAGGGGTGTGACATCAAGAAGGAGTACATCCTTTACTTCGCCTGTGAGTACACCGCCCTGTATTGCAGCACCTACTGCAACCACTTCGTCGGGGTTGACGCCCTTTGAAGGCACCTTTCCGAAGAATTTCTCAACAAGCTGCTGTATTGCAGGGATTCGCGTTGAGCCTCCCACGAGGAGAACCTCGTCAATATCGGTAGCTTTGTAACCTGAATCCTCAAGTGCTTTCTGGCACGGGCCAAGGCACGACTGGAACAGGTTGTCGCATATCTTTTCAAACTGCGCACGGGAAAGCGTTTTAACAAGGTGCTTTGGAATTCCATCCACCGGCATTATGTAAGGAAGATTTATCTCCGTGGAAGTTGAACTTGAGAGCTCTATCTTTGCTTTTTCAGCTGCCTCTTTAAGGCGCTGGAGCGCCATAGGATCCCTTCTCAGGTCAATCCCTTCATCCTTTTTAAACTCTTCTGCAAGCCAGTCAATTATGAGATGATCAAAATCGTCGCCGCCAAGGTGTGTGTCGCCATTGGTCGACTTTACTTCAAACACGCCTTCGCCGAGTTCAAGTATTGAAATATCGAATGTACCGCCGCCAAGGTCAAAAACAGCGATCCGCAGGTCCTGCGACTTCTTGTCAAGTCCGTAAGCAAGTGACGCAGCGGTAGGCTCATTTATGATCCTTTTTACGTTAAGCCCTGCTATCTCTCCTGCCTCCTTGGTTGCCTGGCGCTGGGAGTCGCTGAAATATGCAGGTACCGTTATAACGGCATCAGTGACTTCCTGCCCGAGGTAATCTTCTGCAGTCTTCTTCATCTTCTGAAGGACCATTGCCGATATCTCCTGCGGCGAATAGAGCCTGTTATCAATATTTACCCGAGGGGTGTTATTGTCGCCTTTAACTACATTATATGTTACTCTTTTGATCTCCTTGTCAAGCTTGTCATAGGTCTCGCCCATGAACCTCTTGATAGAGTAGACAGTGTTTTTTGCATTTGTAATTGCCTGGCGTTTTGCAGGATCACCTACTTTCCGCTCACCTTTATCAACAAACGCCACGATAGACGGGGTAGTCCTTTTACCCTCGCTGTTGGGGATCACAACCGGCTCATTGCCTTCCATTACGGCAACGCACGAGTTGGTTGTTCCCAGGTCTATACCAATAATTTTTCCCATTTTATGATGTTTTATGAAGTTTCAAATATGATATTCTTTATATGCAATCCTTATGCCATTTGAAAAAAGTGACAAAACGGCAGATTTATTGACTAAAAAGAAATTAATACCTTTGTACTCTACATAAAGCACTTTCGGCCATGTCTGTACACAAACCAGTTAAGAAGGTCACCACTCATGTTCTCAATGAGATGAAACTGAGGGGCGAAAAGATCGCCATGCTTACAGCCTATGATTATTCGATAGCCAGGATACTTGATGAGGCAGAGATTGATGTTATCCTTGTCGGCGATTCGGCTTCAAACGTGATGGCCGGCTTTGACACCACGCTGCCGATCACCCTTGACAACATGATCTACCACGCGGCATCAGTGGTCAGGGCTGTGAAAAGGGCGCTGGTAGTGGTCGATCTTCCGTTCGGTACATACCAGGGAAACTCTAAGGAGGCGCTGGCATCATCGATACGCATCATGAAGGAGACCGGCGCATCGGCTGTCAAGCTTGAGGGAGGGCAGCAGGTGGAGGAATCGATTGAAAGGATCCTCTCGGCTGGCATCCCGGTGATGGGACACCTTGGGCTGACTCCGCAGGCAATTCACAAGTTCGGCACCTATGTTGTCAGGGCTAAGGAGGAGGAGGAGGCCCGCCGGCTGATGGAAGATGCAAAACTGCTTGAAAGCATCGGGTGTTTTGCCGTTGTGCTTGAGAAGATACCTGCAAAACTGGCAGAAGAGGTAACCAACAGCATCAAGATACCCGTAATCGGCATTGGAGCAGGACCCAAAACAGACGGACAGGTGCTCGTTCTTCACGATATGCTTGGAATAACACAGGAGTTTTCGCCCAGGTTTCTCAGAAGATACCATAACCTTTATGCAGAGATAAAGGGTGCGGTGCAGAACTATATCCACGATGTTAGAACTCTTAAGTTCCCGAACGAGAAGGAGCAATACTAAATTCTTATGATCGAAATCCTTTACGAAGACAATCATATTATTGCAGTTAACAAGAGAGCTTCTGATCTTTCTCAGGGAGACAAGACCGGAGATACTCCCCTCGATGCTGAGATCAAGGCATATATAGCCAGGAAGTACAATAAGCCCGGGGATGTTTTTCTCGGCGTTGTCCACCGACTCGACAGGCCCGTCAGCGGCGTGATCCTGTATGCACGGACAAGCAAGGCTCTTGAGCGTCTTAATGAAATGTTCAGAAAGGGGGAGGTGAGGAAATACTACCTGGCCATTGTAAAGGAAAGGCCTCCCCAGGATACGGAGACCATAAACCACTTCCTTAAGAAAAACGAGACGCAGAACAAGACATACGTATATGATACAGAGGTGAAGGGATCAAAGGAAGCCAGCCTTATATATACCCTTAAAGGACGGTCTGATCGCTATTATCTTCTTGAAATAGAGCTTCATACAGGGAGACATCACCAGATAAGGGCCCAGATGGCAAAGATAGGCTGCCCCATAAAGGGTGACCTTAAGTACGGATTTCCAAGGTCAAACAATGATGGCAGCATCAGCCTAATGTCGCGCAGAATTGAATTCATCCACCCCGTTAAGAAGGAAAAAATTGTAATCACTGCTCCATTCCCGAAAGGGGATATATGGGAGGAGTTTAATCTGAATGCTTAATAAATTATTCCTTTTAACTGCACGTACTCACCCCCTCGATCCCCCTTCCTTCGATCACACGTACCCACCCCCAAACCCCACTTCGCTTCGCTCAGTGCAGGCTCTCCCTACTTCGTAAGGAGGGGGCTTAACATATTGTATATCAATGAAATTCCCCCTCCTTGCGAAGCAGGGAGGGGGACAAAGGGGGAGGGTACATGCCCCCACGGAATGAACATGAAAGCCTGATCGGAATTATTTCTTCTCTTCGTTTTTTACCCCAAGTTTATCCTGAATTAACTTAACCAGCTCCTTTGCTTTATCCTCATCATCCGATTCCACCGTTACTACAACACCGTCTTTTGCCACTACATATTTTGTTACATCGGTGTCATTGTCTGTCCACTCAACCGCTTTATCTCCAGATGATGCTATAACAATATGCTTTTCGGATTTTTCTCCTGTGCCCTTGTCGCTGCTGATCACATAGACATGCCCTTTCTCGCCAGCTGATGAAACAGTCCAGGTTGGAGAATCTGCACTTGTTACATAGATGCTCTTTGATATCTGTTTTTCTCCCTCTCCATCTGTCTCAACACTCACAATTACTTTTTTCCCGTCTGACGATTTGCTCAGGTCCATATCCGGGCTGCCTATAAAAACTATTGTCCCGTCTTTCAGCTCTATTTTCTCAGGCGAGTCTGTCCCTATAATAATTGTGTCAAGGATGGTCTTTGATCCCGATCCTTCATCCACAACAATCTTGATCTTCTTTTCTTCCTTCTTGTCCTGTCCTGATGCCATAACCAGGGGTATTGCGACAGCCAGCAGGAGTAAAAAAATGGTTCTTATGGTTCTTTTCATGGGTTGATTATTTAGATTCATTTCAAAATTACTTCATTGACAGCATAATACCGTTAATTTCAGGTTAATAAGAGTTAATGAAAAGTTAAAACCCATGCTGAGTTTTGGCTGATAAGTTAAATTTGCGTCATGAACAGGTATAAATTCACCGGACTTATATTCATGATGCTGTTCTCGATAATCGGGATCATTCTTGTTCAGATGGTCTGGATAAATGAAGCAGTGGGGATCAGGAATGAGAGTTTCAATGCCGTGGCCATCGCCAGCATCCGCGATGCCGCGGAGTCGATCGAATCATCGCGGAAGATGAGTTTCTTTAACGATTATATCCTGAAGGATCCGGTAGCACAGCAGAATCAATCATCCTCCGTTTCCGATTACGTTAATATCCGGAGCTTCTCCGCAGGCGACAAGAGCGGCTTCAGCGTGAGGATAACCAACCAGTCGGTGACACAGAATCCCGGTGAAGAACCTGTTGTAGTTATTCACGATACTACGATCACTTCAGGTTCAGGTGACTTTGTAATAAGGTCATCGGATGATCCCGGCACACTGTCCATTGCAAAGAGCGGAGATGCCGCGTCGCCAAATAGTGGTCCTGTTTACATTCGGCAGCAGGAATTCATCGAATGGGTAAGGAAAAGGCAGGATGAGCTGTTGAATATGAGCGACCGGATGATCGCCGATGTGTATAACTGGGAGAAGACCATGGAGCTTGACAACCAGGCAATCGATTTCAACCTGAAGAGGTCGTTCATGTTCTCCGGGATCCAGACGCCGTTTGAGTTTGCTGTCATCAGGGATGGGGTTGTTGAAGGGGGCACTTTCAAAGAGACAGGCAGGAATGATTTCCTGAGAAGCATATACCAGGTTCAGCTCTTCCCCGACAATATCATCCGCCAGGATCTAAGGCTTTCGGTCGTCTTTCCCGAAAGGGCCAATTATATTCTTGGATCAATGGCGTGGATACTGGGCGGATCGCTTCTCTTTTCACTTATCATCCTTGCCACGTTTGCCCTCAGCCTCTTCTTTATCATCCGCCAGAAGAAGATCTCGGAGATGAAGTCGGATTTCATCAATAATATGACCCATGAGTTCAAAACGCCGATCGCCACGATATCACTCGCAGCTGATACAATAACCAATCCCAGGGTAATAAATGATGAATCAAGCGTCAGGCATTTCATCGGGCTCATTAAGAAGGAAAACAGCAGGATGGACAAGAAAGTAGAGACAATCCTTCAGCTTGCATCGCTTGACAAAAAAGAGATCGAATTTACTTTTAAGGAAGTATCGCTTCATTCGGTTATAGAGCATTCTGCCGATATCATCGAGATACTGCTGTTGCAGAGGAACGGAAAGATCAGTCTCAGCTTAAATGCTTCACAGCCGGTAATATACGGGGACAGTGAGCACCTGGCAAACCTCGTGAATAATCTTCTCGACAATGCCATCAAGTATTCTGAAGGGGCGCCTGAAATTACTATTGAGACGAGGAACACCGGGGATGGCATTGTTATGTCAGTCTCCGACAAGGGCATTGGCATGAGTAAAAGCGTGCAGAACCGCATTTTTGACAGATTTTACCGCCAGGCTACCGGCAACGTGCATAATGTCAAGGGATTCGGGCTCGGGCTCAATTATGCCCTGGCAATAGTGGAGGCGCACAGGGGTGAGATCAAAGTTCAGAGCGAACCGGGCAAGGGAAGCCGTTTCGATGTATATTTGCCTTTTAACACGGAAAACGGAAAATGAATACTAAAGCTGTTAAAATATTTCTTGTTGAGGATGACCTCAGCTTCGGAACCGTTCTGAAGTCGTACCTTGAAATAAATGATTTTTCCGTTGACTGGATCGATGACGGCAAGTATGCCGTTG
>JBFYPG010000185.1:0-3792 GCA_041303415.1 Bacteroidales bacterium
AAAAGAAAACAACCATGTTTAATAATAACCGTTAATTATTTAATGCATCTTTGAATCTTATTATCTGAAGAAATACTTTGATTGCTTAATAATTGATAATCATGTCAGTACTGTACAATTATGCCTTATACCTGGCATTCGGCCTTGCACTTCTAGTCTTTGTCATGCTTTTCTTCATCTCTGCTCCTTACGGCAAATTCTCAAGGAGAGGATGGGGACCTGCCGTGAAGTCAAAATGGGCATGGCTTATTATGGAATTCCCGTCTCCTGCACTGATCCTGCTGTTTTTCATCATCTCACCTGATAAGAGAGCTCCCCAGATCATATTCGTCACTCTCTGGCTCCTTCACTATGTTCACAGAACATTTTATTACCCTTTCCGCCAGTCAGGCAGGAATAAACCATATCCCCAGGTCATAGTACTCATGGCAATCGTGTTCAACAGCCTGAACGGATTCATAAACGGTTATGGTGTATTTCATCTG
The DNA here is from genome assembly GCA_041303415.1 of Bacteroidales bacterium. Lineage (GTDB taxonomy): Bacteria > Bacteroidota > Bacteroidia > Bacteroidales > VadinHA17 > LD21. Next base: position 486 of record JBFYPG010000185.1, read on the forward strand.
CATAATTACGATACAAGGTGGTTGCTCTCGTGGCAATTCATTACCGGAGTTGCTTTGTTTATCTGCGGGTATCTTATCAACAAGACCGCTGATGAAAAACTGACCATGCTGCGGTCGCAGAACCAGCAGGGCTATGTTATTCCCCGCGGCTGGCTCTTCGATTATATTTCCTGCCCTCATTATTTTGGGGAGATAATTGAATGGGGAGGCTGGGCATTGATGACATGGTCGCTGCCGGGTTTGTCATTCTTCGTGTTCACCTTTGCAAACCTCTTCCCCAGGGCAATAGCCTCGCACAGGTGGTACAGGAGCAACTTTGCGGAATACCCGGTTAAGAGAAAAGCGGTGGTGCCTTTTATAATATAAGTGTGGAGTGCCTAGAGTGCCTAAAGTGTGGAGTTAATAAAAAACAATAAATATTTCTAACTCTAGTCACTCCAAACTCTAGTCACTCCAAACTTTTTTCTTCTTTTATTTGGATATCTTTCCCGTGAAGTTTATTTTTACGCCCGCAATCAATTTTTTGAATTAATGGACGATTATCCGGCGGATATATTATTCTAACCCTGATACAGCAGGCATGCCGGTTTTGCCGGTCGCTTCCTAATGTATCACGAACAGAAAGGAGGTGACTATGACTTCACTCACAACATTTTATTTAAGCGGAATACTGGGCAAGGAGGCTTTTGGTTCTGATGGCGATGCAATCGGAAAAATAAAAGACCTTCTTGTCAGCGCAGTTCCTTCGGGACAAAGCGATCCCGGCCAGCAGCTGATTACAGGTGTCAAGCTCAGGATAGACGGGGTGACTAAGTTCTATTCCTTCAGTCCATTCAGGGTTTCAAAAGCCAGGGAAATGATCAACGTCACATGCACCGGGCTCATAGAGCTGAGCAGGGAAGAGGTTGATAACGGACTGTTGCTCGATGAGAATATTCTGGACAAGCAGATCGTTGACCTGAATGGACGCAAACTGGTAAGGGTTAATGATGTCAGGCTGGCTACGCTTCCGGCAGGCACATTTGCCGTAGCAGTTGATATCGGGATCGAAGGTTTGCTGAGAAGGATCGGCATAGCCGCACCCATTAAAAGAGTGCTTTCGCTGTTTAAGATCAGCATACCTGCGAGGTTTATTCTCTGGGACGATGTTCAGGCGATTGACTTTTCGAACCTGAACATAAAGCTCTCGAAAAGCTATGCCAAGCTGCATATGCTTCACCCGTCGGACCTTGCTGACATACTCGAGGATCTGGGCAAGAAATCAAGCGCCTCTGTCTTCTCAGCGCTCGACGAGGAGAAAGCTGCTGATGTTCTTGAGGAACTCGAGACAGATGCCCAGGTTCATATTGTTGAGAGCCTTCCTGTTGGCAAGGTTGCTGATGTTTTTGAGAAAATGCCGGCCGATGAGGTTGCGGATATCCTTGATGAACTGGAAGACGATAAAGCCGAACTCCTCCTGAAAGAGATGGAAGCTGAATCATCGCAGGAAGTAAGGGAACTTCTTGAATATGATGACAACCTGGTGGGAAGCATCATGACGACCGATTACCTTTCCTTCAGCGGTTCAAACACTGTTGAAGAGGTGCTCCGGGAGCTGCGGCTTAAAAAGCCGGAGTCTGCGGAGCTTTACAACATGTTCGTCACCGGGAAGGATGACAGGCTGGCGGGAACATTCAACCTCAGGGATCTTGTTGTTTCAGAGCCTGATAAGAAGATCAGCGCAATAATGAAATCAGAGCCTGTTTCATTGTATGACGACCAGAAGACAACGGCTATTGCTGAATTAGTCTCGAAGTATAACCTGCTTGCAGTCCCGGTAATTGACAGGAATGAGCAGCTCCAGGGTATGGTTGTCGTGGATGATGTCGTTGAAGACCTCATAAGCGAAAGGCGAACCAGGAAAAGAAAATAGGGGATCATGGCCGGACTGAAAATCGGAATTAGCAGGAAAAATATTTTCCGGAGGCTGGGAATATTCCTTATGATCCTTGGTCCCGGGATCATCACCGGAAGCGTTGATAATGATGCCGGCGGAATTACCACTTACTCTGTTGCAGGAGCGCTTTATGGCTATGGTCTCATCTGGACCCTGATCCCTTCATTCATTGTACTGGTTGTCATCCAGGAGATGAATGCAAGGATGGGTATCGTTACCGGCAAGGGGCTTGCTGACCTTATCCGGGAGAATGCCGGAATTAAGATCACGTTCCTGATTTTCATTGGACTCCTTTTTTCAGGGATCGGTAATACAACGACCGAATTTGCAGGTGTAGCCGGGAGCATGGAAGTGTTCGGCGTAAGCAAATACATCTCTGTACCCATAGTTGCGATCCTGGTATGGGTGCTGGTAGTAAAGGGAACGTACAAGATCGCTGAGCGCATCTTTCTGATCTTCAGCATATCCCTGCTTACGTATGTTGTATCAGCTATCATGGGAAAACCCGACTGGGAGAGTATCGGATCGGCAATAATACGTCCCAGGATGGAGCTTAGCACCCGTAGCATGACAATGGTAATTGCCCTGGTCGGAACGACCATTGCACCATGGATGCAGTTTTACATGCAATCTTCAGTGATAGAGAAGGGCCTGAAGATGAAGAATTTTAAATATACCCTGGCAGATATCATCGTGGGATGCATAATAACGGTTGTAGTGGCTTTTTTCATTATGGTCGCTTGTGCCTCCACGCTTCATCCCAACGGGATCGTGATAAATGAAGCCAAGGATGCAGCTCTTGCTCTTAAGCCGCTGGCGGGAAACCTTGCATCGCAGGTATTCGCTTTCGGATTGTTCATCGCTTCAATATTCTCGGCAACCATTCTCCCTCTTGCCACGGCATTTTTTGTCTGTGAAGCTTTCGGGTTTGAAGCCGGACTTGATAAGAAATGGGATGAAGCAAGGGAATTCTATATACTTTATACGGGCATACTTGTAATATCAGCAATTATAATACTCCTTCCCAATGCACCGCTGATACAGATATCGATATGGTCGCAGGTCATAAATGGCATTCTGCTTCCGGTTGTTCTTATCAGTATGATGATACTGATAAACAACACTAAGATCATGGGAACCCATGTGAACGGCAGGGCTACAAATATAATAGGATGGAGTGCCGTTGTTGTACTGGTGGGATTGTCAGCTGCACTTCTTATACTTCCGGTGTTACGTCTTTAAGTACTATTCATCAGGCCATTCTTCCCCTGCGAAAGGCTTTGGAGTTATCCTTCCAGGGTCAATAACCACATGTTTTATCAGCTTTCTGTTCCAGGTGTACGTGATATGTACCATCCCGTCAGATGTCTG
>JBFYPG010000186.1:0-3032 GCA_041303415.1 Bacteroidales bacterium
ATCATCTCACGCTCAGGCACTTTAACCTATGAAGCCGTTGACCAGGTTACCAGGCTCGGACTGGGCCAGTCAACATGCATTGGCATAGGCGGGGATCCTGTGGTGGGAACGACTACGCTTGATGCTGTCAGGCTGATGATGGATGATCCGGAAACCGAAGCCATTGTAATAATAGGCGAGATTGGCGGGAATATGGAGAATGAGGCGGCAGAATGGATCAGAGACAACGGCAGGAAGCCGGTAATAGGATTTATAGCCGGTCAGACAGCGCCAAAGGGAAGACGAATGGGACACGCCGGGGCAATCATCGGCGGCAGGAGCGATACCGCTGCTGCAAAGATGGACCTGATGCGTAAGTGCGGCATCCATGTGGTGGAATCGCCGGCAGAAATCGGGATCACAGTTAGTAACGTGATAAAGACAATAAGACCATAAGACTTTCAGACAATAAGACTATTTTTACCCAATCAAAAAAATAAAAGGTATGGGACTACTGACAGGAAAAACCGCCCTGATCACCGGGGCCTCAAGAGGAATAGGCAAATCAATTGCTCTTCTCTTTGCCCGTGAAGGTGCAGATATTGCAATTACAAACATTGCCGATGATGATGAATTCAGGAATGCGGTCAGGGAAATCCATGAATACGGCGTAAAGGCGAAAGGGTACGTATCAAACGCAGCCAGCTTCGCAGACTCTCAGAAACTTATCAATGATGTCGTCAGCGACTTTGTAAAAATTGACATCCTTGTCAATAACGCCGGCATAACCCGCGATACTCTTCTGATGCGCATGACCGAAGACCAGTGGGATTCCGTGATTGCAGTCAACCTTAAATCGGTATTCAACCTGACAAAAGCTGTTATACCTGTTATGCTGAAACAGAAAAACTGCTCGGTTGTCAACATGAGTTCCGTAGTGGGTGTTTCAGGAAATGCAGGACAGAGCAATTACTCGGCATCAAAGGCAGGTATCATAGGATTCACAAAGAGCGTGGCAAAGGAGGTCGGATCAAGAAATATAAGGTGTAATGCCATTGCACCCGGGTTCATTCTTACCGAAATGACTGAAAAACTGCCTGAAGATGTAAAAAATGAATGGGTGAGCAAAATACCCCTGAGAAGGGGCGGTCTGCCTGAAGATGTGGCAAATACAGCGTTATACCTGGCTTCAGACCTTTCATCTTATGTGACCGGACAAACAATTCATGTCTGCGGAGGTATGTTAACTTAAAAATATTTATTATATTTACAGTTCGCAGGGTGTCTATCCTTTTAGCACGAGGAAATGCAGCGAGACATATTTATTCCACACTTATTTTAAACAGACACCCTGCTTCTTTTTTTTATGCAGGCTGAGATGCACAATACCATATTCTTTATCCTTATCATAATCCTTGTTGCCGGTTTTATGCTGGAGAGATATCTTGAATACCTCAACAGCAGAATGTGGTCCGAAACAGTTCCGGCAAAGCTCCACGGCATATGCCAGGAGGAGGATTACAGGAAATCCCAGTTGTATGAAAAGGACAATAAGCGGTTGTCATTATGGTCATCCCTGTTCAACCTCGCCGTGATACTGGTAATGATAATTGCCGGAGGCTTTTCACTTATAGACGGGATTGCAAGATCACTGAGCGTGAATATGATAGCTATCTCTTTGATTTTCTTTGGAATAATAGGCTTTGCCTCTGAAGTCATCAACATTCCTTTCAGCTGGTACGACACCTTTGTCATTGAGAAAAAATATGGATTCAACACCATGACTGTCAGAACTTTCATTACTGACCACATAAAATCATGGTTCATTGTCCTTATTGTCGGAATTCCTGTACTCGGATTAATAACATGGTTATATTACAAAACCGGAAATCTGTTCTGGCTATATGCATGGGGGTTGATAACTGTTTTTACAGTTTTCATGAACCTCTTCTATTCTGAGCTGATTGTGCCGCTGTTCAACAAACAGAAGCCGCTTGAAGAGGGTACACTACGCAACAAGATTGAAGATTATGCAGATAAGACAGGGTTTAAGCTAAGGAATATTTATATCATAGACGGTTCAAAAAGGAGTACAAAGAGCAATGCCTACTTTTCAGGATTCGGGCCAAAGAAAAGGATCGTGCTTTTTGATACTCTCTTAAAAGAACTGACTGAAGAAGAGATAGTTGCTGTATTGGCTCATGAAATCGGCCATTATAAGAAGAAACACATTGTAAGAACAATGGCATCATCGGTGATGCTGACAGGATTGATGCTTTTTCTTTTTTCACTTGTAGTTGATCATCCTGAAGTCTCAGAAGCAATGGGAGCGGAGAGTCCCAGTTTTCATCTCGGGTTGATTGCATTCGGTATCCTTTACAGCCCGCTGTCTCTGATTATCGGGCTCGTCTCAAATATAATTTCGAGGCGGAATGAATTTGCCGCTGACCGTTTTGTCAGGGAAACGTACGATCCTTCAATCCTTGCTTCAGCGCTTAAGAAGCTGTCGGTCAGGAACCTCTCCAATATGATGCCTCACCCCGCGTACGTGTTTTTTCATTATTCACATCCGCCCTTGCTTCAAAGGCTGGAGAAATTGGTTTGAAATTTTCTATATTTGCGGCGATTATTGCCTCCTTAGCTCAGCTGGTAGAGCAGCTCATTCGTAATGAGCAGGTCGTGGGTTCGAGTCCCATTGGAGGCTCAAAAAACTCTTTCGATCTTAATGAACCGCTTTCAATCACAGATTAAAGGCGGTTTCAATTTTATAGTCTTTCAACCTGAATGTTAAGACTCCCGAAATGTTTTGAAGATCGTGAATTTTTGAAGTTTTTCCAGCAGTATTTATTAAATCCCAGAAAATATTTTATGATTTTCCTTTTTATCTAAAACGGATATAGTTTAACTTAGGTTGCCATAGAAAGTCAGGCTAAAGACAAAGTACCGACTCCTTAATACAGGAGGTGTCTCATTTAAATAATTAAACCTGATCGTGATGCGGATGTTTTACAGATATTAGTTAATCAGGCAATGGATATATGCATTACGATGCT
>JBFYPG010000187.1:0-100845 GCA_041303415.1 Bacteroidales bacterium
TGATGCGGCCTCAAAGATCAGATTCTCTTTCGGAACAGGATCGAGTTATTTCCAGGAGATAGCAAAGCTGAGGGCCGCCCGCCTGCTGTGGTCGGCAATAATAAATTCTTTCCTGCCGGGCATGACAGAGCAGGCAAAGATGGAGATTCACTGCGTGACAACCAGGTGGAACAAAACCGTTTACGATCCGTATGTAAATATACTGAGAACCCAGACAGAGGCTATGTCGGCCATTCTGGGAGGAACAGATTCCCTGACGGTGGAGCCTTTTGATATTGTCTTCAGGGAGCCTGATGAGTTTTCGGAAAGGATTGCCAGGAATCAGCAGCTCATCCTGAGGGAAGAATCATATTTCGACAAAGTTGCAGATCCCGCAGCCGGATCATACTATGTTGAAAACCTTACCGCCCTGATCGCTGCCGGCGCCTGGAAGCTCTTCCTTGAGGTTGAAGATAACCGAGGCTTCCTTGAAGCTCTCAAAAAGGGATTTATCCAGGGAAAGATCAGGGAATCGGCTTCCGGCCACCGGGCGGATGTTGCAAAAAGAAAGATCACACTTCTTGGCACAAACATGTACCCGGTTCAGGATGAATCGCTTCCACAGGGTGCCGTTCCGGAAAAACTTTTTAGTAAAGCGAATTCCCCGAAGGATGTCATCGTGGAGCCAATAACGCTTTTCAGGGCTCCGGAGATCTTTGAGAAGCTCAGGATGTCGGTTCTGAAAGCAGAAAGAAGACCGGTTGTATTTCTTCTTTCAACCGGAAATCATGTTATGAGAAAAGCAAGGGTCCGGTTCTCGCTGAATTTCTTTGGCTGCGCCGGTTACCATATCATTGACAGCAGCGGATATGAAACAGCTGATGAAGGAGTCGCATCAGCATTGGAGTCAAAAGCTGATATTACTGTGATATGCAGCTCGGATGAGGAATATGTAACTATTGTTCCCGGGATTTTCAGGCAGCTCAATGGCAAGACCATCCTGGTTGTTGCCGGCAATCCCCCATGCATCAATGATCTGAAATCACTGGGGATAAAATACTTCGTAAGTGTGCGGTCGGACATAATAGAGACTATTGGCATTTTTAATAAACTTCTTGGTATTGAATCATAAATGATGCGGGTGAGATGAGGCCAAAGTTCAGATACGATGATCTGTATAACCTGCCCTTCAGGCAGATTAGGTTCCACGAATGGGAGAAGGAGAAAGGAATCGGAAAGAGCTGGATGACAGCCGAACGGATACCTGTTAAAAGTGTTTACGGGAAGGATGACCTTGATGAGATTGAACATGCCGGTTTTGCTGCTGGAGTGCCTCCATACCTGCGTGGACCCTATTCAAGCATGTTCACCATTCAACCATGGACAATCAGGCAGTATGCAGGCTTTTCCACTGCCGAGGACTCAAATGCATTTTACAGGCGAAACCTGGCGGCAGGACAAAAAGGGCTTTCTGTTGCTTTCGACCTGGCCACTCACCGCGGATATGATTCCGATCATGAACGTGTTGCTGGCGATGTCGGCAAAGCCGGCGTGGCTGTGTCTTCCGTACTCGACATGAAGATACTGTTCGATCAGATACCTCTGAACCGGATGTCTGTTTCGATGACCATGAACGGGGCGGTCCTTCCCATCATGGCATTCTATATTGTAGCAGCCCTTGAGCAGGGTGCAAAAACAGAGGAGCTGTCCGGCACCATACAGAATGACATCCTGAAGGAATTCATGGTAAGGAATACATACATATATCCTCCGGAATTCTCGATGAGGATAATTGCAGATATCCTGGCCTACACCGCGGCAAAGATGCCAAGATTCAACTCGATAAGCATCTCGGGGTACCATATGCAGGAAGCTGGTGCAACGTCCGACATTGAGCTTGGTTATACGCTTGCCGACGGGCTTGAGTACCTGCGAACGGGGATAAAAGCCGGACTTGACATTGATGCTTTTGCTCCCAGGATCTCCTTCTTCTGGGCGGCAGGGATGAACCATTTCATGGAGATAGCCAAGATGAGGGCGGCAAGGATGCTCTGGTCTAAAATAGTGAGAGGCTTCAATCCGAAAAACCCGAAATCGATGGCTCTCAGAACCCATACACAGACATCAGGATGGAGCCTTACAGAGCAGGATCCGTACAACAACATCGGCCGCACCTGCATCGAGGCTATGGCAGCTGTGCTTGGCCACACTCAAAGCCTTCATACAAACGCTCTTGATGAAGCTATTGCGCTTCCGACAGATTTCTCGGCCAGGATAGCAAGAAACACCCAGATCTATATACAGGAGGAGACCCAGATATGCCGTGCAGTCGATCCGTGGGGAGGATCGTGGTATGTTGAATCACTTACACACGAAATTGCCCATAAGGCATGGGGACATATCAGGGAAATAGAGAATCTTGGCGGTATGTCCAAAGCCATTGAATCGGGGGTTCCGAAAATGCGCATTGAGGAGGCCGCAGCAAGGACTCAGGCAAAAATTGATTCTGGTGTACAGACGATCGTTGGGACCAACAGGTACCGGCTTGAAAAGGAAGATCCACTGGAGATCCTGGAAGTCGATAACAGTGCTGTACGCGAAGCCCAGGTTAAACGCCTGGCCAGGTTGCGGGCTGAAAGAAATGAAGCTGAGTGCCGGGCAGCGCTTGAGGCCCTTACCGAATGTGCAGCCACAGGGAACGGCAATCTTCTCGAACTGGCTGTAACGGCAGCAGCGAAGCGGGCCAGCCTGGGCGAAATATCAAATGCATGTGAAAAAATAGCAGGGAGGTACAAAGCAGTGGTACATACATTATCAGGGGTCTATTCTTCCGAGTATAAGTCGGATAAGGATCTGAGCGAAGCAAAGAAACTGGTTTCAAGATTTGCTGAAAAAGAGGGACGGCAGCCCAGGATCATGATAGCAAAGATGGGCCAGGACGGACACGACCGGGGTGCAAAAGTTGTTGCGACCGGTTATGCGGATATCGGTTTTGACGTTGATATCGGGCCTCTGTTCCAGACACCTGCTGAAGCGGCAAAGCAGGCAGTTGAGAATGACGTCCATGTTCTCGGAGTATCGAGTCTTGCAGGGGGACATAAAACCCTGGTTCCCCAGGTGATTAATGAACTCAAAAGACTCGGCAGGGAAGATATCCTTGTGATTGCCGGAGGCGTGATACCTGCACAGGATTATCAGTCCCTTTATGATACCGGTGTTGCTGCAATATTCGGTCCCGGCACATCAATTTCAAAAGCAGCAAAGCAGATACTTGAGATATTGCTGCATGACGCAGAATAGAGAATAAATTGTATTTCATTTTGCCGCCAAGGCGCTAAGGCGCAAAGTTTCACCAGGGTAAAATACTGATTTGAGATTTCTTTGCGTATCTTAGCGTCTTAGCGCCTTTGCGGCATTTATTTTTTTTAAGGAATGAAGAATACACTTTTTATGGTAATCATATTTTCGTTTCTTTTTTATGGCTGCAGGACGACTAAACCAGTAAATAAAGTTACTGGTGCAGAGACTCACTCATCTGATGTAAAACCTCCAACAAATTTCTCAGATCAGACGACCTGGATCCTGGGATATTTTACGAGGGGCCAGATGGAAAGAGAGCCTCATTCTGAATGGTTCCTGAAGGGATATAAAGGCTATCTGTTCAATACAGATGTTGTCAACCAAATCACAGGTATCAGTAAGGATAATTTAACTATAAAAATTGTGCTTGGTACCTGGTGCCCTGACAGCCGCAGGGAGGTGCCGAGATTCATGCGGATTATGGATGTGTGGGGTTTTCCTGCGGAAAAAATCACCTTTATAGGGGTTGACAATGCAAAAATCTCTCCTGTAGGTGAATATGAAAAACTGAATATCGAAAGGGTGCCAACTTTCATTTTTTATAAAAATAATATTGAACTGGGACGCATCATTGAGACTCCGGTGACGTCTTTAGAACAGGATATGGTTAATATCCTCAACAGGAATGAATAATAATATAATGCTAAAGAACATGGAAGAGACAAAAAACAACACTGGACAAAACCTCGGGATTGCCGCCCTGATTACTGCTATCGTTACTTTCGTGCTTGCCGTGATACCATGCGTCGGGCTTATAGCAATAATCCCCGGCATAATTGCCATCGTGCTGGCTTCAGTAGGACTTTCAAATGCAGCAAAGAGTGATTCACCGCGCGGGATCCTTCTGGCAGGACTGATAATCGCCATTATAGCGTCACTGATATCTTTCTCTCAGGTGTTTGTCGCAGGAAAGATCGCCGAAAAAGCCGACAAGTGGCCGAACAGGATCGAGGAGATCGTTGATGAGGTACAGAAGGATGTGCTTAAGGACCTGGAAGATGCCAATATATCGATCAAAATCGAGAGCGGGGATGAGAAGATCGAGATAAATGCCGATGCCAGTAAGGGGGAGAGGGAGAAAACACTTGAGGAACTTGAAGGGGAAGATGCAAGTGTGATGGATTCCGTTGATAAGAAGTGAGTTATATAGTACATTTGAAAAGGTAAGGCTCAGGAAAGAGCCCTACCTTATTATTAATATATTCCTTGCCGGAATAATATTGCTGATAATGCTGTATTCCGGCATTTTTTCACCTGATAAGGACAATTACCCGGTAACATGCATCCATGAGCAACTGACTGGCGAACCGTGTGTGTCGTGCGGACTGTCGCACAGCTTCTCACTGATTGTGCGGGGAAGAGTTGAAGAAGCTTATAAATGGAACATTTACGGGATGCGCTTGTTTATCTTCTTTGCAGCACAGTTCATAATGAGGATGCTATTCTCCTATATATATATAAGGTATACCGACACACGAAAACAACTGATCAACCTTGATATAACAGGATCTGCAGCCATCTTCCTGATCTCATTCTGGCATTTCTTTGCCTGGATTTTTGAATTCTCATGATAATAACACTTCTGATACAAAATGATTGTTTTTTGTATTTGATATAAACCCCCTTCCCGTCCTTCCCCCAAGGGGGCAGGAGCTCCCAAATCCTTTCCCCCTTGGGGGAAATTAGAAAGGGGGTTGGTTCATTAAAAAGCTGTTACTTTTATTCTGAAGTTCTACATAGCTAGCGGTTGGGAAGGGGGTTATAGGTCAAAAAGTACGAAATTTTCCAATTTCCTTAAGATTTATTGAAAAATATTTGCATTTGTAAAAAAAGCATCATAAATTTGACCACATGGTTAAACTAAATGGTTTAATTAATGGGTTAAATCAAATGGTCAAGAGTCATGACTGAAAAAGACAAGCAAACAGAAGAGAAGATATTTGAATCAGCAACAGAGGTCTTTATTGAAAAGGGGATGGATGGAGCACGCATGCAGGACATCGCAGATCATGCCGGGATCAACAAATCGCTGCTTCATTATTATTTTCGCACCAAGGACCATCTTTTCAACACTGTGTTTGAAATGATAGCCGGACAGATGTTCAAGAAGTTTGCGCCGGTATTTGATGAGAATCTTTCGCTTGAGGAAAAGATAAGATTCTTCTTCCGGGAGCATATTACTTTCCTGCAGAAGAATCCCAGGCTGCCTGGTTTCCTGATGAACGAAATGCACAGGAATCCGGAAAGGATTAAAAGATTTCTCCAGGGAGTTGACATTAAAAAGCTGTGGATAATTCTTGAATCTCAGCATAAGGAAGAACTTGCCAGGTATAATATCACCCTGGAAACAATTCCCCAGTTTATGACCTCAGTTGCTGCCATGAGCGTATTTCCTTTTATTGCAAAACCAATCGTTGGCAGCTTAATGGAAAAGATGGGTTACAATTTCGATGAGTACCTGGAAGAGAGAAAAAAATATGCAGCTGATTTTGTGATTAAAGCTTTGAAGAAGTGACTAGAGTTTGAAGTGCCTAAAGTTTGAAGTTATTTAAAGTAATGAAAAGGAAGATTTTGAGTTTATTCATGGTGCTGATAACAGGTTTATCACCATCGAATGCCCAGAAAGTGGTAACATTGAGAGAGTGTTATGAAAAAGCGTATGCTGCTGCACCATTGTCGGCTGAAAAGGAAGCTTACACCAATATATGGCAGCTAAAAGACAAAAACCTGGCGAACGGATGGCTTCCGTCGCTTGATGCCAGCGGCAGTTTTATCTACAACTCTTCAGTGGTGGATATGACGGATATACTTGGCACAATCCCGATACCGGGTATTGCCGACCTGATCGAACCTCTTCCTCACGAGCAGTATAAACTCACTGTTGACATCAACCAGGTGATCTATGACGGAGGTGCAATAAAAGGCGCCCGGGCCCTCGAGAAAGCTGAACTGAATATCAATGAAAAACAGACGGAAACCGACCTGTATAAGCTTCGCGGACAGATTAACACATACTATTTCAACATAATGCTTCTTGACAGGCATAAAGAACTGCTGCAGAATTTCCTTGAACTGATTATAAAACGCATTTCTTCACTTAATTCTGCGCTGTCAAGCGGTGTGATCTTAAAATCGGACCTGGATGTTCTCGCTTCCGAAAAGATAAAGCTTGAGCAGCAGCTTAGTGAAAACGGAATCAGGAAAGCTTCGCTTCTTAAAATATTATCGGGACTGACAGGATCTGCCATAGATTCTTCGGCAGAGTTCGTCCTTCCATCCCCGGGGAAAGAGCTTACCGGTGACCTTAAGCGCCCTGAGCTTCAGATATTTGATCTAAGGAGAGAGCAGCTGGATGCATCATTGCAGGTGATCCGGAGCAGGAGAATGCCAAAAGCCTTCGGATTTGCCACGCTTGGCTACGGCAATCCCCCGGGCAGTAATTTTTTCAAGGATGAATTTGCGCCCTATTATATCCTGGGTGCGGGAGTAAAGTGGAATATTTTTGACTGGAATAAGGTGAAAAATGAAAAACAGGTTCTGACTCTCCAGCAGGGAATCATCGACGGAAGGAAAGATGACTTGACGGATAATCTGAAAAGGCTTCTGGATGCAAAAAGTGCTGAAATATCCAGCCTTGAGACTCTTCTGGAAACTGACCTGGAGCTTATTGAAATAAGGAAAAGGATAACATCAGCTGCGGAATCGCAGTATGAGAACGGGACCATCACTGCGACGGAATATCTGAATGAAATGAATTCCGAAAAGCAGGCGCTTATAAACCATGAGATACATAAGATAAATCTTGTGATGGCAAGAGTGGAGTATATGAACATTTGTGGAAAAGAAATTGAATGACAACAGTACACGTACCCACCCCCTTTGTCCCCCTCCCTGCTGACGCAAGGAGGGGGAAATAGCAGATAGATAACGCTTTACGCCCCCTCCTTACGAAGTAGGGAGAGCCTGCACTGAGCGAAGCGAAGTGGGGTCGGGGGGTGGGTACGTGAGAATGGTAAAGTATAAAAACAACTACTTAACAATATGAAAACCAACCTATTAATACTCATCGCATCCGTAATCCTCACCGGATGCAGCAACAACAGGGATGAAGCCGATGCTTTCGGAACATTTGAAGCCACTGAAGTTATTGTCTCTGCAGAGACCAGCGGAAGGATACTCAGGTTTGATGTATCAGAAGGAACGGAGATTGAAAAGGATGCCGAAATAGCGCTTATTGACACTACCCTTTTTCACCTCCAGGAAGCAGAGATTAATGCAGGGATGAAGAGCATCAGAACCCGGGTAAACACCATCGATTCCCAGAATGAGATCCTGAAACAGCAGATCGCCAACCTGAATGTGAACATTACCAGGATAGAGAACATGCTGAAGGATGATGCGGCAACAAAAAAGCAGTATGACGACCTCACCGGTCAGGTGGCAGTGCTTGAAAAGCAGATCGCTGCGAACAATACACAAAAATCATCAGTTGCTGCAGAGCTCTCAGTATATGAATCGAAAAAGGCTACCCTTGACGAACAGATGACAAGAAGCTGTGTAAAGAGTCCGATAAAAGGGACGATAATCGAAAAGTATTCCGAAGCCGGCGAGCTCACTGCAGCCGGAAGGCCGCTTGTTAAAATCGCCGATCTGTCAGTTATGAAATTGAAGGTATATGTAAGCGGCGCACAGCTTGGAAGCATTAAGATCGGGCAGGAGTGCACGGTAAGAGTGGATGAAGGGGAGAAAGGGGACAGATCATTTACCGCCAATATCAGTTACATTTCAGGCAAAGCTGAGTTCACGCCGAAAATAATTCAGACAAAAGAGGAGAGAGTTACTCTTGTGTATGCAGTAACCATCGAAGTCAAAAATGACGGCACCATGAAATCGGGAATGCCGGGAGAAGCTTTGTTTTCTGGAGAATAAAAAACAAGAACTTACACAGAGGGACACAGAGGAGGCACAGAGAACCACGGAGGAAAACCAGTATGCAAGAAGTAATCTGGGCATCGGGAATAAGCAGGAAATATAAAGCCACACAGGCTCTGAAGGATATCTCATTTAATGTCAGTGAAGGTGAGATATTCGGATTCATTGGCCCCGATGGCGCCGGCAAGACAACTCTTTTCAGGATAATTACAACCCTTATCCTTCCTGATGAGGGCGAATTGAAGGTGATGGGACTTGATGCTGTCAGGGGATTCAGGGAATTGAGAAAGAATATCGGTTATATGCCGGGCCGCTTCAGTCTCTACCAGGACCTGACAGTTGAGGAAAACCTTAATTTCTACGCAACTGTTTTCGGAGCAAATGTTAAGGAAAACTATGACCTCATCTCCGATATTTATTCACATATCGAACCTTTTAAAAAGCGGCTGGCAGGAAAGCTCTCCGGAGGCATGAAACAGAAACTGGCTTTATCATGTGCTCTTATTCATAAACCGGGATTGCTTGTCCTTGATGAACCTACTACCGGCGTTGATGCAGTTTCGCGTTTTGAGTTTTGGGAAATGCTGAAAAAGCTGAGGAAGCACAATATAACCATAATTGTATCAACACCTTACATGGATGAAGCAATGAGGTGCGACAGGGTGGCGCTGATCCAGGGCGGAAGTATCCTTTCGATAGACAAGCCTGAAAACATCAGAAAAGGTTTCAGCAGAAAACTATTCAGCGTGAAAGCTCCCGAAAAATATCTGCTGATAAATGCACTGCGCACTTATAAGGGAACAATCACGGCTTATCCGTTCGGCGATTCGGTGCATGTGACTTTCACGGATGATAAATTTGATGATTCAATATTTGAATACCTGAATGAAATAGGGATACGGGAGGTAACTATCAATGAATCAGCCGCAGGGATCGAAGACAGATTCCTGGAGCTGATGACGGCTCAGCTTACTGTGAACACACCCCCTTTTACTTCCCCCCAAGGGGGGAAAAAAGACCAGACTCCTCCCCCCCTGGGGGGAGGCGGGGTAGGGGGTAGTATAAATTAAAGGATGAGAGATAATACAGTAATATCAGTAAAAAATCTTGTAAAGAAATTCGGGAGTTTTGTTGCCAACGACAACCTGAACTTTGAAGTTTACGAAGGAGAGATCTTCGGATTTCTTGGTGCAAACGGCGCAGGCAAAACTACTGCGATACGAATTCTTTCGGGATTATCGGAACCGACTTCAGGAGAGGTTAATGTTGCCGGTTTTAATGCAAAGAAAGATCCTGAAAAAATCAAAAAGAACATCGGTTACATGTGCCAGAAATTTTCTCTTTATGCTGACCTGTCAATACGAGAGAATATCATGCTTTACGGGGGCATTTATGGCATGAGCAAAGCTCTTATAAAGGAGAGGACGGAGGCTCTGCTGGATAAGCTTAATTTCAGGGAATACGGCGACAGGATGATTGCCGAGCTTCCGCTGGGGCTGAAACAGAAACTGGCCTTTGCAGTCGCGGTGTTCCATGAGCCGCGGATTGTCTTTCTGGATGAGCCCACCGGCGGCGTGGATCCGATAACACGCCGGCAGTTCTGGGAGATGATTTATGAAACAGCAGCCCGCGGCATTACTGTATTTGTAACCACGCATTATATGGATGAAGCCGAATATTGCGACAGGATTTCTATTATGAGCGATGGTAAGATAGTAGCGCTGGATACACCTGAAGGACTTAAGAAAAGATATAATGCGGAGTCGGTTGAGGAGGTATTTGTAAGAATAGCCAGACCCCCCTGCCCCCACTTCGCTCCGCTCAGTGCGAGCTCTGAAGGGGGTTAAAACCCGGATCTAATTAATTATTGAGTAAATGAAGCGGTTCATCGGATTTGTCAAAAAAGAGTTCCTGCATATCTTCCGGGATTTCCGGACACTGATAATACTTTTCGGGATACCGACTGCGCAGATACTCATTTTTGGTTTTGTTGTCAGCACTGATATCAAGGATGCAGGAGTGGCATTTCTCGACCTTTCAAAAGATGAAGTGACCTGCCAGATATCAGATAAAATATGTTCATCCGGTTTTTTCAGAAAGTCATCTGATCTGAATAACTATGATGAGATCGACCTGGTTATGAAAAGCGGAAGCGCAAAAGCTGTAGTCGTTTTCGGAGCAGGTTTCGGGCATGATCTTATCAGCCGGAATAAGGCAACGATGAGCATAATCGCTGATGGATCCGAGCCCAATACCGCTACACTTATCACCAGTTACATGTCAGCCATCGTAACAGACTTCAACCGGGAATTTGCAGGAAGCTCCCTTAGCGGTAATCTTCTTGTACAGCCTGAAGTAAGAATGTATTATAATCCGGAAATGAAAGGTCATTTCATGTTTGTTCCGGGTGTTATAACGTTGATACTGACACTGATCTGTGCGCTTATGACTTCAGTAACGATCACCAGGGAAAAGGAATTCGGAACAATGGAAGTGCTTCTTGTTTCACCTCTGAAGCCACTGCAGATAATCCTGGGAAAAGTGACGCCATATTTTCTGCTTTCATTCATCAATGTGATATTCATTATCCTGCTTTCTTATTTTGTATTTGACCTGCCTGTAAAAGGGAGCCTCCTCCTTTTGCTGGCAGAGAGCATGCTGTACATCTTAATGAGCCTTTCATTAGGAATCCTGATTTCAGCTGTCTCAAGTACAATCCAGCAGGCAATTTTCATGTCCTTCCTTGGGTTGATGCTGCCTACCATTCTTCTGTCCGGCTTTATCTTCCCGCTGGAAAACATGCCAGAAGCCTACGATTGGGTAAGTGCAATATTCCCTCCAAGATATTTCATTGTGATAATTAAAAATATAATGATCAAGGGTACGAGCTTTTTATTTGTGTGGAAAGAGACTCTCATACTCACGGTCATGACTATCCTGTTTATAGGGCTTAGTGTAAGGAATTTCAAGTTAAGACTGCAATGAGGCGAACAACTGGTTTAATTCAATAAGGATGAGGACAATATTATATCTGATAAGAAAAGAGTTTCTGCAGATATTCCGTGATAAATTCATCAGCAGGGCTATCATCGGAGTACCAATTGTTCAGTTGCTTATCCTTGTTCCGGCAGTGACTTTCGAGATAAAAAATGTAAGGCTTTGCCTGATCGACAGAGACATGTCGGCTGATTCAAGAGCATTGATAAGCCAGCTGGAAGGATCAACATTCTTTAAGATGAAGTATTCCACTTTCTCCGAAGAAGAGGCAAATAACCTCATGCACAATAATAAATGTGATCTTATTCTTCATATTCCATCAGAATTCGGAAAGAACATCGGATCAGGTAGGCCGGGGAAAGTCCTGGCTACAATAAATGCAATAAATGCAACTACGGCACAGCTCTCGTGGGCATACCTGAATGGAGTGCTCCGCGACTACAACAGGAATATACTGCTTGAAAATGCAGGAGATATGGTGATTACATCCATCCCGCAGATCGATATCACAAACAGATTCTGGTATAATGAGCTGCTGAACTACAAGTATTATATGCTTCCGGGAATACTGGGCATCCTTGTTACTGCTATCGGATTCCTGCTGGCGGGGCTTAACCTGGTAAAGGAAAAGGAGGCAGGAACAATAGAGCAGATAAATGTTACTCCTGTAAGGAAACATCAGTTTATCATTTCTAAGATGGTCCCCTTCCTTATAATCGGGCTGATCGACCTGTCACTGGGTCTCATAATCGGGAAGATTTTCTTTGATATCCCATTTGAAGGGAGCCTCGGTTTGCTGTTTGCCGGCTCCGCAATATTTCTGGTCGCAGTCCTTGGCCTGGCACTCTTTATTTCAACATTTTCTTCCACTCAGCAGCAGTACATGTTCATTGCCTTCTTCTTCATGATAATTTTCATTCTCATGAGCGGGATCTTTACACCACTTGAAAGCATGCCGGAATGGGCGCAGAAATTTGATATCATTAACCCTATGGCTTACCTGATGCGCATCAACAGGATGGTTATGCTGAAAGGATCAACATTTACTGATATAAGCAGGGATATCTGGGCCCTCATTATTATTGCAGTTGTATTTACTGCGCTGGCTGTGAACCGCTACCGTAAAACGGCTTAGTTATATCCTTATTCCCAGGATGATAATGTCGTCGATCTGTCCTATATGTTCACAATCGCGGGAGGGATAATTGATCCATTCATCAAGGATTTTTTCAAAGGCTTCTTTCTGACTGCTCATATCCAGGCTCTGGTTTTCGAGGAGCATTTTGGTGAACCTTGGTTTCATGAATTTCCTGCCGTCAGGTCCTCCGAACTGATCGCAAAAGCCGTCGGAGAAGAGGTAAATTGTATCTCCTTTTCTTATTTCTGTTTCATTCATGGTGAAATCACTCATTCTTGAATAGACCCCGACAGGCATAACATCAGCTCTTTTTTCAAGCAATTCATACACGTTGTCAACTTTCCTTATAAGCACCATCGGATTATTTGCACCTGCAAACTGAAGCAGGTTCTTCTTTAAGTCTATTGAGCATAATGCCATATCCATTCCATCCTTGCTGGTTTCATAGTCACCTTTCTGTTTCAGCGAAAGGATCACATTCTCACGAAGCTCATTCAATACCCTGTCGGCCTGGACTATCCCGTTTTCATTCACTATCTTATTCAGAAAACTTACTCCCAGCATGCTCATGAATGCTCCCGGAACACCGTGACCTGTACAATCTGCTGCAGTAAATATGACATGATCGCCTTTTTTTGACATCCAGTAAAAGTCGCCGCTTACAATGTCTTTCGGACGGAAGAGTATGAAATAGTCGCTGAAGTGGTTTTTAAGAATAGACTCATCCGGAAGGACTGCTTTCTGGATCGTCTTGGCGTATTGTATGCTGTCAGTTATCTCCTTCTTCTGATAGGTAACGATATCTCTCTGCCTGGCAATCTCATCCTTCTGTTCAACCACCTCCCGTGTGCGTTCTTCAACTATTTTTTCCAGCTTGACTTTTTCATCGATGAGCTTTTTCTCACGGTATCTGATGAATAGTATAATTGCTGAAGCGGCTGACAGGACAGACAATACAATGAACCATTTTGTCCTCCAGAAGGGAGGCTTGATAATGAATAAATACTGTACGGGATCACCGGTCACCCCGAATTTATTTTTTGCCCTAACATAAAAGGTGTAATTGCCCGGACGAAGGTCTGAAGATGTCACGCTTCGTGAAGAAATGTAAGGCGACCATTCCCCGGACCCATTCCTTTCAAGTCGGTAGGAGAATGTAATATCACCTGGATTACTGAAGGAGAGTCCTGTAAAATCGAAGGTTACATGATTATCCTTATGTGACAGTTGAAGGTTTTCCGGCAGGTCATACCACTTGCCTGTTGAAATATTTCTTGAATTCCAGTCCACTTCCTCAAAAAACAGTTTGACAGAGGTAATATGTGTTTTCGGCTGAACTGCAAGGTTCTCACTTATTGAGGGATTGAACCGTATCATTCCGTTCTTTGTCCCGAACCAGATCATGCCGTCTTTATCCCTGGCTACTGAATTTGTGTTATTCTCCCCCCCGGTGAATCCGTCGCTGTTACCGTATGGGGTTACCTTTGCAACAGACAGGTCTTCATTAAGTTCGATAAGATCAAACCCTTTATCCGTGCCAGCGATTAAGCTATGATTGCCGATGAACAGGAGTGAGTTCACTGTCCCGGAGGAGAGGAGACCTTTTGTTGCCAGCAATGATATGGGGAGAGAGTCTGCGTCAATATCAAACCTGTAAATACCCCCGCCGAATGTGCCGATCCAGATATTGCCGGCGGGATCTTCAGCAAGCGCATTTATCCTCAGGAAATCAAGGCCGTCTTCTTCATCAAAATCAGTATATATCTTATTTTCAAGCTTTACCAGCCCGCCGAATGTTCCAATCCATATCCTCCCTCCTGAATCTTCGATTATAGTCTGAATTTCGTTATGAATCAGACCGTCATCTTCGCTCATTGTTCCGATCCTGTCTGCGGAGAATTCTGCATAACCTCCGCTGGTGCCTGCCCATAGTTTGTCGTCGCTTCCCGCCAGCAGGGTATTCACCTTGCTGTTGGGCAACCTGTAGTTATATTCGAATTCTGAAACGATTTTGCCATTAAAGACATTGATGCCATTGTTTGTACCTATATGTATATTTCCATGATACCTGGCTATGCATGTTGCCCCGGCATCATTGAGTCCCTGAGCCAGTGAGTAGTGTTTCAGTTTTTGTATTTTATCGCCCGATTTTCTGAACGATGTAAATCCCTCCTCTGTGGCAGTATAGAGTGTCTCATCAGGGTCAAAAAAGATGCTGAGGACCTGGTTTCCGGTTACACCTTCAGCGGCACCGTAGGAAAGGAATTTTTCGTTGCTGTACATAATAGCACCCTGACCGTATGAGGCGAGCCAGGTATTTTCCTCATTATCCTCCATGATGCCAAGTATTTGATTTGAAGGCAGTCCGTTATTCCTGTTGAATTCACCAGTAACTTTATCTTCCCTTAGCCTGATAATTCCGTTTTTGTCGGTTGCAAGCCAGGTTTCACCGTTCTTTCCGTCCAGGATATCCCACACTATGAGTCCGCGGAAAGAGCTATTTACTGAAGATTCCACTATTTCAAATTCAGCACCGTCTTCACCGGGAATTGCTTTAAAAAGTCCGTCACCGAGACTTCCAAGCCAGAACGTACCGTTATCACCCGGTTCAACTGAGAGAATGATGTCGGTTGGGATGATTGGGTCTTCAATACTCTCTATTTCAAGGGTGTCTGACCCTGAAAAGGTTAGGATATTAACGCCTCCGACCATTGCAAGCCAGAGACGTTTTGCAGGATCCTCATATATATCAAAAATGAAGTTGCTGATTAGACCGTCGTCAATGGTGAAGTCTTTTATTTTGAGAGAATCGCCTGGCTGAATGGCAATAAGCCCGTTGCTGTTTGTTCCGATCCAGATTATGCCATTACTCCCTTCAGTTATTTTCATGACTGATGTCCCTGACAATCTCTGCCTTTCAGTGAAAACAGAGAATTTCTGACCGTCATATAGTGTGAGGCCGGTAAATGTGCCTATCCAGAGATTGCCGCGGCTGTCCTCGCAGAGAGAGCGGATAACATTATCAGAAAGGCCGTCAGCTTTGGTGAAAGTTTCGAACCTCGTCCCATCGAAGCGGACAAGTCCGCCGCCATCGGTCCCCATCCAGATGAATCCCCTGCTATCCTGCAGAAGACAATAGACTGTCGATTGCGGAAGACCTTCCTCAACCGAATACTTTCTGAAAAAATACTGCTGTGCTTCAGCTTCTGAAAAACAGAGGCACAGCAAACATATCAATGTCAGGATTCTTTTCAGCATCCTTCCTATTTGAGCATAAAAATGAACTGGCCTCCTGCGTCACCGGCATTCCTGATGGGGCTGTAGAGAGGTGTCTGGTATGAATTATTCACAACAGGTATCTTCAGCGATTCAAAGACCTGACCGGCATCAAGATATTTTTCCGAGTTATTTGTAAGTGCCTGCAGGAAATAGTATGCAAATACCGAATGCCCCTCCTTGCCTTTGTCCATAACAGGTTCCACGCCTCCGGAAGTAAGGGCTTTCCTGCTGTTCAGGGAATATACCTTCTGATAGTATTTGGTTGAATTCTCATAAGGGATGGTCATTGTTTTCCCCCTGAAAATATCGCCGCTGAAGCAGGCATCAGTGACAAGAAGAGTGTGTTTCGAATTTATTCCCGAGAGGAACGACCTGATATCCTCATTGGAGATATATTTTGAAATGGTTTTCGATGCGGCATCGATGGGCACCCAGAATCCCTTATCCATATTCTGCAGGTACTCGCCATGCCCCGAGTAATAAATAAAGACGTTGTCGTTAACCTTCACATTCTGCATCAGCCATTCAAACTCCTTAAGGATATTGTCACGCGTAGCATCCTTGTTATAAAGGGCTTTCAGATAATGGAACGTATATTTTGAGGAGAGGGTTGTCGCAACGCTTTTTGCATCATTGACGGCATTCTGGAGCTGGGGCCATTCTCCCGAATACTGATCTATTCCTATAATAAGCGCGTAATACTCTCCTACCTGTACCGACTTCATCGCCTGGGCAACGTTGAGTCCCTTGAGCGGATCATTCCCTCCCCGGAATTCGCTGAAGTTCTGTGCCAGCGACTTATCGATCTCCTTCCTGACAGGCTTATCGACTTCGACTGACAGATCGAGATCATTTACATTTGTAATGTCGGCGCCGGTAATTTCAAATTTTACAGGGATTACAGAGTCGGCGTAATTTTTTGTAGCGAAGAACTGAAGTGTCAGCAGCTGTTCTTCACCAGCTTTAAGGGATTGAACTTTTTTGAAATCGACCACCTCAACATTATCCGGCACCCTGTAGCTGATCTGCAGGTCGGAGGCATCCTTGTTTCCCACGTTGGTCACATTTACGGTAAGTGTCACCGCTTTGCCCACTGCGACCTTATCATTAGTTGTAATGAATTTGTAATCCATTATCAGAACCTTTGATTTTTCAGCTTCAGTCTCATCGAGGTATGCGATATCAATATGATCGATCATGATGGTCGAATTGTCGCCTACCTGGAAGCCCAGGAGGTTTCCGAAGAAAGGCTCAAAGGGCATTGAGTGCACCAGTTTTTCGTTAAGGAAGAAATAGTATTTATCTGCCACTTTCCGCACCGTAAGTTTGTTGAAAGCGTACCTGTTGACATCATCTGAAATTGTGAACGGAACATAATCCCGGAATTGCCCGTCATATTTGTCGATGGTGAAATGACCGCCCCCGGTAAGCAGGAAGTCATATTGACGGACAGGGTTGACTGATTTACCCCATTGGAGTCCATAACCTTTATCCATCATTCCCTCCACGAAACGGATTGAAGTCTCGATCTCAAAATCGCGTTTCTGATCGATGATGGCAGGCAGCAGGTCTTCCTTTGACTTGTTTGTCAGTGACTGGAAGACCAGTTTGCCGTCCTCGATGCTTTCTGACCAGCTGTTTTCCTCTATCCCGAGCAGCCAGTAGTTGCTGAATTTGCTGAAGTCGTCCTGCAGGATGTACTGTTTCTTGAGCTCTCTGCTAAAGCTGTAATATGCAGGCGTGGCCTTCTCCTGGGCATAAATCACAGCGGCTGACAGGAAGAGGGAGACTGCACATAAGATTTTTCTTGGTGACATGACTTTTATATTAAAACTAATTCAATATTCAAGATTCAAAATTCAAGATTCAAAATTTCAGGTTGCTTGTACCTGTAGAATTCAGCAAAAAAAGAGCCAAAGAATAAAAGTACTAATTTTAAAGGACATATGTAATAAAATAGGGTGAATTTCCATTGCTGGCAATGGTTCGTTCATGACCTGAAAGGGTGTGCTCGTCAAAAAATGGACGCTGTTCTTGGAAAAACTGCGAATTCTCCGTAAATTTTAAAGTTTTTTTCTACAACCTGTCCTATGAGAGTACCCTCTTTGAAAAGGCTTGTACTGGTCACAGCCTTCTCAGCAACAGTTTTCAGCCTGTTCTCGCAGACCTTCGTTGAACAGACAGGAATATCCCTGCCGGGCATACAGCGGGGCACTGTGGCATGGTGCGACTACGACAGGGATGGTGATCTTGACATCCTGATATCCGGAGATAATCTTACCAGCATATACAGGAATGGAGGAAGCAATACTTTCACTGAACAAACTTCAATAACCCTTGAAGGGGTATGGCAGGGTTCAGCGGCATGGGGCGACTTCAACAATGACGGTTACCCCGATATCCTGGTGACAGGCTACAGTTCGTCAGGCGCCATTTCAAAAGTCTACCGCAACAACGGCAACAATACCTTCACCGGGCAGACAAGCATAATCCTCAAGGGGGTAGGCGACAGCTCAGTTGATTGGGGAGATTATGATGGTGACGGAGATTTGGATATTTTACTGACTGGAGACGGATATTCAAGAATATACAGCAATAACAGCGATAATACTTTTACCTGGCAAACAGGGATCAGCCTGCGAAGTATTAGCAGCGGCTCAGCAGCCTGGGGCGATTATGACAGGGATGGTGATCTTGATATTTTATTGACCGGTTGGGATAATTCAAGAATATACCGGAATAATGGTAATAATACTTTTTCAGAACAAACCAGCATCAGCTTTATAGGAATTTCTTGTAGTTCAGTGGACTGGGGCGACTATGATAACGATGGCTATCTGGATATTTTATTGACAGGAAGCGACAATCCCGGGACTCCATTGTCCAAAATCTACCGCAACAATGGAGATAACAGCTTCTCAGAACAAACCGGTATTGGACTAACAGGAGTAAACAATGGCTCTGCGACCTGGGGCGATTATGACAATGATGGTTTACCGGACATATTATTAACAGGTAATAGTTCCGGTGGTCCGGTTTCCAAAGTATACAGGAATAACGGCAACAACACTTTTTCTGAGCTGACAGGAATAACTATTCCCGGTGTCGATTATAGTTGTGCAGTCTGGGGCGATTATAACAATGACGGAAAGCTTGATATCCTTATGGCGGGAGATACACACAGCGGCAATGTGACTAAAGTGTACCAGAACGCCACATCAACGGCCAACAGCGCACCGGCGACGCCAACAGGACTAAACGGAGCCGCAGGCACTTCATCAGTTACATTTAACTGGAATACCGTTACAGGCGATGCAACTCCATCCGGAGGTATGAGCTACAATTTACGCATAGGTACAGCCCCCGGTGGGACAGATGTTATATCTCCCTTATCGCTTGCTTCAGGGTCAAGGCTGTTGCCCGAAACCGGCAACACCGGATTAAGTGTAAATTTTACACTTAAAAATCCGAAGAAAGCAACATTTTACTGGAGCGTTCAGGCTGTTGATAACGGGTTCAAGGCCGGTGCATTTGCTTCTGAACAGCTGGTGACTTTTTCTTCTTCTATCCAGGCTTCTTATGTATTTGCCGACAGTATCAGGGAATCGTCAATTCAGCTTAACTGGATACGGGGGAATGGCACAGCCTGTGCTGTCTTTGCAAAAAAGGACAACAGCGGTACGGCATCTCCTTCAAATGGAACCTTGTACACTGCAAACAGTGTTTTTGGCAATGGTCAGCAGATAGGATCAACCGGATGGTATTGCATTTATAACGGGACAGGATCCACTGTTAAAGTGACCGGACTGGCACCTGTTACCGAATATATCTTCCAGGTTTTTGAATACGAGGCAGGGCCTTCATATTATTCGCAAACAGGAGAGTCGAATCCCGCAGTGATCCAGACAAATGGATTTGAGGAGCAGGCCGGTATTGCGCTTCAGGGAGTTAATAACGGCTCTGCCGAATGGTTTGATTATGACAGGGACGAAGACCTGGATATCATCCTTGCAGGTGACGGTATGACAAAGATCTACAGGAATGATGGCAGCAATGTATTTAATGAACAGGTTGGAATAATACCGGAAACCATAAGCAACGGTTCGGTTTCGACCGGAGATTATAACAACGATGGTTTCCCTGATATTCTTATGTCAGGGGATGGTCCCGGTGTTACGAAAATTTACAGGAACAATGGCGGCATCTCATTCACTTTTCAGTCGGGTATTATTCTGCCCGCAATAAGCAACGGATCTGCCGAATGGGGTGACTATGACAATGACGGTGATCTGGATATTGTTATTGCCGGCAACGGTTTTATCAGGATATACCGCAATAACCATGATAACACGTTTTCGTGGCAGTCTGAAATAGAACTTCCGGGTACTGCTGAAAGCTCCACAGAATGGGGCGACTCTGATAACGACGGTGATCTGGACCTGCTTGTGACAGGTTGGAACACCACACGGGTTTACAGGAATAATGGAGATAATACCTTCACTGAAATAACAGGCCAGCCATTTCATGGGGTTTCATGGGGCTCAACATCATGGGGCGATTATGATAATGACGGATGGATCGATATACTGCTTACCGGAAACGGAGCTGCAAGGGTTTACCGTAACAATCATGATAACACATATTCATATCAGTCATCGATTATTCTGGCAGATACCTGGAACAGTTCCGGTGCATGGGGCGATTTTGACAACGATGGCTATTCTGATATACTATTAACCGGATGCTGTCCGGCAGGATCGGTTTCCAGCGTTTTCAGGAATAACGGGAATAATACATTTTCTGAACAGAAGGGCATTATTCTTACCAGTATATGCAATGGAACGGCCGTCTGGGGTGATTATAACAGTGATGGCAGACTGGATATACTTTTATCGGGAGGTTCCCCAACCGGAAATATAACAAAGGTATATTCCAATTCACTCTTGAGTTCCAACGCTGTTCCGCCGGCACCATCAGGTTTGTCATCGGTTGTAAATGAAACCTCAGTTTTGCTTCAGTGGAATGATGTAACGGGAGATGCCACCCCGGTTAACAGTATGAGTTATAATATCCGTATCGGAACTTCACCGGGCGGCAGTGAGATTAAATCGCCTCTTTCACTCTCATCCGGCAGAAGGCTGATATCAGCAAATGGCAATGCACAATTGAATAACCAGTTCATCCTGAGAAACCTGCCGAAAGGGACTTTCTACTGGAGCGTTCAGGCTGTTGACAATGGATTTTCAGGCGGGCCGTTTGCTGCCGAGCAATCTTTTACATGGTCCGTATCAAATCCGGCTTCAGGTATAATAGCCGACAGCATTAAAACATCATCGCTGATACTTAACTGGACCCGGGGAAACGGATCAGCATGTGCAGTGTTTGCAAAGAAAGAAAACAGCGGATCAGCCTCACCTGTCAATGGAACTGCTTATACTGGTGATCCTGTTTTTGGAAATGGCACCCAAATCGAAACAAGCGGATGGTACTGTATTTATAACGGAACAGGATCATCTGTGAAAGTCACGGGGCTTGATATATTGTCATATTACATTTTCCATGTGATAGAATATGAGGCCGGACCTTCTTATTATTCTGCTGTGGGAGAAAATAACCCTGCAGTTTTACAGACAAACGCATTTACCCTGAGATCTGATTTCACTTTCCCGAACCTTAATCACGGTTCACCTGAATGGTGCGACTATGACAGGGATGGTGATCTGGATGTGCTTCTCGCCGGTGACGGATGGTCAAAGATATATCGCAACGAAGGCGGAACTGATTTTATTGAACAGACGGGAATAGTACTCGTCGGGGTCAGCAACTGCGCCATGGCATGGGAAGATTATGATCTGGACGGTTATCCTGACATCCTGATAACCGGTGATGGACCATCCGGCCAGATTTCAAAAATTTACAGGAACAATCAGGACAGCACTTTTTCAGAACAGGCAGGTATTGTATTGCAGGGCGTGCGAAGCAGCTCTGTTGCCTGGGGCGATTATGACAATGACGGGGACCCGGACATACTGCTTACAGGAAGCGGGTTCTCACAGATTTACAGCAATAACGGCAATAACACTTTTACATGGCAGAACGGAATAAACCTTCAGAGTATTGATGACGGCTCGGCAGCGTGGGGCGATTATGATCGTGATGGAGATCTTGATATAGTGCTTACCGGATGGGGGAATTCAAAAATTTACAGGAATAACGGGAATAACTCATTTACTGATCAAACCACTATTTTCCTCCAGGGAGTTCACAACAGTTCGGCTGTATGGGGCGATTATAATAATGACGGCTATCCTGATATCCTGCTGACAGGATGGGACAATATAAAGCAAATATCAAAGATATATCGTAACAATGGTGACAATACATTCACTGACCAGGCATCGATTATAATGAAAGGCATTCAGGGAGGTGCAGCAGCCTGGGGTGACTTTGATAATGACGGATTTATTGATATCCTTCTTTCCGGCTGGAGCTCTTCGGGTAATACAACAAAAGTATACAGAAACAATGGAGACAATACATTCACTGAACAGACCGGAATAGAACTTCCGCAGGTATCAAACGGTTCAGTATCATGGGGCGACTTCAATAATGACGGCAGGCTTGACATATTTCTGACAGGTGCAGGGGATGGGTATAATTTATCTGCAATTTTTCAGAATAACCTGCCACAATCCAATACTGCTCCTTCAGCGCCATCAGGGCTCTCTTCAACAACTGATGAATCATCAATAACTTTTAACTGGAGCGGCGTTACAGGTGATGCCACACCTCCGGACGGAATGAGTTATAATGTCAGAGTGGGAACAACACCCGGCGGCAGCGATGTGGTCTCTCCCGTTTCGCTGGCATCGGGAACACGTCTGATCCCGGTATATGGCAATGCCAGGTCAAATTACAAATTTGTCCTGAAAAATCCTGAAAAGGCAACTTATTACTGGAGCGTACAGGCAATCGATAATGGTTTCCTGGCCGGTGCTTTTGCTGCTGAACAGTCTGTAACATTCTCATCTCCTCTCCAGGCTTCGATGTTGTTCACTGACAGTATCATGCCGTCGTCGTTAAAACTTAACTGGACCCGGGGTAACGGAACAGCCTGCGTTGTATTTGCAAAAAAAGCAAACACAGGCACTGCAGCACCGGCAGATGGCACATCATATACCGCCAATAGTGTGTTTGGCAGCGGTTCTCAGATACTCACAAGCGGATGGTACTGTGTTTACAACGGGTCAGGGACGAACGTGAAAATCACGGGACTGGAACCGTTAACATATTATATTTTCCAGGTAATCGAATATGATTCGGGCCCTGTCTATACTACAATAACAGGTCAGAATAATCCTGTTGTACAGCAGACAAACGCATTCACAGAGATAACAGGGCTGACAATCCCGGGGGTTAATAACAATTCAGCAGCATGGTGCGACTATGACAGGGACGGCGACCTTGACCTGCTGACTGCAGGTGACGGAATTACAAAGATTTACAGGAATGAGGGCAGCGATACTTTCAATGAACAGAGCAGCATAGTTCTGACCGGAGTATCTAACAGTGGTCTGGCCTGGGGTGACTATAATAATGACGGTTATCCCGATATACTGCTGACAGGCGATGGCCCCTCGGGACCTGTTTCAAAAGTTTACCGCAATAACGGGAACAATTCTTTTACCGAACAGACAGGAATTACGCTTATGGGAGTAAGCAACAGCTCCGTGGCATGGGGCGACTTCAATAATGACGGGCTGTCAGATATACTTTTATCGGGACATAATAATACCGGAAACGGTATTACAAGGATATACCGGAACAATGGTGATAACACATTTACCTGGCAGGAGAGCATAGTACTGACAGGAGTCTCGGAAAGTTCGGTTTCGTGGGGCGACATTGATAATAACGGATTTTCCGATATTCTCGTCAGAGGCTGGGGCGGCACAAGGCTATACCGCAACAACGGCGATAATACTTTCACAGAACTGTCAACTACAAACTGGAAAGGAGCAAGCTGGGGATCATCATCGTGGGGAGACTATGATAACGATGGCTGGCTCGATCTTCTGCTTACCGGTGACGGGTATACCTATGTCTATTCAAATAACCGTAATGGATCTTTTTCAGAGGTGACAAATGTGGTTCTTGACCAGGTATGGCAGGGATCAGGAAGCTGGGGCGATTTTGACAACGACGGGTATGCTGACATACTCCTTAGCGGTTATACATCAACCACCAGTATAACTAAAGTGTACAGGAATAATGGTGATAAAACATTTACATATCAGCCGGGGATCGCCCTCACAGGTATCGGAAACGGCAACGCAATCTGGGGTGACTATAACAATGACGCGAAACTTGATATATTCCTTATTGGTAACAACGCCAACGGCAATACTGCCAGACTGTTTAAAGGGGGGATGCCAACTTCAAATTCCTCACCATCAGCACCTTCCGGGTTATCCGCAACTGCAAACGAGGAATCCATAATCTTCAGATGGAACAGGGTGGCCGGTGACGCTACTCCCGCGAAGGCAATGAGCTATAATGTGAGGCTGGGGACAACGCCGGGCGGAAGCGAAATAGTATCTCCGATGTCGCTGCCGGCAGGCAAAAGGCTGGCGCCTGATCCCGGAAATGCATTTGCCGATACCCTTTTTATATATAAGAATCCCCCGAAAGCGACTTATTACTGGAGCGTGCAGGCGATAGATAACGGGCTGTCAGCAGGTCCGTTTGCATCTGAACAATCCATTACATATTCCTATTCCGCCCAGGCATCGCATGTTTCTGCCGACAGTATCAGGGCTCTCGACATGGTTATAAGATGGGTCAGGGGAAATGGCAGCGGCTGTGCAGTGTTTGCAAAGCAAGGAAGCAGCGGCACAGCTTTGCCGCTTAACGGAACTTCCTATGCTGCCGATCCGGAATTCGGCAACGGATCACAGATCGGCACAAGCGGATGGTACTGTGTATACAACGGGACAGGCACAAATGTAAGAGTGACAGGGCTTGAGCCTGCTACGACATATATTTTCAGTGTTGTTGAATATGAGCCAGGCCTGGCTTATTATACATCAACAGGAGCTGACAATCCGGGTATTATCAGGACTCACCTTTTTGCCGAACAGTCCGGAATAACCCTGCCCGGTATAGGGAACCGTTCATCCGTTTCATGGTGCGATTATGACAGGGACGGAAATCTTGATATCCTGCTCACGGGAGATGGAATTTCAAAGATCTACCGGAACGAAGGCAGCGGGTCCTTCATCGAACAGACAGAAATAATCCTTGAGGGTGTGTGGGGAGCAGCCTCGGCCTGGGGCGACTATGATTGTGACGGATATCCTGACCTTCTGATAACTGGCTGGATAAGTGCAGGTTATAATGCTTCCCGGATTTACCGTAATAACGGTAACAATACTTTTACATGGCAATCTTCAATCGCACTTATAGGTGTGGGAAACGGAGCAGTAGCCTGGGGCGACTATGATAACGACGGCGATCCTGATATTATTCTTACAGGCAGCAGATATTCAAAAATTTACAGAAACAACGGGGATAATACTTTTACTGAACTTACCGGAATCTCACTTTATGGAGTGGAAGTAAGTTCGGTGGAGTGGGGAGATTATGATCTGGACGGCGACCTTGATATTCTGCTTTCAGGACAGACTTCAAGTAACGGAATGACAAAGCTATTCCGGAATAACGGTGATAATACCTTTACCGAGCAAAACGGAATTGAATTTAACAGAACAACCGATGGTTCTGCTGCCTGGGGTGATTATAACAATGACAGTTATCCCGATGTCCTGGTAGCAGGCTGGGGGAACTCTTATCTATACAAAAATAATGGAAATAATACTTTCACATGGCAAAGTAATATTGTGACAGAGGGAATCCATCAATGCACTGTGAACTGGGCCGACTATGACAATGACGGCTTACTTGATGTTCTGCTGACAGGAAATGATAATAATAATAACCTGATATCAAAAGTATTCAGGAATACCGGCAGCAATAGTTTCACTGAGCAAATTGATATAGTTCTCAGGGGTGTCAACCGTGGAAGTGCGGCCTGGGGTGATTACGACAATGACGGGAAGATTGATATACTCCTTACAGGCAATACAACTTCCGGGAACATAACACGGATTTACAAAAACTATACTGCTTCAGCAAATGCAGCGCCTCCTGCTCCGGCCGGATTATCTGCAGTTGTCAATGAATCATCCCTTGTATTCAGGTGGAACAGGGTTTCAGGCGATGCCACTCCTGCAAAAGGGATGACATACAATATCCGTATCGGAACGGTTCCGGGCGGCAGCGATGTTGTTCCTCCGATGTCCTTATCATCAGGATCACGCCTTATTCCATGGGTTGGAAATACAGGGAGTGATACATTGTTCATACTTCGCTATCCTGAAAAGGCAACTTATTACTGGAGTGTTCAGGCTATTGATAACGGTTTGAAAGCAGGCGCTTTTGCCTCAGAGCTGTCAATTGCGTACTCTTCACGGATCCAGGCTTCCCAGGTTGCGGCCGTGAATGTTGAGGCAAACATTCTCAGGCTCGAATGGAGAAGGGGAAACGGATCAGCCTCCGCTGTATTTGCTAAGAAAGGAACTACAGGAACAGCACTTCCTGCTGACGGAACAACCTACAGCGCTGACCAGGTATTCGGCAGCGGCAACCAGATAGGAACATCGGGCTGGTATTGTGTTTACAACGGCACATCATCAGGAGTGAATATTTCCGGGCTGGAACCACTTACAAATTATATCTTCCATGTAATAGAGTATGATCCGGGTCCATCGTACTATACTCAGACCGGTCAGGCAAATCCGGCTCTGATTATGACAAACGTATTTTCCAGGCAAACCGGTATTTCACTGCAGGGCGTCTCGGGCAGTTCGGTTGCATGGGGTGATTATGACGGTGACGGTGATCCTGATATACTTCTTACCGGCTATAAATTAAATAACGAAAGAATCTCCAGGATATACCGCAATGACGGAAGCAATACGTTTACTGAACAAACAGGTGTTTATCTTCAGGGTGTGCAGAATGGCTCGGCTGAATGGTGTGACTATGATAATGACGGGGATCTCGATATTCTGATTTCAGGTGAAGGGATATCAAAAATTTACCGTAACAATGGCGCCGGTTCATTCTCTGAACAATCAGGTATTGTTTTCCCCGGAATGAATCAATCTTCAGTTGCCTGGGGAGATTATGACAATGACGGTTTTCAGGACATTCTTCTTACTGGTCACAATTCAAACTGGATTACCATTTCAAAGATCTATCGTAATAACGGCAATAATTCATTTACCGAACAATCGGGCATAACTCTGCCTCCCATGGGCAATAGTACAGTTGCTTGGGGCGATTATGACAATGACGGATACCGGGATATCCTGCTGGGTGCCTATAAGATCTATCATAACAACAGCGATAACAGCTTTTCTGAACTGACCGGTGTCGATCTCTATGGATTGAATGAATCTTCAGTATCGTGGGCAGACTACAATAACGACGGATTCCTCGATATATTTATCACCGGCTCCTCAAATGCAGAGTCGTTTGCAAAACTTTACAGGAATAACGGTAACAGCACTTTTACAGAAGAATCAGGGTTAAATATTAAAGGGATTTACCAGGGATCAGCAACCTGGGGAGATTTTGACAATGACGGCAATACCGACCTTCTGTTAACCGGGGGAGGTCTGGTAAAAATTTACCGTAACCAGGGTAATAATACTTTTGCGGAGTATCCCGATCTCCTGCAGGCCGGACTTCAGAACTCTTCTGCTGCATGGGGTGATTACGACAATGACGGCAGACTCGATATCCTGCTGTCAGGCCAATCGGGGAGCGGATATATTACAGCAATCTACAAAAACGTTGCAGGGTCAGTCAACACCGCACCTGAAGCTCCCATTGAACTTTCATCATCAATCGATGAAACATCGATAGTATTCAAATGGAACCGGACCACCGGAGATATCACTCCCGGGAAGGGAATGAGTTATAATGTAAGAGCCGGGACTAATTCCGGAGCAGTTAATACGATCTCTCCGATGTCCCTGTCATCCGGAGCCCGTCTTATCCCGGCCATGGGTAACGCCTTTTCCGACACTCTTCTGGTTCTCAGGAATCCTAAGAAAGCTAATTATTATTGGAGTGTGCAGGCAGTCGACAACGGATACAAAGCAGGAATGTTTGCAGCCGAGCAGTCGGTAACTTATGCTCTCTCGGTGCAGGCATCTAATGTTTTTGCCGACAGTATTAAGACCACGGCCCTGAAACTGTACTGGACAAGAGGAAACGGATCCGCATGTGCAGTATTTGCCAAAAAGAGCGACAGCGGAACAGCATCACCTGTCAATGGTACTGTTTATAATGCTGATCCGGTCTTTGGCAGCGGATCACAGATTGGCTCAAGCGGATGGTACTGTGTTTACAATGGCATTAAGAATTATGTTGTTGTTACAGGTATTGAAGCTGCTGTTGGTTATATATTTCATGTAATAGAATATGAAGCAGGTCCTTCATATTACACTCAGACAGGACAGTCGAATCCCTTTATGCTTCAGCCATCCATTCTTTCCGAACAGAGCAGCATTTCTCTCGCGAATTTGGGGAACGGCGCTTCTGTTGCCTGGGGCGACTATGACAATGACAATGACCTGGACATACTTATTACAGGCGATAATCAATCACTTATTTACAGGAACGACGGAAGTAATATCTTCACCCAGCAGAACGGGATCACTCTTCAGGGTATTTGGCAGGGTTCTGTTGCCTGGGGCGATTATGACAATGACGGTGACCTTGATATTCTTTTATCAGGAGCAATTAATACCGGTTCTGTATCCAAAGTATACAGGAACAACGGCAATAATTCATTTACTGATCAGACTGATATAATATTGACAGGTTTGTCGAGCTGTTCGGCAGCCTGGGTCGATTTCAATAAAGACGGTCGTCTGGATATTTCACTGGCAGGTAATGGTAATTCGGGTTCCGTGACCAGCCTTTATCGCAATGACGGGAATAACCTGTTTACCGGACTGGCGGGATTTGGAATTCCGGGATTAAGCAGCAGCTCAATTGCATGGGGAGATTACGATAACGATGGTTATCCTGATGCTTTAGTATCGGGAAACAGTCCTGAGGGAACAATTTCGAGGATCTATCGCAATAATGGCAACTCGACTTTTACATGGCAGGAAGGTATCAGCCTTTCAGGGATAAATGATGGTGCAGTAGCATGGGGTGATTATAATAACGATGGCTTGCAGGATATTCTGATATCCGGGAACGGAATATCCAAGCTCTACCGTAACAATGGCAATAACACCTTTTCGGAGCAGACAGGAATACAACTGGAGGGTCTCAGTAGTTCATCGGCTGCCTGGGGTGATTATGATAATGACGGCTACGCTGACCTTATTCTCACAGGATGGACGAACACCAGTAAAGCTGTCTCAATACTCTATCACAATGATGGGAACAACACTTTCTCCGAAAAGACTGATGTTTATCTTACCGATGCGAATGATGGTTCGGCGGCATGGGGTGATTATAACAACGATGGCAGGCTTGACCTTTTACTTTCAGGAACGGATGAATACGGTGCACGGTTTACCCGGATATTCCGAAACTACGCTCCCATAGCCAATGTTCCACCTGCTGCACCTGCAGATGTTTCAGTTACGGGCACCAGTACCTCACTGATCCTTCACTGGGAAGGTGTTGAAGGCGATGCCACCCCTGCCGGAAGCATGAATTATAATGTCAGAATTGGTACTTCCCCGGGCGGCTCCGATATTGTCTCTCCTATGTCGCTCCACACCGGATCGCGGCTTTTACCGAAACATGGCAATGCATGGTCTGATACTCTTTTCATCCTGAATACTCCGGCAAAAGCAACATATTATCTGAGTGTTCAGGCAATCGATAACGGATTTGCCGCCGGTCCTTTTTCAACCGAACAAACTTATTCCTACTCCCAGTCAATACAGGCTTCACTTGTAATTGCCGATTCTGTCCAGGCAACTACATTGAAGCTTCTCTGGACGCGAGGTAACGGAACGGCTTGTGCCGTATTCGCCCGTAAAGCTGAAAGCGGAACCGCTTCACCCGCCGATGGAACAACATATACTGCAAATCCTCTCTTCGGATCAGGTTCCCAGATTGGAACGACAGGATGGTACTGTGTCTATGGCGGCACTGACAATCATGTAAAGATAACCGGCCTTGAGCCTCTCACGACCTATGTTTTCCATGTAATTGAGTATGAACCAGGACCTTCCTGGTAC
Source organism: Bacteroidales bacterium (assembly GCA_041303415.1). Taxonomy (GTDB): domain Bacteria; phylum Bacteroidota; class Bacteroidia; order Bacteroidales; family VadinHA17; genus LD21. The sequence continues at coordinate 30,025 of JBFYPG010000187.1, forward strand.
ACTCAGTCAGGCCAGGGAAATCCATTGGTAGTTCAGACCAGCCTTTTCAGCGAAATTAAGAATTCCGGGTTACGGGGTATCAGCTCGGGTTCTGCTGCATGGGGCGATTATAATAATGACGGAGACCTGGATGTCCTGCTGACCGGTTATGATCTTTCAGGCAGAATAACGCGATTATACAGGAATAACGGGGACAGCACTTTCACCGGGCAGTCTGATATTATCTTCCCTCAGCTATCAGAAAGCTCTGCAGCCTGGGGTGATTATGACAACGACAACGATCTCGACCTCATTTTAACAGGTTCCTCGGACGAAAGGCTGATCTCACAGGTTTACAGAAATGATGGCAGCAACACTTTTACCGGACAGACAGAAATTTCACTTACTCCGGTAAACCAGAGTTCCGTTGCATGGGGTGACTACGATAATGATGGCTGGCTCGATATCCTGCTGAGCGGTGATAACGGCAATGGTCAGATCACAAAGATTTACAGAAACTATGGCAATGGAACATTCGTTAATCAGCCATCAATAATGCTTCCGGGATTGAGCGGAGGTTCAGTTGAATTTGGAGATTATGACAATGACGCGGACCTTGACATCCTGATTTCAGGGAACAATTATAACAGGATCTACCGGAATAATGGCGATAATAGTTATTCGGAGCTCAGCGAAGTATATTTAAGAGGAGTCTCGGGCGGTGAAGCAATATGGGGTGATTATGATAACGACCGAGACCTTGACATATTGGTGACCGGTAACGGAAGTACAGTGATATACCGCAATAACGGAAATAATATTTTCGAGGAGCAGACTGGTATTGCCCTCGAAGGAATTCATGGGGCATCTGCTGCCTGGGCTGACTATGATAATGACGGCAATATCGATATCCTTCTTGCCGGTTATGATAACACATGGATCCCGGTTTCAAAGGTGTACAGGAATAATGGCAGTAACAGCTTTACAGAGCAGACAGGCATCAGGCTGGAAGGTGCAGGGAACAGTACTGTTGCCTGGGGAGATCAGAATAATGACAATAAGCTGGATATATTGCTTGCCGGCAGCAACAGGAACTCCAACATCATCAGGTTATACAGCAATAACATTCTTTCATCCAATATACTTCCGCCGGCTCCCTCAGGATTAACTGCAGCCGCCACCGAGTCATCCATCATACTGAAATGGAACAGGATAACGGGAGATGAAACTCCGTCAGGCGGAATGATGTACAATGTTCGTATCGGTACTGCTCCCGGGAAAGGCGATGTTGTCACTCCCATGGCACTCAGTTCAGGACGGAGGCTTCTTCCCGGGAGGGGTAATGCACAGTCAGATACGGCGTTCATACTTAAGAATCCGCAGAAATTAACCTATTACTTCAGTGTTCAGGCAATTGACAATGGTTATTCTGCCGGCCCCTTTGCTGCCGAACAGACTATTACTTATACTTATTCGCTGCAGGCTTCCCGGATAGTGACCGGAGAAGTCCAGGGATCGAAGCTTGAGCTTGTATGGACAAGGGGTAATGGCGCCGGTTGCGCAGTTTTTGCCAGAAAAGGAACCGGCAGTACAGCTGCTCCTGCTGATGGAGCTGTATACACAGCAGACGAGTATTTCGGCAGCGGCACACAGATAGGCACCAGCGGGTGGTTCTGTGTTTACAACGGTACAGGGAGCGAGGCTGATGTCAGTGGGCTTGAAGGGCTGTCTCAATATACCTTCCATGTGATTGAATATGATGCAGGCCTGAAATATGACACAAGATCAGCCCAGAATAATCCGCTTATGGTACAGACCGGCTTGTTTGACAAACAAACCGGGATCACAATTCCGGGATTATCCGGAAGCAGTATGGCATGGGGCGATTATGACAACGACGGTGATCCTGACCTGCTGATAACCGGATCATCTTCAACAGAGAATATATCCAGGATCTACCGTAATGAAGGAGGCAATTCATTCACGGAACAGACAGGAATAAGCCTGCAGGGAATAAGAAGAGGATCTCCTGCGTGGGGAGATTATGACAACGACAACGATCTGGATATCCTGCTTACTGGCAGCGGGTATTCAAAGGTTTACACGAACAATGGAGATAATACTTTTACTGAACAGACTGATATTGCCCTGATTCCGGTTCAGAACAGTTCATCTGCCTGGGGAGATTATAATAATGACGGGTATATGGATATCCTTATTACTGGGAACTCTGCAGGCGGCAATGTTTCAAAGGTCTACCGGAATAATGGCAATAATACCTTTACGGAACAAACCGGTATCCTCCTGCAGGGAGTATCTCTTGGATCAGCTTGCTGGGGTGATTATGACAATGATCACGATCTCGATATCCTGCTTACCGGATCCACAACAGACAATGTATCCGGAGCGATTGTCAGGATATACAGGAACAACGGTGATAACACCTTTACGGAACAGACGGACATTTCTATTTATGGCGTCTTTGAAAACTCGGCAGCCTGGAGCGATTATGATAACGACGGCGACCTTGATATTACAATAAGCGGTCAATCTTCAATAGGATTTATTTCAAGGATCTACCGGAATAACGGCGACTATACATTCAGCTATCAGGCATCGATCTCACTTCCGGGTTTGTGGCAGGGCGCCATAACATGGGGCGATTTTGACAACGACGGCGATCCTGACCTGATACTGGCAGGCACGGTACAGGGCGGGTCTTATGGCAGCATGGTAAGGTTCTTCAGTAATAACAACGACAACAATTTTACTGAAATGCCTGAAATTGTCCTGCCCGGGATCTATAATGGTACTGTTAAAGCCGCTGATTACAATATGGATGGCAACCTGGATTTAGCAGTCTCGGGATTAGACCTCAATAACTTTCTCTATTCCGGATTATTCCTGAACCGCAGTTCCGTTGCAAATGATCCGCCGCCTGCACCGTCAGGGCTTACTGCGGCAAGTGATGAAACATCCCTGACATTGAGCTGGATGAGAGTTACGGGCGATATAACACCTTCAGGCGGTATAGGGTATAATGTAAGGATTGGAACCTCACCGGGAGGTACTGAAATAGTTACACCTATGGCTCTCTCATCGGGGGAAAGACTTATTCCGGTGAACGGAAATTCGGGATCAGATACTGTTTTTGTTTACAGGGCTCCACGTAAAACAACCTATTACTGGAGTGTCCAGGCTATTGATGATGCTTTCAATGCTGGTCCGTTCTCTGCTGAGCAAACATATACTTACTCTATCTCGGTTCAGGCATCTCAGGTTGCCGTGGAAAGGGTTGAAGGTTCCGGTATTAACCTGAAATGGACAAGGGGAAATGGTACCGGTTGCCTTGTGTTTGCAAAGAAAGGATCTGACGTGTCAGCATTACCGGAGGAAGGCACGACTTACACTGCCGGTGCGTATTTCGGCAGCGGCTCACAGATAGGCACCTCAGGCTGGTACTGCGTTTACAGCGGTACCGGAAGCAGTGTGGCAATTTCCGGACTCGAATCGCTTACAACATACACCTTCCATATTGTGGAATATGATCCGGGCCCGGTATATGATACACGAACAGCAGCCGGCAATCCGCTGATTACCGAAACCGGATTGTTCGATGAGCAGACTGGCATAGTTCTCCAGGGTGTTTCACAGGGATCAGTCGCATGGGGCGATTATGACAGCGATGGTTACCCTGATGTCATAGTAACCGGTAGCGGATATACAAGAATCTACCGCAATAACGGCGACAATACCTTTGCACTGACTGTGACCCTGCCGGGAGTATTCAACAGCTCTGCAGCCTGGGGCGATTATGATAATGACGGCGATATCGATATAATGCTGACCGGAAGCTCATCATCGCGTATTTACCGCAATGACGGGAGCGATACGTTTACCGAACTGCCAGGTGCAGGCCTGACCGGAGTCTCATCAGGTTCATCTGCCTGGAACGATTACGACAGCGACGGAGATATGGATATACTGCAGACAGGCCGCCTGAGCTCCGGCGAGGCTCTTTCCAGGATATACCTTAATAATGGGAATGGTACATTTACCGGTCAGCCCCAGATAAGCCTGCCGAACGTATTTTACAGTTCGGCAGCCTGGGGTGACTACGACAATGACGGGTTATCTGATATCCTCATTACCGGTACAACAAATGGATCATCATCAGGGGCTCTTTCAAAGATATACAGGAATAATGGTGATAATACCTTCAGTGAACAAACGGGTATTGTTCTTCCCGGAGTATATTACAGTTCATCAATATGGTTCGATTACGATGCCGACGGCGATCTTGATATTCTGCTGACAGGTAATACCGTCAGCCAGTCATTATTGCCTGTTTCAAAGATCTACCGGAACAACGGCGAGAACAGTTTCACTGAACAGACCGCGATAAATCTCACGGGTGTTTACCAGGGATCAGTTACCTGGGGCGACTTCAATAACGACGGTTACGCTGACATAATTCTTACAGGAAAGAGTGCGGCCGGTGAATTTATTTCAAAGGCTTATCTCAATAACGGGGAAAATAACTTCACTGAACAGAAAAGCATTGTGCTGCCCGGTGTTATAAACAGCTCAGTTCAGATGAGCGACTATGACAGGGATGGCAGGCCTGATCTTCTGGTTTCAGGCCAGGCATCTTCAGGATTAATATCCGGGATACACCGAAACATGTCTGCTGTACCGAACAGCCCGCCGCTTCCTCCTGCCGGACTCTCCGCACTTGCAACTGAAAACGCGCTTGTCCTTAAATGGAACAGGGTTACCGGCGATGTTACTCCCGATAAGAGTATCACATACAATGTACGCATCGGGACTTCCTCAGGAGGAACTGAGGTTGTTTCTCCAATGGCGCTTGCATCGGGATCATCTCTGATACCATATCCGGGGAATGCAGGGGAAGATACGGTATTCACCCTCCGGTATCCCCGGAAAGCCACTTATTACTGGAGCGTTCAGTCAGCAGATAACGGCTTAATGACCAGCCCATTCGCTGCAGAACAGACATTTGATTACACAGTGTCAGTCCAGGCATCCCAGGTTTACGCAGGCAATATACAGGGATCAGGTATTGACCTCACGTGGCGAAGAGGGAACGGATCATTCTGTGCTGTTTTTGCAAAAGAGGGAACCTCAGGAATTGCTGCTCCGGATAATGGGGTGACATACACTTCAAGCCAGGTATTCGGATCAGGATCAGAGATCGGAACTTCAGGATGGTTCTGTATTTACAGCGGGACGGGAAATAAAACCCAGGTCACAGGCCTTCAGCCTGTCAAATCATATATTTTCCAGGTTATTGAATTCGATGCGGGACTTTTATATTACACTCAGTCGGGCCAGGGCAATCCGGTTGTTGTCCGAACAGGCTTATTCTCTATGCAGACAGGCGTGACGATACCGGGTGTAGTAAACGGTTCAGCTTCATGGGGCGATTTTGACAATGACGGCGACCCTGATATCCTGATAACAGGAAACTCGGCTTCAGGAAGACTATCAAAGATATACCGGAACAATGGCGATAATACTTTTACCGAAAATACCGGTGTTACACTCCCTGTGATAAGCAACGGATCAGGCGCATGGGGCGACTACGACAATGACAGGGACCTTGACATCCTGCTGACCGGAACCACAAACGGTACTGCAGCAGGCGCCCTTTCAAAAGTATTCAGGAATGATGGCGGCGGGTTATTTACCGAACAGCCGTCAATAATTCTTGAAGGGGTCTATCACAGCAGTGCCGCCTGGGGCGATTATGACAATGACGGATGGACCGACATACTTTTAACCGGCACAACCGATGGTTCTTCATCAGGAGCTGTTTCGAGGATATACCGCAATAACGGGAATAACACTTTCACCAAACAGACCGGGATAGAGCTTCCGGGTGTCTATTACAGCTCTGCAGCATGGGGCGATTATGATAACGACAATGATCTTGATATTCTGATAGCCGGGAACCAGCTTTCAAGGATATACCGCAACAATGGCGACAACACATTCACCGAACAGTCAGGCATAACACTCCCCGGTATCAGCGGCGGATCAGTCGCCTGGGGTGATTACGACAACGACAGTGACCTCGATATACTGATAACCGGATCTTCCTTATCAGGAAACAACTCAAGGATATACAGGAATAACGGGGATAACACATTTACAGCACAGACTTCAGTCAGTCTGACCGCAGTCTCAGGCAGCACGGGAATATGGGGAGATTACGACAATGATGGTCTCACTGATATTTCAATAACAGGAAAGGCAGGAGCGACTTCGGCTGATATCATCACGAAATTCTACCGGAACATCGGGAACAACTCCTTTGCCGAGCAGCCAAACCTCAGCCTTGAAGGGATTTATCTCAGCTCATTTGCCTGGGGTGATTATGACAATGATGCAAAACCCGACATACTGCTTACAGGCCAGAACCCGGATTATACCCCTGTTTCCAGGATCTACCGTAACCTTTCTTTGACGGCAAATACTCCTCCTGCAACTCCATCAGGATTGCTTACAGTCATCAGCGATACTTCCGTGTTGTTTACCTGGAACAAGGCAGCCGACGATGAAACACCTTCTGGAGGGTTAAGTTATAACATCCGGATCGGCTCATCCTCTGGCAGCGACGATATAGTGGCATCAATGTCGCTTACTGCAGGGAAGAGGCTCGTTCCGGGTACAGGTAACGCCCAGACAGGTACTTCATACCTGCTTAAATACCCGAAGAAGGAGACATACTTCTGGAGTGTTCAGGCAATCGACCAGGGATTTCTTGCAGGAGCTTTTTCCGAAGAGAAATCATTCAGCTACACAGCCTCAGTGCAGGCACGGATGGTATTTGCCGATAATATCCGCCCGACATCAGCCGACCTTCACTGGCATCGCGGAAACGGATCAGTTTGCACGGTTTTTGCACGGAAAGGCAGCAGCGGAACCGCAGTACCTGCCGACGGTACGACCTATAATGCCGGCAGTCAGTTTGGTACCGGATCACAAATCGGCACAACGGGCTGGTTCTGTGTGTATAACGGTACCGGGAATAATGTCAGCATAACAGGCCTTGAGCCAATGAACAATTACATCTTCCATGTAATTGAATATGAGGAGGGGCCTCTGTACAACATACTGAAGGGTCAGGGTAACCCGCTCATGATACAAACTGACCTGTTCCTCGAACAAACCGGAATTAAACTGAATGCAGTCAGCAGCGGATCGGCTGCCTGGGGGGATTATGATAATGATAAGGACCTGGATATCCTGCTGACCGGAAGCGGAATTTCAAAAATATACAGGAATAACGATAATAATACTTTTACAGAGCAGACAACGATCACCCTGCCTGGAGTAACCAACAGTTCTTCGTCCTGGGGTGATTATGATAATGACGGGGATCTTGATATCCTGCTGACAGGAGGAAATATTTCCAGGATATACAGGAACAATTCTGACAACACCTTCAGTGAACAGTCTGCAATAATGCTGCCCGGGGTTAGTTACAGTTCATCAGCCTGGGGCGATTCCAATAATGACGGCTTCCCGGATATTCTGCTTACAGGCCGCCTGGCCAGCCAGGATTATTTCTCCGGGATATACCTGAATAACAGGAATAACACTTTTACCGAACAGACAGGAATCCTGCTTACAGGAGTGAACAACAGCTCTGTTGCCCCGGGAGATTATAACCATGACGGCTATCTGGATATTTTAATGACAGGAAACAGCACATCAGGTCCTGTTTCGAAAATTTACCTTAATAACAGGGATAATACTTTCACTGAACAGACCTCTGTAAGCCTTGAGGTGGTGGCTTACAGTTCTGCTTCCTGGTGCGATTATGACAATGATGAAGATCTTGACATATTGATCACCGGCAACAGTATTTCAAAAGTGTACAGGAACAACGGTGACAATACCTTTACCGAACAATCAGGCATTATACTCCAGGGAGTTGCCTACAGTTCGTCGGCGTGGGGTGACTTTGACAATGATGGTTATTCAGACATTCTTATAACCGGCACAACTGACGGAGCAGCTTCAGGTGCGGTTTCAAAATTCTATCGCAATAATGGTGATAATACATTCACCGAACAGACAGGAATAAATCTTACCGGCGTTTACAACAGTTCTGTTGCCTGCGGCGATTATAATAATGACGGCAGCCTGGATGTTCTTCTGGCAGGGACCACTGCAAACGGACAAAATATCTCAAAGGTCTATGCCAACTTCACTGAAAATACCAGGCCGGTGCCGGTTAAACCGGAACTCATTTCAAGCACTGTTACTGATACAACCATTGTGTTCAGATGGAAGAAGCTGAGACAAGATAACATTCCTGTGAAAGGGATAAGTTATAATATCCGCATGGGAGAATCTCCTTCATCAAGCAATATCCTGTCTTCAATGACATTGCCATCCGGATTGCGGCTGATACCAGCCAGAGGCAATGTGGGGTCGGATACCATCTTTGAGCTGCGTAACCCAAGAAGGGCAAACTACTACTGGAGTGTTCAGGCGATCGATAACAGGTACGGTGCAGGGGAATTCTCAACTGAGCAGTCATTTAACTTCGGCAACTGGATGCAAGCTACATATCTGGTCGCCAGCGATATCCAGGCATCCAGGCTGACTCTTAACTGGACAAGAGGCAACCTGAGCGATTGTATTGTGTTTGCGAAAAAAGGGAACCGCGGGATGGCTCAGCCAGAGGTTGGCCGGCCTTATGATGCAAATTCAAAGTTTGGAAACGGCACTCAGATAGATACAACCGGATGGTATTGTGTATACAGGGGACCCGATAACAGTGTTACAATCTCAAACCTTGAATCGCTGACAGAATATATTTATAATGTAATTGAGTGCGACGGGGCAACGAGCTACTTCAACTTTGATGGCAGGCAGGGCAATCCATTGGTTGTCAGAACCGGGACATTTACTGAAATGAATACCATAAGCATCTATGGCATAAGGAATGGTTCCATTGCCCCGGGAGATTATGATAATGACAGTGACATGGATGTTCTGGTAACAGGCAACGGAACTTCAAGGATTTACCGGAACATGGGCAATAATATTTTCGCCGCGCAAAATGCTATTATACTTACCGGAATATCAAATGGATCTTCAGCCTGGGGTGATTACAATAATGATAATTACATTGATATACTTATCACCGGGCTTTCAGCCGCCAATATTTCTGTCTCGAAGATCTTCAGGAACAACGGCAACAATACATTTACTGAACAGACAGGAATAAATATCCGGGGAGTATCCGGCAGCTCGGCTGCCTGGGGCGATTATGATAATGACGGATACACTGACCTTATAATTACCGGAAAGTCAGAAGCCAACGATTATATCTCAACCATTTACCGCAACAACAGGGATAACACATTCACGGAGCAGACAGGCATTTCATTCCCGGGAGTCTGTTCCGGGTCGGTAGCATGGGGTGACTATGATAACGACGGCGACCTGGATATCCTGCTTACCGGCTTTAACAACAACAACATACCTGTTTCAGGGATTTACCGTAACAATGGCGATAACTCATTTACCGAGATGACAGGCATCGGCCTTAAGGGCGTTGCGAGAAGCTCTGTTGACTGGGGTGATTATGACAACGACGGCGACCTCGATATAATTCTGTCAGGAGAGTCAGGAACAAGCGTTGTAGAGTATATAACCAGGGTCTACAGAAATAATGGCGACAGTACCTTTACCGAACTGAACAGCGCCCTGCTCAGGGGAGTACATTCAGGATCGGTCGCCTGGGGAGATTACGACAGCGACGGATTATCAGATATCCTGCTTACAGGGTACTCGGGCACAATCGAAAGCCAGTACTGCTCAGCCGTGTACCGGAATAATGGCGATAATTCATTTACAGAGCAGCCGGGAATAAACCTTCTGAAGGTCTATAACAGCTCCGTAAAATGGGCCGATTTTGACAAAGACAGTAAGCCTGATATCTTCCTGGCAGGGTATAATCCCAATTATGGTTCTGTCACAAGGATATACCGGAATCAGTATCCGAAACCGAACAATAGGCCATCGCCGCCTGCCGGACTCTCAACAACCAGCGATGAAACATCACTGATCCTGAGCTGGGATATCGTTCCCGGCGATGAGACACCCGGGGCCGGCATGAGCTACAACGTGAAGATAGGAACATCTCCGGGATCGGGTGATGTTGTGACAGGGATGGCACTGACCTCAGGCTCAAGGCTTGTTCCTGAACCAGGGAATGCCCGCAACGATACGTTATTTATACTTAAATACCCGCAAAGGGCAACCTATTACTGGAGTGTTCAGGCTATTGACAACGGCTTTGCACCCGGACATTTTGCAGCAGAACAATCATACATGTTCACAACCCTGCTTCAGGCATCAAAGCTGTTTGCCGACAGCATTCAGGTTACGGCCCTTACACTTCACTGGAACAGGGGCAACGGAACCGCCTGTGCTGTTTTTGCCCGTAAAGGCAGCGGAGGAAATGCAGTGCCTGAAAACAATACTGATTATACGGCAAACTCAATTTTTAGCTCAGGATCACAGATCGGGACAACGGGTTGGTACTGTGTCTATAACGGCAGTGGCAATAAGGTCAGGATCACCGGGCTTGAACTTCTCACAGATTACACATTCCAGGTTGTGGAATATGACCCGGGTCCGCTGTATTTTACACAGACAGGCCAGGGCAATCCGGTCGTTGTTCAAACCAGTATTTTCTCAGAGCAGACAGATATCAGCCTTACCGGATTATCATACGGATCAGTTGCATGGGGCGATTACGACAACAGTAATTACCTCGATATACTGATCACGGGTACGGCTTCCGCAACATATTCAGGAGCTGCAGCTAAGATTTACCGCAACAACGGTAACAATACTTTCTCCGACCAGGTAGTGATCAGTCTTCCCGGTGTCACAAACGGTTCTGCGCTCTGGGGCGATTATAATAATGATGGTTATACGGATATTCTTCTGACCGGACTTGATATAAACAATACATCAGTTTCAAGGATTATCAGGAACAACGGCAATAATTCCTTTTCCGAACAGACCGATATCAGCCTGGCAGGAGTCAGGGAAAGCTCAGCAGAATGGGCAGATTTTAATAATGATGGCAAACTCGATGTAATTATTACCGGAACTTCAGCTTCGGGTAATGTGACAAAGATTTACAGGAATTCAGGGGCAAATCTCTTCAGTGAACAGCAGGGATTAAACCTGCCCGGAGTAACAAACGGCTCCGTGGCTTGTGCTGACTACGACAACGATGGCTTTACTGACATACTGCTTACTGGTTCCGGATTATCGAGGATATACCGTAATGCCGGCAACCCCTTTATGATGGAGTTTACGGAACAGCAGGGAATTGATCTGCCCGGGGTTACCAAAAGCTCGGCGGCATGGAGCGACTACGACAGCGACGGTGACCTGGATGTTCTTCTTGCCGGATACGATATTACAGGTAATATTCCGGTTTCTAAGATATTCAGGAATAATAACGGAGAATTCGAAGAATCGGGCATAATACTCATTGGAGTAGCGGGATCTTCAGTTGCCGACAATTCAGTAGCCGGGGCCAGCGAAACAATCTGGGGCGACTACGACAACGACGGTGATCCGGATCTGCTCCTGACAGGGGAGACCTCTTCAGGGCGAATCTGCAGGGTATACAGCAATAATGGCAACGGCACTTTCAAGGACCAGTCAAACTTCAGCCTTCCCGGAGTGAGGTACAGCTCAGCAGCCTGGGGAGACTATGATAATGACGGCGACCTTGATATCATTATTTCCGGAGAACAGGGTACTTCGCGCATCACAAGGATCTTCAGGAACGAGATTCTTACATTCAACACTATCCCCGAGGTACCTTCAGGCCTCGGTGTCAGCGCCGCTGCGCCGAATACAATACTTTACTGGAACTCAGTCAGAACAGATGAGACTGCTTACAGAGGATTGACTTACAACATCAGGATGGGAACAACTGCAGGAGGCAACCAGATAATACCGGCAATGTCGTCAGCTTCAGGCAAAAGGAGAATATCAGCAATGGGGAACAGCCAGCTTGATACATTTTTCGTGTTCCAAAACCTGAAGCCGGGAACCTATTACTGGAGTGTTCAGGCAGTGGACAACGGATTTGCCGGAGGCGCTTTTGCGGAAGAGAAAAGCTTTACCATCGACAGCATCCAGGCCAGCAGGCTTGAAGGCAAACTGGTGACCGCAAACAAAAACGCCCTGCTGATAAAATGGAAGAATGGAAACGGAGAGCGCCGGGTAGTGTTCTGTAAGCAGGGATCAACAGGACTGGCTCTGCCGTCAGCTAATACCACCTATTCTGCCGATAACATATTCGGCTATGGCGATCAGATAGGGACCACCGGGTGGTACTGCGTATTCAATGGCAGAGGCGACAGCACAATAGTTACAGGGCTTTCACAGGGAATACCTTATTCATTCCATGTGGTTGAATATGTCGGGAACACAGGATCAGAGATCTATTACAGGTCATCCGGAGAAAATAATCCGGGGATATTCTCCTGCGGATTATTCTCAGAACAATCAGATATTGAGCTTGATAAGGTATACAACAGTTCAGTTACATGGGGTGATTATGATAATGACGGAGACCTGGATATTTTACTAACAGGGAACAATTATCCTGAATCAGAATCAACGGCGATATCAAAAATATTCCGGAATAATGGAAATAATTCATTCACCGAACAGACCGGAATAAACCTGTTCGGCGTGCAGAACGGATCAGTGTCATTCGGAGACTATGACAACGATAACGATCTCGATATCCTGCTTACGGGACTTACTGAAGGCGCTTTCCCTGTTACAAAGATCTACCGGAACAACGCCAATAATACTTTTACCGAACAGATAGGGATCAGCCTGATCGGAGTAAGCTATTCATCAGCAGGCTGGGGTGACTTTAACAATGACGGCTGGCTCGATATTCTGATTACCGGCCAGGGAGCAGGATCAAACCTGATCTCAAAAGTCTACAGGAATAACCGCGATAATACTTTCACTGAACAGGTTGAAATAAACCTTGAACACGTTGCAAAAGGCTCCTCTTCGTGGAGCGATTATGACAACGACGGCGACCTGGATATTCTGATCACAGGAAACAACCTCTCAGGATCGCAAAATTCGGTTTCCATGGTCTATGCCAATAACAGCGACAGTACCTTTACACATCTGGACAAGACAGTTCTGCCGGGTGTTATGAACAGCTCCGCATCATGGGGCGATTACGATAATGACGGCGATCCTGACATACTTCTGACAGGATATAACAATGAAGGCACAGTAGTCTATCTGTCAAGGATTTACAGGAACAATGGCGACAGTACATTTACCTGGCAGTCCGGAATCAAATTGGAGGGTGTTGCAAACAGCTCTGCCGCATGGGGCGACTTTGATAATGACGGAGATCTTGATATATTGATATCAGGCCGGCTTGTTAACGGCGGGTATACAACAAAAATTTACAGGAACGACAGAATTAACATATTTGCGGAAGTAACTGATATAACATTTACCGGTGTCGGTTACGGTTCGGTTGTATGGGGTGATTATGACAATGACGGGGATATAGATATTCTTATGACCGGGCAGAGCGCCGGCTCAACCGTTGTTACAAAGATCTACCGCAACAACGCAATTATGAAGGCTGGTGATTACCAGTCTAACAGGAGGGCTGAAGCGCCGGCAAACCTAACAGCAGTGCGTCTTCCTGAGGGTATTAAACTATCATGGTCGCCGGTAAGGGCAGATGAAACACCTCCGGGGGCGATGACATACAACATTAATATTCAGCCTGAGGCTGGTGGATTGCCGGCTATGTCTGCCCTGGCCGATACCGTCACTGGATATCGCAGGATTGTTGCGATGGGTAATGTCCAGACTGATACAACTTTCCTTATAAGGAACCTGATCCCCGGTAAATACCGCTGGAAAATACAAGCGGTTGACCAGGGTTACAGGGGAGGCCAGTGGGCGATTGGTCCTGTGATCAATGCAAAGAATGTCCAGGCATTCTTTGATGCCGATACAGTTTGCAGGAAACAGGTAACCGGGTTTACAAACCGTTCGACGTCTTTCAGGGATCCAATACTCACGTATTCATGGGATTTCGGCGACGGAACTACTGATGATACGGAAGATGCGGTTCATACCTACACTACTTCGGGAACCCACACTGTAAGACTGGCAGTCTCTACAGCATTTGACACCGATACTTTGTTTAAGGAAGTTTACATATACCCTGTCCCTGTCATTGATTTTTCAACGGAAGGATTATGTGAAGGTGTTGAAACCGTGATCAGTAACCTGACAGTCACAACAGGATTTACAATCGACAGATGGAACTGGGATTTCGGCGATGAACGTGAGTCTTCGCAGAAGAATCCGGGATCACATAATTACCTGAATTCAGGCAATTACTCAATGACGCTGATTGCAGAGACATCAAATGGCTGCGTCGATTCAACGCAAAAAAACATTACTATTGCAGATGCCCTCCCGGAACCGGCTATCTACGCAAAAGGCCCGAAAGTCTGGTACCTTGCCAGCAGCAATGATACAGCGAAATATTACAGATGGTATTGCAATTATGAGCTTATCGATGGCGCTGATAAGAATGTATATGTAGCGAACAGGAAATACGGAGTCTATTATGTGGCCATTTCCGATAATGATGTGTGCTATACGAACAGCGATTCAGTCAGCATACCTACAGGTTTCCATACCGGTATTGAGGATATTGATCCTTTTCTGACGATGAATATTTATCCCAATCCGACATCGGGGAAGATCACTGTTGATATGGAGAACCAGGAGTTCGGCGACCTGAATATAACAATTGTTACAATTGACGGACGGGAGGTTTACAGCAACAAGTTTGAAAAGTCCACAGAATATTTCTCAGTTGAGATTGACCTGAGCGACAGGGCGGAAGGGACCTATTTTGTCAGGTTTACATTAGGGAAATCTTCAGCTGTGAGGAAGATTATAATAGAATAGAGGTGCTTGTTGCTGGTTGCTTGTTGCTGGTTCCCTTTGAATTTTGAGTCTACTCCGAAAAGTTTTTTTACCACCAAGGCTCCAAGGCACAAAGTTACTCCAAGAATAAGTCATTGAAAGATAAACTCTTGGTGAACCTTGGTGTCTTTGTGTCTTCGTGGCAATTTTATTATTTGGATTTATCTGGAATTTGGAATCTGAAATCAAACAACCACGGAGACACAGAGTGCACGGAGATACACAGAGTCGCCTCTTCCCGCCCTCTCGCCCTCCATTGTCCGCCGAAGTCCCGAGTACTCGGGACGAAGGCGGATCCCCATCTCCCCATCCTTCTTCTTCGTCCCAACTTTCTCTGCTTTAGTCAAATAAGTCGGGGTTCATTTGCTTTTAACAGGGATTTTGAGTAATTTTTCTATTTATTTTGTTAAACCTGATTGAGATGAAAAGAATTCTTCTTAAAACACAGGTTACTCTATGGTTTCTTCTAATAATATCTGCCGGGCTCTATTCACAACCTTTCACTGATTCGGGGATATCCCTAACCGGTATCAGGGATGGTTCGCTGTCCTGGGGTGATTATGATAATGACGGAGATCTGGATTTTATTGTGTGTGGTGATTCCTCGAGTCGTAAAATATCACGCATTTTCAGGAATTATGGTTCTGGAATTTTCACACCGCAATATCAGATAAAACTCGCCGGGATTCAGTACAGTTCCACTTCATGGGGTGATTATGATAATGATGGAGATCTTGATCTTCTTATTTGCGGATATAATGAAAGCTCCCAAAAAATAACAAAAATTTACCGGAATGATAGCGGCTCATTCACTGACATAAATGCTCCGATAACCGGGGTAGGTTTCAAATGCTCTTCTGCATGGGGAGATTATGATAATGACGGGGATCTGGATGTTATTGTAACTGGAAGCTCGAGCACAAATTACATTTCTAAAATATTCAGCAATAATGGCAACGGCACTTTTTCTGAAGATTTAAATGTTTCCCTACCAGGAGTTCAAAACGGATCAATAGCGTGGGGAGATTATAATAACGACAGTTATATTGACCTGATACTGACAGGAACAGATAACTCCGGCAACATTATTACGAAGCTCTACACAAACAATGGTGATAAAACATTTGTCGAGAATATAAATACTGCATTCCCCGGAGTAACCAATGGCAGTGTAGTCTGGGGCGACTATGATAGTGATGCTGATCCGGATCTGCTGCTTACAGGCTGGCTTGGTTCTGGTCTGGGTAGTATTTCCAGAATATACAACAACAATAACGGGATTTTCACAGATATTAATGCCGGTATTACCGGAGTATCGGGAAGCTCTGTTGCCTGGGGAGATTATGATAATGACGGTGACCTGGATATCCTGCTTGCAGGTTCCCCGGGCTCGGGTTCAATCACCAGTATTTATCGTAACGATAGTGGTCTTTTTACTAATATCGGTGCAACATTGCCCATATCAGTTTCTTCAGGTTGTGCAGCCTGGGGAGATTATGATAATGATGGCGATCTGGACATATTATTTTCAGGTTATTCAAGTCCCAACAGGTTTACCAGGATATATAGAAATAATTGTACTATTATAAACACCAAACCTTTAACACCTTCCGGTTTATCAACTGTAAATAGTAATGGTATTATCTCACTTATATGGAGTAAAACCACTGACAGCCAGACGCCGCAGAATGGTCTGACCTACAATCTTTATATTTATGAATCAGCTCATACAGACTATAAATTTCCACCTCACGCTTTCAGGCAAAGTCATGCCTTAAATGGAAGGAGATTGGTAGCCCGGATTGGAAATATACAATGGAGTTCTTCAGGTTACATTGTAAAAAACCTGCCGCCTTTAAAAACATATTATTGGTCTGTTCAGGCAGTTGATGCCGGATTTGCAGGTAGCAGTTTTTCCACCGAAAACAGCTTTACAGTTCCTGTCTATACACCTGTAGTTCAGTCTTCCCTGCTGTCATTCTCAGGAATTACGGCAACTCAGGCTGTGGCTTCCTGGTCTTTCGGAGGCGGGACTAACAGGGTAGCTTTTATTAAAGCGAATGGTACAGGAAATGCTGATCCGGTTGATAATACTACTTATGCAATAAACAGTCTTACTCCGGGAGGTTGGAAATGTGTTTATAATGGAACTTCCAATTCTGCAACCATCAGCGGATTAATCCCCGATGATAACTATGCCGTACATGTTTGTGAATATAACGGGACTCCGGGTAATGAGAAGTATCTCTCAACAAATGTTTTTCAAAATCCTTCTGTAATCAATACTGTATTCACAGAAAATACCGGCATAAATCTTCCCGGTGGATACAGGTCTTCAGTATTGTGGGGGGATTATGATAATGATAATGATCTCGATTTATTTTTTTCAGGAAATTCGCCGGCAATAGCATACAACGGAACATTATTTAATGACTTCAATGAACTTTTTTATCCTAGTACATATCCTATTAAGGTTTCTGCTTCCTGGGGTGATTACGATAATGATAATGATCTGGATATTTTAATGTCAGGAGACCTTTTGTATGAAACCTCGAGTGATATATTTACCAATAATGGCGATAAAACCTTTACCGACCAGAATATTGTCCTCCCGGGTTTATCAACAACTGCCCTTGCATGGGGTGATTATAATAATGATGGCTTACTGGATTTTGTGCTTACAGGAGCTGGAACTCTGAAGTATGCCGGGATCTATAAAAATAACGGTAATAAAACATTCAGTGAGCAAACGGGAATAACATTGCATGGCGTTGAAAGAAGTGCGGTAGCATGGGGTGATTACGATAACGATAATGATCTGGACCTTATTATGCTGGGCCGCGATGACAACAGCAATAAGATTACTAGATTGTACAGGAATGATGGCAACAATTCCTTTGTGGAACAGTCTTATACAGAATTAGTTGGATTGGAATCCGGCTCAGTTGCCTGGGGAGATTACGACAATGATGGTTTTCTCGATATTCTTATGACTGGAGTTGAAGCCTCCAATAACAGAATTTCAATTATTTATCGTAACAATGGGAATGGGATCTTTACTGAACAATCAGATATTGACCTGACAGGTGTCTATTTAGGTTCAGGATCATGGGGTGACTTTGATAACGATGGAGATCTTGATATTTTAATAGCCGGCAGGACTAATAATGAAACATTAATATCCAGAATATATGAAAATAATGGAAATAATATTTTTTCGGAACAAACAGGCATCTTTATCACAGGCGTTTATAATGGTTCGGTTTCATGGGCTGATTGTGATAATGATTCTGACCTGGATATACTCATAAGCGGTCAGGATATTTCGGGTACATATATAACTAAACTATTTAAAAACAATATAGTAAAACTCAATAGTGTTCCTGCAGCTCCACAAAATCTCAGTTATACTGTAAATCCAAATTCTATGATTCTTTTTAACTGGGACAGGGTTAAAACAGATGAAACATCCCTGAAATCGCTTTCTTACAATATGAAAATCGGAAGAGTCAGTGGTGCTACCCATTTCCTTTCCCCTCAATCTGCCTCCAGCGGGTTCAGAAAAATACCTGAAATGGGTAATACTCAACTAGATACTTCATTTCTGTTTTACTATCACTGGGATACCCTTTATTTTGCCCGTGTACAGGCAATTGATAACTCTTTCAAAGGAGGAGCCTTTTCAAACGAGATCCAGTTTAATATAACTCCGCATCAGCCGTCAGATCTGATTGGTATTAATAAGTCGAACACTTCAATTCTGTTAAAATGGAAACGGGGGAACGGTACCCGTTGTATTGTTTTTGCGAGGGAAGGGACAACAGGCACAGCGTCTCCGGCTAATTTTACTACCTATTACGGGAACTCCGTTTTTGCTGAAGGGTCGCCTATTGGAACAACCGGCTGGTTTTGTATTTATAAAGGAGAATCGGATACAGTTCTTCTTTCCGGGCTTAATCCTTCAAAAAACTACAGGATTCATGCTATAGAGCTGCAGGGAGGTACAGGCTCAGAAGTTTATGCCAGTGTATCATCAGCAACTAATACAGGTACCTTTAGTACGGCTTCATTTACACAACAACAGATTATGGGACTGACTGATGCGGGAGCAAGTTCTGTTACATGGGGGGATTATGATAATGATGGTGATCTGGATTTACTTCTCACAGGAGGATTTTTTGTTGAAATCGCCGGATTGGTCCCAATTACTTCTGCCGGATTGTTTACAAACAATGGAGATAACACTTTCACGAGGCTGGCATTATTTGATTCACCGCTTGTACACTCAGGGTCAACTTCATGGGCTGATTATGACAATGACGGTTACCTTGATATTCTTATAAGTGGTAATGCGGAAACAGCCCTGGTTACAAAAATATTCCGGAATAATAATGGAATTGATTTTTCGGAACAGGCTCAAATTGTATTGCCACAGGTGTGTTACAGCTCTCTGGCATGGGCTGATTATGATAACGATGATGATCTTGATCTTTTAGTTTCAGGCGCGACTTCACTGAATACGAGCAGAGACCCGGTGTCGATATTATATCGCAACAATGGTAGCGGAATCTTTGAAGAACAATGGTGGGTCCCTTTGCCCCAGGTATATAACAGTGCAGTTGACTGGGGTGATTACGATAAGGATGGTTATGTAGACATCCTTTTAACTGGTGCCACAGGAAATTATAATGATAATCAGCCTGTTTCAAAAGTATATCGTAATAACAGGGATAGTACTTTCACTGAAATGACAGAAATTAATCTGACAGATGTTTATGAGGGTTCAGTGAAATGGGTTGACTTTGATAATGACAGCGACCTTGATATATTTCTTTGTGGCGCTACTTCATCGGTCTATTCAGATAAACAACCCGTGTCAAAAATTTATATGAACAATGGTGATGGCACATTTACAGAACGAACAGATATAAATTTAACAGGTGTCTATAACAGTTCATCATCATGGGGTGATTATGATAGCGATGGTGATCCTGATCTTTTGATAAGCGGAAATATATTCTCTAACAGTTGTTATTCTGCGATTTACAGGAATGATGGAGATTCTGGATTTACCGAGATGAAAGATTTTTCATTAATAAACCTTGGATGGGGTTCAGCAGAATGGGCTGATTATGATAATGATGGTGACCTGGATTTTCTCCTGACCGGATTTGATGCAAACGATAACCCATTTACAAGGATTTATAAGAACAATGCAGTCATGATGGCAGCCTCAATTCCGCCCAACATAAAACCTGATTCCCCTTCATTACTCAAAAGTGAAATTACTCCTAATAATGTCAATTTAACATGGTCTCCGGTTTTAAGCGATGAAACGCCTTCGATGGCGATGAGCTATAATCTGCGATTAAGACCTTTAAATGATGTTGTGTGGTATTCCGCCCCTCATTCAGATTCAAGCGGATTCAGAAGAATAGTAAATCCGGGTAATATCCAGTTTAATAAAAGCTACAACCTTAAAGATTGGCCCGCCGGTTACTGGGAGTGGCAGGTACAGGCAGTTGATCAGGGTTATGCGGGAGGAGCCTGGTCAGCAATAGATACATTTATTGTTAAAAATACCCAGGCATTCTTTGAAGCCGATACTGTATGCCAGGGTTTGCCAACACATTTTACAGATCAGTCGGTTGCTGCAGAGGGCATTGCAGTATGGAAGTGGTATTTCAATGATGGTACAACTTCTTCACTGCAGAATCCCGTTCACATTTATTCAGCAGGAGGAACATATGCGGTAAAACTTATAATTACAAGCACTGCGGGAGATAAGGATTCTCTGACACAAAATGTAATTATTAAACCCAGACCTCTGGTTTCATTTTCAGCCCCAAATGTGTGCGAGGGACTCACAGCTCAGATAACAAATTATACAAATCCAAGCGGAACTACGATCACCGGATGGTACTGGACATTTGGTGATGGACAGACCTCAACTGTCCAGAACCCTGTAACACATTATTATTCTTATAAAGGCACATATAGTATAAAACTGAAAGCCATTGCCTCAAACGGGTGTGCGGACAGCCTCATAAAGTCACTTACAATAGCAACATACCCTAATGCGGCTGTATCAATCAGTGGTCAGACTACAATTTGCAGCGGCGACAGCATTTCTCTTTCAGTTGAGCACAATCCGCTCTATACCTATCAATGGAAACTTGATAATAATGATATTAATGGCGGACTTTCAAGCACATATATGGTAAAAGCTTTTTCAGGTCAATATTCAGTCCGGGTAACCAATCCGGCTGCAAATTGCATTTCAACATCAGCCCAGACCGCAATAACAATCAATCCGTCTCCGGTTTCACCATATATATCATCATCAGGTCCAGTTGAATTCTGCCAGGGCGACTCGGTTGAATTAAGTGTAACAAATACACTTAATTATTCATACCAGTGGAAGAACAACGGCGGAGCGGTAGGAGCCGATTCAAACAAATACATCGCAAGGAACAGCGGAAAATATAACCTTACAGTAACCAATACAAACGGATGTTCGGTCAATTCTACCGATTCAGTGACAGTGATTGTTAAACCTTCCCCCTCAGCCGGTAATATCAGCAGCAGCAGCGACACAACATTCTGCCAGGGGAGCACTGTTACCCTGAGTGTGCCTTCAACAACCGGCAATACATACAGGTGGAAGAATGAATTCGGAGTGATCCCCGGAGCTGAGACAAACAGTTATACAGCAGGTACCACAGGAAAATACAGACTTGAAGTCTCTAATTCTGCAGAGTGTAGTTCAGAAACCAGGCCGGTCAATATCAATGTAAAACCATCCCCCTCAAAACCGGCAGTTGCGTCATCCAATTATTCACTGGGAGAATGCCCGGGAAAGGATCCGGTAATTTTAAGCGCCGGAACCGCGGTGCCAGGATATAAATACACCTGGATCAAGGATGGTGAACCACGTTTGAATGATACTCTGACACACCTTGAGTTTTATGAAAAGGGCATCTATAAGCTAAGGGCAGAGCTGGGAGATTGTATGATCGAGTCAGATCCTGTGACCATAACCCTTCCGGATGCTCCTGAAAAGCCGAAAGTATATGTAAAGGGACCTGTTGTATGGTACATGGCAGCAGAAAGCAAGACTGCGGACCGTTACCAGTGGTACCGGAACGGGGAACAGATAACGGGAGCTACAAAATATATCTATGTGGCGAACAAGACATTGGGAACTTACAAAGTGGCCGCGGGGAACTTGAACAATTGCTATACAATGAGTGAAGAGAGGACAATCCCGGCTTCCAAATCAGAGATGACCGATTTCCGCATTCCTGCGGAATACCTGGTCAGAGATGCTACCGATCCGTTCGAAAACCTGCAGATATACCCGAATCCGACATCAGGGATCCTAAGAATAGAGCTCGAAAATGAGCTTTCCGGTGATCTTCCGGTAAAAAT
This sequence comes from Bacteroidales bacterium, assembly GCA_041303415.1. Lineage (GTDB taxonomy): Bacteria > Bacteroidota > Bacteroidia > Bacteroidales > VadinHA17 > LD21. Next base: position 52,513 of record JBFYPG010000187.1, read on the forward strand.
TTATAATCAGGATGGGAAAGAATTGTATAACTTTATCTTTGAAAAGAGTTCGACCAGCTTTTCGGCTGAACTGAACCTGAACGGACTGGCAAAGGGGCTATATTTGATTTCAATTGAGTTAAACGGGACACTGACAACAAGAAAAATAATTCTGGAATAACCCTTATTACATGAAGGCATCAAAAATATACATACCGTTCATTTTATTAATGCTGGCTCCGTCGTTAAAAGCCCAGATATACTTTTCTGAAAAGGAGAAATCGGTTATCTATTCCGATGCACTACTGGTACTCAGTAATTATCAGTCCCACATTAATCAGATGGGCGAATTTGTGGTGAGTGATATCGAAAAAGCCAGGGGCGGAGCCGAAGGATTGCTTGAGCTGTTCGTTAACCGCCAGGTGCTTATCTTCAACGACCTCGACCCTGCACATAAGCTGAGCGAGTTTTATGAAGCTGAGACATATACCAACAGTATCATCCTCTGGTACCCCGATGGTATTACAATAAGCCTCGATCTTAATAATGCCAGGGTAAGTGAAATCATGTCGCACGAAAACAATATTTACTCCATTGACATACTTACCAAAAAAACGATAAACGGAAACTACCTGAATCAGACCTTAAATCAGAATGTTGAGGAGCTTTTATTCAGGATTGCGTTTAGTGTGGAAAACAAATCGGCGGTTAACTTCAAGATAGTGGGAATAAGGAATGCAGCATCAGGCACTGCAATTGATTATTCCCAGGCACTCAGGGAAGTCAATGCAGAGGATATTAGCGAGGAAGATATTGCTATGATCCAGAACTCCATTAAGGAAGTTCTCCGCGATTACACAAATTTCCTTTCCCTGATCGGCGATCCGCAGGAAGCAGCCGAGGAGAAGAATTTTTATAAGGAGAGCTTCACCGGGCTCTTCACATCCGGAGATATAAGGGTTTACAATGATATAGCACCGGAGCCTGAAACAAACCTCATTTCTGTATCAGATTACCTGGTAAGCTACGTGGAAGGTTATCCTGAAGGCATCAAGAACCTCTCTATAAATGCTGATTCTGCAAAATTCGGACAGGTGATGAAAGCAGAGGATGGAAGTTTTTACACTTACACCCGCGCAAGCAAGTTTTTTTCAGGCAATTTCAGGGGAAGAGATGTGTTCAGAAACTCATTTCAGCTGGTCTTTAAGATCACTTTCAAATCAGCTGAAAACATATTTACCGACTTCAAAATAAACAGTATCGACAGATCTGAAACTGATTATCTGCAGGCTGCCGCTGAAACAGGCCCGGCCGAGCTTCCACAGGTAATTATAAGGCCTGTGACCAGGAAGGGACTGAGCCTCTCCTTTATTGGCTCTTTCGGCATGACCAGCATCACAAACAGAAATATTGAGTCACTGACTATCCTGAAAGATTCGGTTTCCTGGACCCTGAAGCCGCTGTCCGGCTTCATCACTGCCCTCGGTGTCACTTACTACTTCAATGATAATATTGCTGTGCGGAGCGGATTGGAATTCAACACTTATTCTGCAAAATACAATCTTGCAGGAAAATTCGGGAGCAAAACAAAGGCGGCTGATTTAAATTCCGATGAGTTTTATAAAAGGATTTCTGCTGATTATGATTCACTTATTAACATAAACTATATAACCCTGCCTCTTCTTATAAATTATACAAGCGGCAAACCCGGCAAATTAGGATTCTTCGCGGAAGGCGGGGCAAAAATCTCAATTCCTCAGAAAGCACAATACAACTGTACCGGATATTATATATATACAGGATACTACCCTGATAATCCAGCTGTGTTGCAGGTGCTTGACATTGAGGAACTTGGATTCTACAGGAGGGAAAATATAGACATTACAGATAAAGTGAAGATAAAGGGTTTTAACCTTGCACTTTACGCTTCCGCCGGAATTAATATACCTTTGGGATATTATTCATCAATAACATTCGGGCCCGAGGCTGTCATAGGGATAACTGATATTGCCGGCGAAAACAAAAAGTATATGGATATCTTCGGAGTTGAACACGAGCATCTGGCTACAAAAATCAAAAATTTCGGTTTAAGAATAAGTTTAGCATACAAATTGTAGTATAGCAGGTAAACAAACGATAATTTATGTTTAAAAGATTCCTATCAGCAGTATTAGTGTTATTTGTAAGTATCTGTGTTACAGCGCAGGAGACCAAGACTGCTGTAACCACCAAACAGGCAAAGATTACCGACGAAATCAACCTCAGCACGGCCGATATCGAACTGTTCAAGGAACAAACCAGGCAGAAAGTTGAGGAGTTTCAGCAATATATTGTTACCCTCGGAAGCAAGGACGAACCTGTGGAAAAGAGAAATATGGCGGAAAAAGAGGCATTAAAGCTCTTTTATAAAGGCGCAGAAATGGAAATATCCACTGCTCTTCCTGACGGTTCTGTTCAGAAAGTGAACAGGCCTATGGAAAAATACCTTGCCAGGCTGAAATCGCTGCCATATACCAGGGTCGTAATTAAATTCTACGATATCGCTTATATCAGGGAATTCACAAAGGGACCTGACGGAAAGTACTATTCAACGGCTACCATCATACAGGAATTTACCGGCTTCAGCAACGACGATATCATCTATACCGATATCACCAAGAAGGAGGTGGAGATCATAATCGATATTGTTGAAGATACTTTCTTCCAGGAAAAAAGATGGAAGATTTTCCTTGGCGATATCAAAGCCACTGAAACAAAAACAGCTATCTCCTGATGACATCCGTTTTACCAAGGTTAAAAACAGTCCGGCTTTTTATTCCGGTTACTCTGGCATTTATTATCAGCAATCCTCTCTTTTCCCAGATCCTATCCGATCCGCAGAAGGAGCGCGAGGAGATATTCACCGCACGGATCAAGCAGTTTAATGAATTTGCCGACAGGTTCAACCTTAAAACCGATTTTAACGGGAATCCCGCTGATTCTTCATTCCGTGCAAAAATGCCGCGTGAAAGGATGATATCAATGCTGTTCGATCTTAAGGATCCCAGGATAGTGAAACAGGGGAATGAGTATTCTGCTGACTACGTGAAGCTGAAGGAATCCTTCATCTCTGATGTGACATCAGCCAACTTCACTCTTTTTAAATATTCACCGGGTATCATCGCAGAAGCAAGGTCGAGGGTAACATACAGGGGACAGCCTCAAAAAATAAGTGTGTTCATGGTACAGGAAACTGTCGGAGGAGATATGGTGAAATGGGTTATCCATTCGGCTAAAGGTAATCTGCTCGATGTTTTCAAAACCGACACATCAATGGTTCGCTTTATACCGCCTTCAAGCAACGAGACCGATTTCATGAACCTTAAAAGGGCACTGGAAGATACCGATCACCTGGCTGATTATGCCCGGAATGATTATGTGCCCGACAAGCTTACACTCTTATTCACCCTCGTAAGGTCGGGCCAGTTGCGGTTTGAATATGTGGAGGAGGTTATTTATCATGTTACAGATATACCCGGCTGGTATATGCAGATAAGGGATTTCAACCGCATAGAGCTTAATTCGGGTTGGCTGATAACGAATCTGCGAAGGAATGACCCCGATCTCGCCGGTTTCATCGATACCCCCTAGCTATTTAACGCTGACAACCGACTTCCCAGATATTGATTTTTGGATTCGTTTTCAGCGCCGGCTTCGAGCATGATCTTGTCAGCCAGAACAGGGCGGCAATGACAATCCTTGCAGTAAACCGCTACAGGAAAAGTGTGTGAAAGGATAAGTTATTGTGCCGTTCAGTTATTTTATCAATCCATCAACCTTAGCCTTAAGATCTTCAATAATTTTCTGCTGTTCTTTCATTGCCTCCAGCAAAAGAACTGTAAGCTTTGTATAGTTGATTGCCTTATCGCCTTTTTTATCTGTTTTTACCAGTTCGGGAAATAAAACCTCAACTTCCTGGGCTATTAATCCAATCTGCGGCTCCCCGGGAAACCTGCCTTTTGGATATTCCTTTGTATTCCAGTTATATATAACAGGCCTTAACGACATTACATCAGATAATATTTCCGGGAAATCAGAAATATTTGTTTTAAATCTTTCATCTGATTTAGCAAAAATATCATAGTACATTACATCGCCGGCAATTTCAACATCAGCATAAAAACTGAGGTAATTGTTATCAAACTCGCCGTAAATAAGTGCTTCGTCCCATGACAGGCCGGCATTATCAATATAAAGCCTGTTGGAACCTGTTTCGTCTATCCCGGCCTGATATCCGATGAAAATATTACTGCTTCCTGTTTCATTTGAGCTGCCGCTCAGTGTACCAATTGATACATTATAACTGCCTGTAAGATTTGCATTTCCAGCCTCCTGGCCAAGAAATACATTTTGTTGTCCGATTGTATTTTCAGTACCTGTCATAGTGCCGAGGAATACGTTCCATGAGCCTGAGGTATTTGCCTGTCCTGCTTCCTTCCCCAGGAATACATTTGATATCCCGTCAATGTTACTGTTTCCGCTATACTCCCCCAGAAAAACATTATAACTTCCGGTTTCATTCTCCTCTCCTGCGCTTGCACCAATGAAGACATTATCAATACCATATGTGTTTGACCAGCCTGCAACATCTCCGATAAAAACATTATTGTCACCTTCCAGGTTCATGGCGCCGCTTTCTGTGCCGATGAAAACATTTGAAGTACCGAGGGTATTTGTATATCCTGAACTCTCCCCCAGGAAAACATTTGAGGTTCCCTCGGTATTATTATATCCCGATGTGGAACCGAGAAATACATTATAACTGCCAGCAGTATTGCTTAATCCGGCATCTGCACCTATAAAGACATTGGATTCCCCGGTTGTATTGCCATGACCGGCAAGATCACCAAGAAAGACATTCCATGAACCTGTCGTATTCTCGTACCCTGCTTCATCGCCCATGATTATATTTGCATGACCACCGGTATTCGAACTTCCTGCCGTATTACCTATAAAAATATTCCAGTTACCGTCGATATTGGAATAACCGGTTTCATTCCCAATAAAAACATTATTATTCCCCGAAGTATTATTCACACCTGCATCGTATCCAAAGAAGGAGTTGTATAAACCATCTGTAATTGAACTTCCTGCATCATGTCCGATAAAATAGTTCTCGGGTGTCAGATGCATAAGTCCGGTCACGCTCTCTTTCGTTATACCGAAACCACCGATTGCAAATCCACCCTTTGGTCCTTTGGCAACTGTCTCATCAATATATATTCTTACACTGTCGGGAGATACTCTCATATATTCATTAGTCTGTCCTTTTGTAATTCCAAAACCTCCAATTGCAAATCCCCCTTTTGTACCTTTAACTCCCTGAGGATAATCGGCAACATTAATTCTTACACCCTCATTATAAACCCCGAAAATTATGTCTCCGTTCTTGTTTTTTACAACAAAAAGTGCAGAATCGGGATTATGACCCTCAACTTCGGCAATCCCCAGGGATGATAGGGCTGACAACTCGGGGGGTGATGACAGCTTTTTCGCTACCAGGGCATAAGGTACTGACTGTAATTCGCTGGTACCGAGATTCTCAAATCCTTCTCCGGCATCCATTTCCACTTTCAGATAAAGGATTTCTGCACTCCATTCAATATCAGAGAATTGCAAAGCAATGCCGGCTGTTCTCGTGCCCTTTCCAATAGTAAGATTGAACAGCCCAATATCATTTGTCACAACAGAATGAGTCTCCTCCCATACTGTTATTTCTGATGTTGATGATACAATGCCTATTTTCAGTGTTATTGATTTACTTACTAAGACAAAACCATCACTGTTTCGTGCAACGGCCTGAAAATTAAAGCCCTGTGGCACCTGGGCCGATAGATCCGGCAAAAGACAACCAATGCTCAGAATCATAGCAAAGAGTGTTAAAACTGCTTTTTTCATGATATTCCAGGATTTGATTTCTAATTTATTATGAACTTATAAGCCCGGCCTGGTATTCCGCCTGGGTAATTCAGATGTAAAAAATACATTCCTGTTTTCAGGTTAGATACATCCAGGGTGATCAGTTTATCACCTGAAGTGACATTTTTTCTTTCAGAATAAACCTTTATTCCCCTGAGGTCAAAAAGTTCAATCAGTAACTCTGATGATGCATGTCCGGTTGCCCTGATGAATATTATTCCGTTTCCCGGATTAGGGAATAGCGCTGACTCCCGGTTAGCTTCCAGATCATCAATACCAATGATCCTCTCCCAGTTTTGCTGAAATCCTACGGTAAGCATGTAATTTGATGATGTAAGAATATCAACAACAGCCTCCCCAACTGTCCATGACAGACTATTATTTGTTGCTGTTTTGTAATTCCCTGATACTGAAACAACTGAGCTGGCCAGGCTTAAATTCTGTGAAAAGGATCCCAGACTAACTGTCAATGAAAATATGACAATAATTAACCTTCTCATTTTATGCTGATTTATTTCTTAATGCAATTTAAGAAAATAATTCGGGCTGGCATATTACTGATGTTGACCGGAATAATCTGGATATTGCTGATTTTATAGAGAATCTTCAATAATTACAAGTTGGCAGTTGGCAGTTGGCAGTTGGCAGTCGGCAGTCGGCAGGCGGCAAATATTTTTGTTGCCAACTGCCAACTGTATACTGCCAACTTTCTGTTGCCAGCTTACAGTCATTAACAATCTTTTAGAAAATTACAGTGTGTAGACTGGGGATCACTTGAGACAAACAAGGGCCTCAACCGGCCAGTGGTCGGAAATGAAAATTCCCCGTTCTTTTTTAATGAACGTCCTGTGATCAAGAATTTTCATGCCATCCTTTACAAAAATATAATCTATTCTTCCTGAGCCCTCCTTATCGCTGAATCCGTTAAATGTAAACCCCGGGCCGTAAGGCCTTTTTTCAGATATCTCATATGAATCCTTTAGCAGCGGAACACTTTCAGCAGGACCTGTAAGTATCTGGTAGCCTTTGCTGGCAGGCAGCATATTAAAATCACCCGTGATAATAAACGGGAACCCTGAAGCGATGGAATCCACTTTTTTCAATAACAGGATGGAGCTCATGATCCTTGCGGAATCTGAATCATGTGCGAAATGGGTATTGAAATAGAAAAGGTGTTCATGGCTCTCCTTGTCAACAAGCTCAGCCCACGTGACGATACGCGGAAGGTTAGCGCCCCAGGCCTGTGAACCTGCGACTTCGGGTGTCTCCGACAGCCAGAATGTTTTGGTGCGGACCATATCATACCTATCCTTCCTGAAGAAAACCGGATTCATCTCGCCGCCCTTTGCCCCGTCGCTTCTTCCGACTCCTGCAGATTCATATTCGGAAAGGGCAGAATCTAATACCTCGTACTGGCCGAGCAGAACCTCCTGCATGCCGAGAAGATCAGGTTTTTCTTCCTTTATAAAACGGCATACCAGATCAGCCCTGTAAGGCCAGGCATTGATGCTGTCGGCGGGATTATCATATCTTAAGTTAAACGTCATTACCCTTATATCATTGGAACCCGATTTGTTTCTGCAGCCCCAGGGTGCTAAAAGGAAAATGACCAGGGAAAGGGAAAATAGCTTTTTCATCTCAGATGAATTTTTCTCAAAGATAGTCATCAGTTTAAAAACAGGGCCGTAAATGCCATGAATTGTTCCGGGAAGCTCATGCGCCAATTATTTAATATCTTTGGAACGTGAATAATAATCCGGGATTAAATGCCTGATCTGATAAAGCTTTTACCTGATTCTGTTGCCAATCAGATCGCTGCTGGTGAAGTCATTCAGCGGCCTGCTTCGGTAGTAAAGGAGCTGATGGAGAATTCAGTTGATGCAGGCGCCGGGAAAATAAACGTAGTAATCAGGGATTCAGGGAAAACGCTTATCCAGGTTACTGACGATGGCTCGGGGATGTCGGAAACCGATGCAAGATTATCCTTCGAACGGCATGCAACATCGAAGATCTCCTCTGCCAGCGACCTTTTTGCCATCAGTACCAAGGGATTCAGGGGCGAAGCGCTGGCTTCAGTCGCGGCAGTATCAATGGTTGAACTGAAGACAAGAAAGAAAGGCACTGAAACAGGCACGCTTGTCGTAATCAGCGGTTCAAAGGTTGAGGTTCAGGAGCCGTGCAGCTGCCCCGAGGGATCTGGCTTTTCGATAAAGAACCTGTTTTACAACATTCCGGCAAGGAGGAAATTCCTGAAATCCGATATGACTGAATTCCGTCATATCATAAATGAATTTCAGAAAGTTGTTCTGTCTCACCCCGAAATCAGGTTCACACTCAGCCATAACGATTCTGAAATCTATAATCTTCCCCAGGGGAATTTCAGGCAGCGCATCACGGGCGTTTTCGGGAAGCAGATAAACCAGGATCTTATAACGCTGGAGACAGATACAAACCTTGTGTCGGTTAGAGGCTTTGTCGGAAAGCCGGAAAGCGCAAGACGCACTTACGGCGAACAGTTCTTTTTCGTTAACCGGCGCTTTATGAAACATCCTTATTTCCATAAGGCTGTTGCAGAGGCATATCAGAATATCCTTCCTGCCGAAGCAATTCCGACTTACTTCATTTACCTGGAGACAGATCCAGCAACCATTGATATCAACATTCACCCTACCAAAACCGAGATAAAATTTGAGGATGAAAGATCAATCTGGCAGATCCTCATGGCCTCCGTCCGCGAGGCCCTGGGCCGTTTCAATATTGTACCGTCGATCGATTTTAAGGGAGAATCAATGATTGAAATACCTGTCAGGAAACCTGCCGACCCGATACCTGCACCCCCGGTTATAAATATCAATCCCGGCTATAATCCGTTTGACACCGATGACCGCCAGTCAGGCAGGGCTGGGATAATTGAAAGATTTGAAAGGGAAAACAGCGCCAGCTGGGAAAAGCTCTACTCGGCTCTTGAAAAAGGCGATAACCTCCCTGAAACAGATATGAGCAATGCCGGAACAGAAAGAAAATTTTTCCAAATCAGGTATAAGTACATCGTATGCCCGGTCAAGTCGGGTCTGATGCTTATTGATCAGAGAAGGGCGCATGAGAAGATACTTTATGAGAGATACCTTGAATCTCTCAGCAATAACCGGTCAGTAAGCCAGAGTGAGCTCTTTCCGGTCACAACCGAACTGAATCCTGCTGATATACTTATTCTGAAAGAGATAGAAAAAGAGCTCAGCCTGCTGGGATTCAGCATTCTCTTCAAGGGAGAACATAAAATAACCGTCAGTGGACGTCCTTCCGGAACCGAATCATCCGATCCGGTAAAGATGCTTGAAGCGCTCATTGAAGAATTCCGCAGTAAACAGAATGATCCCTCAGTAAATGCCAGGGAGAAGCTTGCGGCTGCAATGGCATCAGCTTCTGCAATACCATATGGCAAGCAATTGATGCAGAATGAGATGGAGGAACTGTTCGATTCACTGTTCGCATGTCAGTCGCCTAATTATAGCCCGGGGGGCAAATCAATAGTTGTAATCATTACCCTTGAGGACCTCGATAAAAAATTCAAATAGTAGCGGATTATAAATTGCCGGTTTGCGGGATAAACATTAGTTTTGTGCCTGCGTTTTTACTTAATGAGAAATTAAATACTGCAGATGAACGGATACGGCAGAGGCTTTTTCGGGTTACCACCGGTAGTTAAGAATGTTATAATGCTCAATGTTCTGATGCTCCTTGCATATTATGCAGTCAGGAGTGTTTTCGGCATTGACCTCAACAGCGTACTTGGCCTCTATTTCCCTAAATCAGACAGCTTCAATCCATCCCAGATACTTACACATATGTTCATGCACGGAGGTATCTGGCATCTGTTCTTCAATATGTACGCGCTCTATATCTTCGGGCAGGTGCTTGAACAGGTATGGGGACCCAAAAGATTCTTTCTGTATTATATGGTATGCGGCCTTGGAGCAGCACTTGTTCATGAGTCGGTAATAGCATTTGAGTACAATAAACTGATGAACGCCATCAGTCCGGATAACCTGCAGCTTGTACTCGATGAGGGCGCTGCCTACCTTGGAGAAGGCAAGGTCTTCACTGATCAGACGATGCAGGAACTTCAGATCCTTCTGAATACTCCTACCGTGGGAGCTTCAGGAGCAATATTCGGAGTGCTTCTTGCTTTTGGAGTTCTGTTCCCAAACACACAGCTTATGCTTCTTTTTCCTCCGATCCCTATAAGAGCCAAATATTTTGTCCTTGGTTACGGCGCCATTGAGCTGTATCTTGCATTCACCCAGCCGGGCAGCAATATTGCCCATGCGGCTCACCTTGGCGGTATGCTGTTCGGGTACATCCTGATAAAGTACTGGCAGAAAACAACCACAACCCTTTACTGACCTGATGGGAATCTGGAACGACATAAAAAGGACATTCCTCAGCGGGAACAGCCTGATAAAACTTATATACATTAATATAGGGGTTTTCCTTCTTATATCGCTGGCTGCAATAATCGGATTCCTCCTGAACAATCCTGCTCTGTCGGAAATCAGCCTTGCCCAGCTTGCTGTCCCGGCCTCGTTACGAATCCTTCTTCTGAAGCCATGGACACTCATAACATATATGTTTACTCACAAGGATATCTGGCATATCCTCTTCAATATGCTGTGGCTCTACTGGTTCGGTAAAATTTTTCTTGAATACCTCGATCAGAAAAAACTTGTCGCAGTTTATCTTCTTGGCGGATTAAGCGGTGCTGTTGTTTATGTTCTGTCATTCAACATATTCCCGGCATTCACAGGACTGGTTGCCGAATCGGTTGCAATAGGGGCATCAGCATCAGTAATGGCGGTCGTAATAGCTGTTGCAGCATATGTGCCGGATTATTCCATCAATCTATTTCTCCTTGGCAGGGTGAAGATCAAGTATATGGCGCTGGCAATATTTATCCTCACTTCCGTCATGGACTTTTCTGTCAATTCAGGAGGCAAGCTGGCCCATATCGGGGGGGCCCTGCTGGGTTACTTTTATGCCCTGAACCTGAAAAGAGGCAGGGACATCGGAAAAGGATTCAACAGGATAATTGATTTTTTTGCCACGATTTTCAAACCGCGCAAAAGGATGAAGGTTACGTATAAGAAACCGGCATCCGATTACGACTTTAACAAAAGGAAGGCTGAGCACCAGGCCAGGATAAACGGTATCCTTGACAAGATATCCAAGGGTGGTTATGACAGTCTCACCAGGGAAGAGAAAGATATTCTGTTCAGCGAGAGTCAGAAGAAAAACTGATGAAAAGAATTCTCTATAGGATATTGCTTGCCGTTAACATAATTTTTGCCCTGGCCCTGCTTTTGTCGTACCTGGCATATCTTATTAATCCTGAAGATTTTGCCATGCCGGCCTTCTTCGGGCTTGCTTATCCCTACATTCTGCTGATCAACATCACTCTGGCGGTTGTATGGGCAATGCTTCTCAGATTTGAGGCGTTAATTTCGGTGATAGTGATTGCCCTCGGCTTCAACCATCTTACGAATTATATTAAACTCATCAAACCTGAGAAAAACAGTGAGGATTCTTTTAAGGTTATGAGTTATAACCTGAGGCTCTTCAACTACTTTGAGGCCAATGGCAATATCTCGGAAAAAAAAGTGATGGAGTTCATAAAAGCACAGCAGCCCGAGATCCTCTGCCTCCAGGAATTTTTTATAAACGGTAATCCTTCACAGAAGGAATCCTCTTTAAAAGCCGCGCTCGGAGGCAAATATCATTCACACATAAAGGTGATCGGCAGCGGAAAAAACCGGTATTATGGTATAGTCACATTCAGTAAATTCCCGATCATCAGAAAGGGCGAAATAATTCATCTTCGTTCATCAAGCCTGTCGATCTTTACGGATGTTGTAATTGAAAAGGATACTTTCAGGATTTTCAATAACCATCTGCAGAGTTTCAGGCTGCACAATATTGAAAGATCATTTATTGAGGAGATTACGGCACCTGATGACAAGGAGACACTTGATGAGGTGCGGAAGATTTCCGGAAGCCTGAAGCAGGGTTTTGTCAGGAGAGCCCATCAGTCGCAGATGGTAAAGGCACAGATCACCAGTTCGCCCTATCCGGTAATTGTGGCCGGGGATTTCAATGACACCCCGGTTTCCTATTCATACCGCAAAATAAGAAAGGGATTGAATGATTCATTCGTAAGCTCAGGCTATGGTGCAGGATTTACTTATAAGGGCAACTATCCGCCGAACAGGATAGATTATATTCTTTATGATAATGCACTGAAGTGCACCTATTTTGAAACACTGAAAGTAAAGTACTCCGATCATTACCCTATAGTGGCATACTTCCGCAAATCCAACTAGTGTTGTGTAAACTCAAAATTGACGGAATATAAAAGTTGGCAGCAGGCAGTAGGCAGTGGGCAAAAAGTAAAAGGATAATTGCCAACTGACATTTGCCAACTGCCAACTGCCAACTGCCAACTAATACTTAGAGACATAATAGGTTTAACTTGATACTATAAGGGAAGCTTCCTGAAATCGACATTGCCTCCCGAAATAACAATACCAATCTTTTTGTCTTTGAATTCACCGGGGTTTTCCATAATGACAGCAAGGGTTGTGGCTGATGATGGTTCAACAATGATCTTCATCCGCTCCCATATAAGCCGCATGCATTCAATTATTGTTTCTTCCCTGACGGTAAAGATCCGGTCAACATTTTTCCTGATGATGGCAAAAGTCAGTTCGCTGAGTGAGGTAAGCAGTCCGTCAGCTACTGTTAAAGGATTAACAGAAGGTGTGAGCTTCCCGGTTGTGAATGAAACATAAGCGTCATTGGCATTGAGAGGTTCTGCCCCGAAAACCTTTATGCTATTGCTTATTGCCTTAGCCGCAGTGGAGGTGCCGCTCATAAGTCCGCCTCCTCCGATGGGAGCGATAATTATCTCCAGATCGCTTCTCTCTTCAAGAAGCTCAATCGCAGCTGTTCCCTGACCGCAGATCACATTGAAATTATCATAAGGGTGAACGAGGACGGCTCCGGTTTTTTCCATAATGGTACGCGTTGTTTCTTCGCGTGACTGAAGCGTAGGTTTGCAGAAAGTGATATCGGCGCCGTATCCCGCAACCGCGTTTTTCTTTACCGCAGGTGCTGTTTCAGGCATCACGATGTACGCTTTCACCCCGTTCATGACTGCCGCAAGCGATAGTGCAGCAGCGTGATTACCAGACGAATGTGTTACTACTCCTTTCTTTTTCTCACTTTCCGGAAGGGAGAGGACTGCATTTGTCGCTCCCCTGAACTTGAATGCACCCACTTTCTGGAAATTCTCGCATTTGAAAAACATCTCACAGCCAAATATCCTGTTGAGCTGCCGCGATGACATAACCGGAGTTCTGTGGATAAAGGGTTTTATCCTTTCATGAGCAGCCTGAATATCTGACAGAGTTGGAAGTACCATGGCTGAATAACTTAAAAAGCCCCCTTCCCTGCTTCAGGAGGGAAGGGGGTTGGGGGATGGGTACATGTATTTTTTAACCCAGTATACTGAATGCAACAGTCAATCCTGCAAGAACAACTGATACCATCGACATCAGCTTGATAAGAATATTAAGTGCCGGACCTGATGTATCCTTGAAGGGATCACCGACCGTATCACCAACAACTGATGCTTTGTGAGGTTCGCTTTTCTTGCCGCCATAGTTGCCTCTTTCAATGAATTTCTTGGCATTGTCCCATGCGCCGCCGGCATTGTTAAGCATGCTTGCAAGAACGAAACCTGAACTCATGCCTCCTGCGAGAAGGCCGATGACTCCGGGTACACCAAAAATAACTCCAACAATAAGCGGAACCGCGATAGCCATAAGTGACGGAACAAGCATTTCCTTCTGTGCACCGGCCGTGGAAATTGCCACGCATTTTGCATATTCAGGTTTTCCTGTACCTTCCATGATTCCGGGAATTTCACGGAACTGGCGTCTGACCTCCTCAACCATGCTGCCTGCAGCGCGTCCCACTGCTTTCATGCTCATCGAGCTGAAGAGGAATGCCATCATTGCACCGATGAAGATTCCGCCAAGCAGAATGGGGTTGAACAAAGAAAGGTCATAGGCATTTGCAAAATCCTTTATTGTAGCAGTTGTTATATTAACAGCTGTCTGTCCATCCTGAACTGCCGGCAATGTGCTGTTATAGAAGAGCACATCGCCTATCTGTTTAAATCCGTCAGGAGCCTTGTCAATCAGCCTTCCCAGCCAGAGTCTTACTTCTTCCATATAGGCGGCCATAAGAGCCAGGGCAGTGAGGGCAGCTGAGCCGATGGCAAATCCTTTTCCGGTTGCAGCGGTTGTGTTTCCAAGGCCGTCAAGGGCATCTGTTCTTTCCCTGACTTCTTTGGGGAGCTCCGACATCTCAGCATTGCCGCCTGCGTTATCAGCGATTGGACCGAAAGCGTCAGTTGCCAGGGTTATTCCAAGTGTTGAAAGCATTCCAACGGCTGCAAAGCCAATGCCATAGACACCCATGGCGAAATCTTTAAAGCCGCCTGCGAATCCGAATGCAGCGATGATCCCTGCAACAATAGTCACAACAGGCACCCATGTTGACAGCATTCCGACAGACATCCCTTCAATTATTACTGTTGCCGGACCCTGCAGAGCCTGTTTTGCGATCCCCTGGGTCGGTTTATTTGCGTCGGAAGTATAATACTCGGTTGACTGACCGATGATCACCCCTGCCAGAAGGCCTGCTACTGCTGATCCGAACACTCCCCAGGTTATCATTCCGGCAAAAGCCATAATAGCCAGGACAACAAGAATCAAAGCCGAGCTGCCTCCGGTGCCAAGCAAGAGGGCACGCAGAAGCGCTTTTGGAGTAGCTGATTCTTTTGTCCTTACAAGGTATACTCCGGCTATTGAAAGAAAAATTCCAATGGCTGATACGATCATTGGCGCTATAACAGCTTGCATCTGGTCCATTCCGGCAGCAATGGGAAGCGCAGCACCCAGTGCGGCTGTGGCCAGAATTGAACCGGCATATGATTCATAAAGGTCTGCACCCATTCCGGCAACGTCGCCAACATTATCACCAACGTTATCTGCAATAGTTGCAGGGTTACGCGGGTCATCTTCAGGAATACCTGCTTCTACTTTTCCGACAAGGTCAGCACCCACATCGGCTGCTTTTGTAAATATGCCTCCGCCAACACGTGCAAAGAGAGCCTGTGTTGAAGCACCCATACCGAAAGTAAGCATAACTGCGGTGATCTCAATGAGCTTCTCATGCTCTGTTGTTCCGGGATGAACAAAGGTAAGTCCCAGGAAATCCCAGCCATTGGCCATATTCTCAGGAGTGAAGACTAATCCGTTGAGGATCAGGAACCACAGTGCTATGTCAAGAAGGCCGAATCCCACAACAACAAGGCCCATGACAGCGCCGCTTCTGAGAGCGACCTTCAACCCCTTATTAAGCGATTTGGAAGCAGCAGCAGCTGTCCTGTTTGATGCAAAGGTCGCGGTTTTCATACCCAGGTAGCCACAGAGTCCCGAGAAGAAACCGCCTGTCAGGAAAGCTACAGGCACAAACGGGTTCTGAATACCAAAATAGGCAAGAATAAGAAGGAGAACCACCAGGATTATAAAAACCTTGATGACAACCGAATACTGGCGTCTCAGGTAAGCCATTGCTCCTTCCCTCACATAAGCAGCTATCTCTTTCATCCTTTCTGTTCCCTCATCCTGAGCTTTCATGTTTCTGTAGAAGATCCAGGCGAAGAGCAGGGCAACGAGTGCTGCTACAGGTACAATCCAAAAAATTGCGTTGATCATAATATCAGTATTAAAATTAATCTTGAATATTATTTGAAAAAATTATGCCTGCAAAACTAAGCTAGTTTTTTATTAATCCAAATGAAAAATGTGATAATATTATGCCGTTTCAGGTCAGATTCCGCGAAAGAATTCGTAATTAATATCTTCAAGTTCTTTCATTGAGGGATAAGGATACCAGACTATTTCATCATTCGCCCCCACATAAAACCCTGACTCAATAGTACGGTACAAAAGCGTTCCTGAGAATATCCTCTGAACCGTCTTCATGTGCTTCTCATATTCACCTTTCAGGATCTCCAGGCAGTCTCTCAGGTGCCCGATATTGGGATAGGGAAGATGTTCCGCCGAACCACCGAGAGGATTAGTTGCCAGCTCTCCAAGTTTAAGCTCGACAAAAAACAGCTTTGGAAGGCTGATAGGAGTTGAACCGTCGGTGAGTTTTTTAAGAAAGGTTGAAGGTGGAAGTCCGCTTGCTACAAGGGGTGTTACAGGAGCAAGCTCCTGGTAAAGATGAAGGGCATTCTTCTGCTCACGCGACTTGTCGTACGCTGCTCTTTTCAGTTCAAGAACGCATCCGTGATCTGTAGTGAGATAAAGGCTCTTAAGCGCTGAAAGGGGGATCATCTCGAGGGTTCTGTAAACTGACAGGTAAACAGAGCTTTTAGGGCTGCCGTCTTCTTTGGCAACACACCTTTTATTCAGGCTGTTCATATCGATGAGGCTTTCAATTTTGCCAAGATCAACCTCAAAAAATATCGTTTGGCCTTTGTTACGTTTTTTTGTTCCTGTAGAAAGGTACATTCCGAACCCTTCCGGAGGAAGCATTGAAGCTACCAGAGCTTCCGGGGTGCTTGTTAAATAAACGTATTTGCTCATAGTATTATGTGTTTAAATGGACAATGATAAGAAGCTTGAGTTTAAGTGAATCTATTTCAAATTTAAGCTTCTTTTTCCACAACAGCAGGCAGAATCTTCACTTTTTATTCTTTACATATTTATCCATCCAGTCCAGTACTTCCCGGTGCTTGTGAAGAATTGTCTCGCGGGCCGCATAACCATGACTTTCATTGGGCAGCATAACCAGACGGACGATCGCGCCATGCCCTTTCAGTGCCGCATAAAGCCTTTCGCTCTGAATCGGGAATGTCCCGCTGTTATTGTCAGCCAGCCCGTGGATCAGCAGAATGGGGTCCTTTATCTTATCAGCGTTCATGAAAGGCGACATCCTGTTGTAAATCTCCGGCGCCTCCCAGTAGCTTCTTCTTTCATTCTGGAATCCGAAAGGAGTGAGACTCCTGTTATATGCACCGCTCTCTGCGATACCTGCAGCAAACAGCCTGCTGTGGGCCAGCAGGTTGGCAGTCATGAATGCTCCGTATGAATGACCGCTTACGGCCACCCTTTCATGGTCTGTCACTTCCATTTCAACTGCTTTGTTTATGGCAGCTTCAGCATCTGCAACCAGCTGTTCAACGAATGTATCGTTTGGTTCCGTACCTCCCGCACCTACAATAGGAAATGCAGCATCCATAAGTATTGCATAGCCCTGTGTAACATAAACAAGGGCCGAGGCAGGGCTGATCCTGGTGAAAGTATACGGAGATCCGTTTACCTGTCCTGCCGCAGACGGGTCATTGAATTCACGGGGATATGCCCATAAAAGGGTTGGTAATGTCCCATCTCTGGCTTTATCATAACCGGCTGGCAGATATAGTGTAAATGACAGATCGAGGCTGTCATTCCGTTTGTATTTTACCAGCTCCTTATGTACACCAGCGAGCTGAGGATAAGGATTTTCGAACTTTGTTACCTGTATAAGCTTACCTGTCTTCAGGTTCCGGATGAAATAATTTGGGACTTCAGCGACAGACTGGCGGGAAGTCAGTACCAGGTTCCTGGCAATATCCAGGACAGTCAGAACGCTTTCATAATAAGGGGCCTCTGATCTCCAGAGCCTGGTTGTTTTTCCTGATGCTATTTCGTATTTGTCAAGGAAAGGCCGGTCTCCTTCAGGTGATGCTCCGTTTCCCAAAAGGAGCAGGGATCTTCCTTTATCAATGAATTTCAGCACATTGCGGCCATATTGATTCTGATCGGTATAAAACCTTCCGGGGTTATTATATCCGTCATCATAATTGTATTCATGGATCATTTTTTTTGTATTCTGCGGGTCCGCAGGATCAAATGAGCTCACAACCCGCATCCTGGTTTTGCTTAATCCTTCTGAAACAAGGGCGTAATTATCGTTTCCCCAGTTGATCCCGCTGAACCTTTTTTCTGTGGCAATATATTTCCGGGGCTCTCCCGTAAATGGTTCTTCAAGAAGGTATACCTGGTCGTGGTACTGCATCTCATTTTTATAATCGCCATTATCAAGGGCTTCCACCCAGTATATGGTTGCAGGTTTGTCGGACCTCCATGAATAGTATCTCGGACCGGGAAGCACCATATCGTGTCCGCGGGGCTCGTTCTCGATAAGCGGCTCTTCAAGAAGTGTTTTAACGGTATTTCCATGGATATCCAGGATCAGGGTTGTGGTCGGGAAATTATAATAAGGGACGATGTAGGAAAAAGGCTGTTTGATCTCATTTACCAGCAGGTATCTGCCGTCAGGTGAAGGTGAGGCATCGGTTATCATGCCCGGCTTTCTGATTGTATAACTACTGCTTCCATCCCAGATCATAAGCTGCGACCGGGCAAAATATGCAAATGTTGCCTCATCCACGGGATCTTTCAGCAGATCCTGGTATGTTGCCGACTGGCCTTTCTCACCAAGGCTCTCCTGGACAACAGGGCCTTCAGGCACAAGGCTCCGCTGAGGCATCTGTCCCCTGCCCGGATCGGTTTCCAGATACACGATGCTTTTATTGTCGGATAACCATGAGAATGAGCTTCTGAAGACCATATTCAGCCGGTCTGTTACTTTTGTCAATTTCAGGGTGGCAATATCACACGCCCATAATTCTATTCCTGAGTCAAGAGTATTTGTAAATGCGAACCTGGTGCCGTCAGGCGACCACTCGAGCGATCCCAGCCTCGGATCATCAGGCAGTCCGGTGATCTTGACAGCACCGGTACCGTCAATGTTCATAATGGTGAATCCCAGATTGTATGTCTGCCTGCTGGGCCCGCTGATAGCAGGATTTATCCTGAGCCCGGCTATTCTGAGCTCCTCCTCCGACAATTCAGCTATGGTAATTATCGGGGGTCTTTCAATTACCAGGATCCTTGATTTGTCAGGACTTACTGATACCATCGGGGTTACGGGAGCATCGACGATCTTCACGATTTCCTCAGGTGGAAGCTGGTATCTAAGCGCTTCCTGTGAGGTTGCAGCTGCAGCAAATAGTGCAGATATCAGCAAAGAGAACAGTTTTTTAATCATAGCAGGATAAATTAATAACCATCAGTATTTTCAAAGATATAAATATTAATGATTGTGTTCCGGACTTATGAATACACGTTACTTTTATTACATTTGCCCGAATTATAAGATATGGATAATGACGGATTTTTTCGAAGATAAGATCTCGGAACGGCTGGGCGGCAGTAGTTTCGGCAAATCCACGGCCATTTACAAGTTTGAACTTATAAAGCGGGCAAAGGCGGCAGCAAAACTTGCCCGTCCGGATGTAAAGCTTATAGATATGGGTGTGGGAGAGCCCGACTGGCCTGCAGATGATATCGTTGTCAAAACCCTTGCCCGGGAAGCCGGAAAGCCTGAAAACAGGTGGTATGCCGATAATGGTATACCGGAATTCCAGGAAGCAGCAGCTGAATACCTCGAAAGAGTATATGGTGTGAAAGGTCTGGTTCCTTTGGAAAATATAATTCATGGAATTGGATCAAAACCTGTGCTGGCAATGCTGCCGGTCTGCTTTATTAATCCCGGTGATGTACTACTGACAACTGTCCCGGGATATCCTGTTTCTGCGACATATACGAAATATCTTGGCGGTGAAGTGTACAATTTACCTTTGCTGGAGTCCAACTCGTTTTTACCCGACCTGGATTCCGTACCAAAAGAGATCAGAAAGAAGGCTAAACTTCTTTATCTGAACTATCCGAATAATCCAACTGGTGCAGTTGCCAGCAGGGAATTCTTCAGAAAGGCAGTTGATTTTGCATCGGAAAACGGGATTGTTGTGGTTCACGATGCTGCCTATGGAGCCCTCACCTACGACGGCTGCAAACCGCTCAGTTTCCTTTCGGTTGAGGGTGCAATGGACGTTGGAATTGAAGTTCATTCATTGTCGAAGGCGTTTAACATGACAGGCTGGAGGATCGGTTTTGTGTGCGGGAACAGCAAGGCAGTAAAGGCTTATGCAACAGTAAAGGACAATACCGATTCAGGTCAGTTCAGGGCGATACAGAAAGCGGCTGTCAAAGCATTTGAAAATACTGATATAACCTTAAGGACAATTGAAAAATACTCCAGGCGGTTCAATATGCTGGTTGATGCCCTTAATGAAGCGGGATTTAATGCCAGAAAACCAAAAGGATCATTTTTTTGCTATGTAAAAGTTCCGGAATGTACGCGTGATGGAAAAACTTTCAATACAGCATCTGAATTTTCAGAATACCTGATAAGGGAATCCCTGATATCAACTGTGCCCTGGGATGATGCAGGGAAATATGTAAGGTTCTCTGTAACTTTTGAGGCCGGCTCTTTACTGGAGGAGAAGGAGGTGATTAATGAAATGAAGAAAAGGCTGAAAGTTCTGAACCTGATATTCTGAAATTGTACAGGGATGCTTATTGTTATTCGCAATAAAGGGCAATAATCAATAAGAAATTAAGTTCTTGCTTATAAGGATTAACCAAAACCGAAGACAAAATTCGACCATAAATAAGTAATTTTCTAAATCTAAATTTTTGTATCTTTCCGATAGTTACTATATTTACCGCGCAAAAAACTAACCTGATGTCATGCCCAGAATTTCTGCCGTAATCATTACGATGAATGAGGAAAAACTGATTGAACAGTGTCTTCAGTCATTGGATGATATTGCAGATGAGATTATTGTAGTTGATTCATTTTCAACTGATTCTACAGAACAGATCTGCAAAAAATATAATGTCAAATTTGTACAGCGCGAATTCAGGGGGTTCATGGACCAGAAGAATTACGCTGTATCACTTGCATCGCACCCGTATATTCTTTCCCTTGATGCTGATGAGGCTCTGAGCAGCGAACTGCAGAAATCATTGCTCGAGGTAAAGAACAATATTAAGTTTGAAGGCTACAGAGTAAGCCGCCTGAGCAATTACTGCGGGCAGTGGATAAGACACTCCGCATGGTACCCTGATCCCCAGCTGCGCCTTTTCAGGGCCGACAGGGGAAGCTGGGGTCTGATAAATGTTCATGAGACTTTCATCATGAACCATGACAGCAGGATAAGCAAACTGAAAGGCGACCTTCTTCACTGGCCATGCACTTCGGAACAGGACATGACTCAAAAAATTGAGATTTATTCAGATATTGCCGCAAGAGAATTCTTTTCCAAAGGGTTGAGGGCTGGATTTGTTAAACCTTATTTTCACGGAGTCTGGAGATTCATACAGACTTATTTTTTCCGTCTCGGATTCCTTGACGGCAGAAAAGGTTATATTATCTGCCGTCAAGGCGGATATTCAAGCTATCTCAAATACAAGATATTGAGAGATTTGACCAGGGAAGAAAAAAAGAAATCATCCCGGAATGCAATTTGAGGAAGACCTCAGGCAATGCCTGAGAGTGCTTAAAGAGGGTGGGGTCATTCTTTATCCCACCGATACCGTCTGGGGTTTGGGATGCGATCCTGCCAATCCTGAGGCTGTGAAGAAGATCTTCACAATAAAAGCGAGGGAGGAAGGTAAAAGCCTGATAATCCTGGTAAACGGCTTGCAGATGCTTGAAAGATATACTGCAGACGTGCCTGATATCGTATATCAGCTGACCTCTGTTTCAGATTCTCCGCTGACGATAATCTATCCCCGTGGAAAAAACCTTGCCGAAGGCATCTGTGCTGATGACGGATCAGTCGGCATCAGGATCTGCAATGATGATTTCTGCAATGAGCTTATATACAGGTTCCGTAAACCGCTGGTTTCAACTTCAGCAAACACATCGGGGAAACCTTCACCGTCAAGCTTCAGTGAAATAGAGGAGGTAGTAATTAATGCGGCCGGTTATACGGTGAAATACCGTCAGGATGATAAAAGAAAATGCTCCGCGTCTCCTGTTATCAGGGTTGAGAGAAACGGAGTATTCAGTATTCTTAGGAAATAACTCAGTTTGAAGATCTTACCCGTCCCGATCCTGACACCCTTGCATCAACTCTCGGATTGCCTGAATAGGTTACATTACCGCTTCCTGAGACACTGGCTTCGAGCGATTCTGTGACATTGCATGTGCAGCTTCCGCTTCCCGACACATGAATCTCCATCGTTTCACATTCAGTCAAATCGCCATAGAAGCTTCCTGATCCGCTGATGGAAACTTCAGTATCCGCAGCGCTGCCTTTTCCGAGCTTCATATTGCCCGATCCTGAGATGCTGCACTCAAGATTTTCAACCTCCAGGTCTGCAGTATAGATATTGCCGCTTCCGCTGACACTCAGATCCAGGTCTTCTGTTTTCACTGTACTCTGGATCTCTGCCCTGCCGGATCCTGAAACACCCAGTCCTTCCAGCTCAGGCATTGTTACATAAACATTTACCTTTTCTTTGAAGTTGAATCTCCAGTTCTCATGTTTGATCTGTAGCCGTTCACCTGAGATCACAGTCTCAACTTCGCTGAGATCTCCCTTATTGCCTTCCAGCTCCACGCTGAACTGGGGACCTATTTTTATATACAAATTACCGGCGATGCCGAAGCCCACAGATGTAAATCCCTTAAGGTCACGTGTTTCCTTTGCCGTTTGACCTGCAGCCAGGCCATAAGCAAGACTGATAACAACAAAAAATGCGAATACCCTTTTCATCTTAATATGTTTTTTATGTAGTGGTTTTGATAAAGACGGATAAGAATGCGGAATGTTGCATTAGAGTTCCGTCAACCCCTCCGGAAGATCCATCAGAATCGTTTTTTCCTTTTTGTCAACCTTTATAATCAGGTCTTCATGCAGCGGTATAAGCAGTCTCCTGCCGGATTCAGTTTCAACATTTATCAGCCGCTGCCCGGGATTTTCGATTATTTCCCTGATTGTGCCAGTGAGGCTTTTATCCTTTGTAAGAACTTTGAATCCGGTAATGCCGTTTAATTTATTTCCCTGATTCGGCTCTCCTTTTCCTGCATCAAGAAATACCCTGCATCCGGCAAATTCGTTTAATCCCTCCAGAGATTCACAGCCTTCCAGTTTTATCCTCAGGAGTCCGCCTCCGGTGTAATCGGGCTCCGCTGTAAGAAATGGAACCGGTTTCCCTTCAATCTCAAGGAAAACCGGGTTCAATTCGGGTATTTCTTCAGTAAAGGATCTTTCAAGCCTGATTGTAACGGTACCTTGGTAACCTTTTACCTTAGCGATGCGTCCGAGCAATATGCCTGTTTTATAAGACATTGGACCGCTGAACCTTAACTGGTGGATTATTACTCCGCTGGTTTCTCTTCGGGTGCCGGTTCAGAAGAAGTTTCATCCGTTACAGGAGCATCTGTGGTTTCCGCAGCTGCAGGAGTATCAGAAATCCCGGCCGCAGGTGCAGCTTCCTCTGCAGGAGCTTCCGGTTGGCGGGCCTCTGCTTCTGCCCTGGCTGCAAGCTCAGCCTGTTTCTTTGCAAGCCTTGTTGCACGGGCTTCATTGACCTTTTTCTCGGCTGCCAGCATTTTTACAAGCTCTTCATCCTGTGATTTTTCAAGACCGCTCCTTTTGGCATCGATCTTTGATTCATTCTGCTTCATCCACTCTTCAAAACGCCTGGCGGACTCAGCATCATCAAAAGCACCCTTTTTGACTCCTTCAAGGAGATGCTTTTTAATAAGGACTCCTTTGTACGACAGGATAGCCCTGCATGTTTCAGTAGGTAACGCGCCATTTTGCAGCCAACCCAGGGCCTTATCGAAATCAAGTTCGATTGTGGCGGGGTTAGTGAGCGGATTGTATTTCCCGATCTTTTCAATATATCTGCCATCCCGTGGCGACCTGCTATCTGCTACCACAATGTGGTAATAGGCCAGTTTCTTACGGCCTTTCCTAGCTAATCTGATTTTAACTGCCATTAATTTTTAACGCTTTTATTTTACCTGTTCTAAAAATTGTGGGTGCAAAGATAGCAGTAATTATTTTATTGGGCAAATGATTAATAATGAATTAGAGATAAAAAAGAGGGCTGTTGAGGCCCTCTTTAAAATCAAAAGATGTTCGTAATTAATTTCTTGTAAGATTAAATACAAATATTCCCTGGCTGCCATAATCACCAACTGAAATATCAATATTTAAAGTATATGAGCCATCACATGAATTGTATACGCCACTACCAGAGTATGTGATCCCACCATAACCATAGTAATCTGAGGCCAGTAGTTTTGCTTCGGTAGTGACCCCAAAAGTAGCCGGATTTATATGCATCACAAACGGTCCGAGATCTTCACCGCAATCATCAAGATTTGCCAGACCTGAAACATATACTGTGTACGGATCATCAGGATCAGCTGTTATTGTAACATCACCTTCAAATGGCCAGCCTGACTCTATTGCATGATAGCTTCCAATTGCCATGGCGCCGTCAAATGCACAAGCGACAGGAATAATTAGTACGGCATTTGAAAGTGTAGCACGACCACCTGCAGTTGTTAACAGCTCAAAAGTAAAAAAATCATTGTTTACAATATCATCAATTGCAATCCCGATTTTTTGGGCAGCATCCGATGATACGATCCTGACATTTGCAGGGAATGAAGTTACTTCCATTATTACAGCGTCTTCGTCATTATCATTAAACGAACCCAGTATAGTAATTTTCTCGACCGATGATCCTTCAGGTATTTCAACAGTGAATTCAATATATGAATTCTGGAGATTTTTGGAATCAAATATTCCGGGATTAAGATCAGAAATGCCGGGTACTACTGCGACACCTCTCAAACCTGCCGGATCCGGAAGCTCTTCACAACTGATAGATATCATAATCAGTGTGATGATCAATCCTATTGTTTTTATTTTTTTCATTTTACTTTTTTTTATAGTTAAACTATCAAACAGGAGGCTTCTATCGTGTTCCCCCGGCCCACCAGACATTTTCAGAATATACATAAGTTCCGTCACCATAAGCATTACGGACATTTGCATTTGTAGTTACATCACCTGATCCATATGTCAAACGTAACGGAAACTGAGTTGTATTGGCAGGATTTGCCAGTGCAATGACATTGTTACCCATTGCCTTTAGACGTCTGTAGTCATTAAAGGCTTCAATAGCTTCTTCCTCGAAAAAAGCAAGATATTTCTGATTCATTACCTCCGACAGCGGATTCACTGAAAACCTTGTGCTTATGTAATCATCATAATAATCTGCGGCATCAGTCGCTGTCAGCCCAATGTTTACTTTTTGAAAAGCAGCTGCAATGGCATTCTCTAAAGCATCTTCAGCGGCAGTTAAGTTGTTTAACCGCACATAAGCCTCTGCTTTCAGAAATTCGAGTTCGTGATAACTCATGAGATAAGTAGGTGCTGTATTCGTGCTGATTGCAGATACTGAATAGGAACCCTGAACCTGATTTGCTGTGCCGTTTGGAGCAAATACAAGACCGCCGCCCGCAGCAGGATGAGGTCTGAAGAATACATCATCCCTGGGATCACTTCTCTCCACCAATTTATCATGCAGGCTCTGACTTGCGCCATAATAGTCGCGATCCCGGAAAAAGAGCCAGAAGGGACTTATTGAGGTATTTCCATTATAATTAAACTGAGCCTGTTCATCAGCTGAAGTGAATGACTGGTTGGCAAATGTGATAACGTCAGCATAAGCGGGGGTCCTGTGACATAAATGCATTGTATAACGGGCTTTCAGCCCATAGGCAAATTTCTTCCACAAATCGGTATCCCCGCCATATAACACATCCTGGTTTCCTAAAGAAACAAATATTGTCTCCTTGTCCAGATTGGCAATACCATCGTCAAGCAAATCAAAGATGTCAGAATAGATTTCTTCCTGGCTATCCAGTTCAGGAGTATAAATTACACCTGGCTGGCAAGACTGGGTCCATGGTACATCCCCCATCATATCAGTAAGAACTGCAAGATTTAGTGCCGTAAGTATCTGTGCAATGCCCAGCGTATGGTAATTGCCTGCTTCAGAGCCGCCTTCAGAACACTTTTCCCGTACGATCTTCAGGCAATACAGGTTTGAATAAACTGCATTCCATGTATTATTATAGGTTGTTGAAGCCGTAGGGTCCGCAGCCCTGATGTCAGCATTATAGAGCTGACCGAATGTGCCGGCATTATGTTCAATATAAACAGACGTGTAGAAATTGAAATCCCCGCCGACTACATTGAAAGCACTTGAAGTCATAGCATCCGTAATAATCAGCCCTGATACCATATCATTCGGGTCATTTATGTCCTTATTGATTTCATCCATAACAGATTCAGAACATGACCAGAGAGTCAGGGCCAGTATTGCTGTAGATAAAATTATATTAATCCTCTTTTTCATGATATTTCAAATTAAAAAGTTAAATCTAACGTTAAACCATAGCTGGTTGTCTGAGGTACAGTAAACCTTTCAAATGATCCTCCCATATTTGTATTCCCCTGGCTTGATTCGGGATCCAGGTTTGGAAGGGCGGTCCAGATAAGTAAGTTACGTAAGAAGGCGGAGACGCCCAGGTCAACTTTATTGAATAATTTTTTTGCAGGTTTATACTTCAGGGAGAGCTCACGAAGCTTGACAAATGAATTATCAAAAATATAATACTCATCAATATTTGTAAGCACATTCTGGTGCAACTGCTGCAAAGCATAAGGATCCGATGGCCCGCCCCTGGCAATATCATTTGGTGTACCATCAGATTTTACTCCGTCGTAGATAAAAGTTGATTCACGGTCCTCTACTCTTGTTGACAAACCATAAAAATCAAGCAATCCGTTGCTGCCTGAGTACATCTCGCCTCCTTCTTTCCACTCAAACAGCGCATTCAGTGACAGGGTTTTATAAGTGAAAGTAGTATTGCCTCCCAGGATAAAATCAGGAGAAACACTTCCGATCACTGCAGGTTCACCGGCTAATGGGAAACCATAATTTGCCGAACGGGGATCCTCATCAACAAGAACCTTACCGGTTGTTTCTTCTCTGGCAAATGAAACTCCGTAAATAACCGGATAAGTATCACCAATATTGGCCCGCACCTGTGGTGTGGTGAATCCTCCTATAAAAATGCTTTCAACACCTTCGGCCAGTTCATCAACATAGTTATCGATTTTTGAAAAGTTAAAATTCAGATCCCATTGAAAATCTTCCGATAACACAGGAGTTATATATAGTATGATCTCATGACTCAGGGTATGAACTTTACCTCCATTCATAAGCAGAGCCCGGATACCTGTGGAACCTGCCAACGGCACAGAAAATATCTGGTCTACAACATTCTGACGTGAAAAAGTATAGTCAATGCCAAGTCGATTCTGGAAGAATTTCAATTCTCCGCCAATTTCGTATGACTTAGTGTTTTGCGGTACCAGGTTGGGATCATACTGGACATTATTAGGAATATAAGAACTAACCCCATCAATCGGATACTGGATTGGAAATCCATTAAACCAGCCGCCTCCGTAATTTTGTTGCGTCGGAGAGGTGTAGTAATTCTGAATATATGCTCCTGCCTGCCCTACTTCAGCATATGAAAGACGAAGTTTGGCAAAAGAAATCCAGTCAATATTTTTTACTGCGTTTAGTTCAGATAATACAATACTTAAGGCAACTGAAGGATAAAAGAACGATCTGTTATTTGTTGGCATTGTGGAAACAATATCATACCTGCCCGTCCCTGTAAGGAACAATAACGATTTCCATTGAGCCGATAAACTGCCGAAAGTACCGAAAGTGCGATTTTGCCAAAAAGATTCATCTGCAGTAACAAGATTGGCATTCTTGATATGTGCCCAGCCACCAAAATTAAAAACCTCACCATGTTGTGAATAAATCTTCTGGTTGCCGTGGTCAAATTCATTACCGATCATTGCATTAATTGTCAGCCCGCTGCTCATGGTCCAGTCATAGTTTGCCGTGATCAGCTGGTTGACTGTAAAAGAGGTTATTCCGTAATTATCTATTATTCCTGTTGATGCAGCATGTCCGTATTCAAATACATCCTTGAAATTTGTGGTATATGAATCCGCTCCTAACTGATAACGGATTTTTAAATTCATATTATCACTTAGTTTGACAGAATAATTAGCATATCCATTTCCGAAAAACCGGTCAGTTTTTTCATTAAATACTGTGTGTTCAGCAGCCCAATACGGATTGTCCCAGCTGCCTCCCCGATAATATATGTCAGTATAGGGATCTCCGGGAATAAAATAGGGATAATCCCTCAGGTTATAACTGACAGGGGCGCCTAAAACACCGGCCAGTGCAGCATCGTTTGCGGTCGGAAGCTTGTCAATATCAGTCTTGGAAAAATTGGCATTAAACCCTGTACTGAAGTTTTTGCCGAACTTTCTTTCTGCAGTAGCTTTTCCGTTCCAGCGGTCCATTCCCGATGCCAGAGCTATTCCACTCTGTGAAGTCTGACTCAGACCAAGAGCAAAATTGCCTTCCGCTGTAGCCTGGCTTACATTTACGTTATTGGTTGCTGAATAGCCAGTTCTGAAATACCTGTCCCAGTTATTAAATACCTGTGGAGTAACCCATGCATCTGCAACCTGCCCCAATGCCAGCTGGGGAACATAAAACTCACCCGGATGACCGTGACTGTTCCCTCCATATGTAGGATCATCCGGAAGATCAACGATTTTAGGTCCCCATGATGATGAAGCTGTGGGAACATAATTGCCAAAAAGACCCTGAGCATAAGTGGTCTGGTAATCCGGTGTTCGTGACACCTGTGAAAAAGCGCTTGTATGAGATATTGAAATTACCGGTTTTCCAACTATATTATTCCGGCCGCTCTTGGTTGTAATTAAAATTACTCCATTTGAAGCGCGAATGCCATATAGAGCTGCAGCTGCCTGACCTTTAAGTATGTTTATACTTTCAATATCGGCTGGATTAAGGTCTACTGCACGGTTAGAAATA
This sequence comes from Bacteroidales bacterium, assembly GCA_041303415.1. Lineage (GTDB taxonomy): Bacteria > Bacteroidota > Bacteroidia > Bacteroidales > VadinHA17 > LD21. Next base: position 81,510 of record JBFYPG010000187.1, read on the forward strand.
TCTGACCCGGTTACACCATTTCCTCCAGTTGTAAAGCTGCCTCCGCTTCCTGATTGAAAATCCGAGCCGGAGGCAATAGGCATTCCATCTATTACATAAAGAGGAGCGTTATTCCCTGTAAATGAACGCGCGCCACGGATAACAATCTGTGATGAGGCTCCGGGCATACCGCTTGACGGTTTTATATCAACGCCGGAGATCTTCCCCTGCATTGCTCCTGCAAAATCAGTATTTCCTGCCCGTTGAATTACCTCGTTTTTAACATCCTGTACTGCATATCCTACGGCTTTTTTCTCCCTGGATACGCCGAAAGCAGTGACAATGACTTCATCAAGGCCCAGAACATCAGGCTCCAGAATGACATTAATTATCGAACGATTTTCAATCTCAACCTCCTGTTTTTTCATTCCTATATAGGAAAAAACCAGGGTTGTTGCGTTCTCAGGAATTGCCAGGGTGTATTTTCCGTCTATGCCCGTAATGATACCAGCAGTGGTCCCTTTCACACTAACGGATACACCCGGCAAAGCACCCTCTCCTTCAACAGAAGAGGTCACAGTACCGGTAATAGTTCTTTGCTGGGCACCGGCTGAAAGCCATACTCCGCAAAAAACTAAAAACATCGAGAGAAGTTTTCTCATAACTTTTAGTTTAGGTTAATAATAAATACTAAGGAACACTGAGATTCCTTTTACTGTCCGTGAAAGTGAAAGTGTCACTTTCAAAAACTGAAATTATAAAACATCTTCATGCAATTTAGAATCAACCAACGGATTGCAGTTATGGATTGATAACTGGTATTAAACAGTTTACGGAATATTATCATTAACATATCTTTTTAAAGCCTTTTTTATTCATTTTTACGTACTTTTGTTAACGACCGACTTGATTAAAACAATCCCTTAAATGGCTGGTTTCTCTCACTTACATGTTCATACCCAGTACTCTATTCTGGATGGAGCTTCAAACATCGCGCAGCTTATTGACAAGGCAAAATCGCTCGGTATGGATTCAATTGCCATTACCGACCATGGCAATATGTTTGGTGTCAAGGAATTCCACAATGCAGCAACCAGGAAAGGATTAAAACCCATTATCGGATGCGAGATCTACGTTGCAAAAAGATCCATTTCAGACGTAACAGGAAAGGAAGATCGCAGCGGCGACCACCTGATCCTTCTTGCAAAAAACCTCGCAGGATACAAAAACCTTATTAAGCTGGTATCGATCGCCTGGATAAAAGGCTTTTATTATAAGCCGCGCATAGATAAGGACCTGCTGGCAAAATATCACGAAGGACTGATTGCTTCGTCGGCCTGCCTCGCCGGCGAGATCCCGGATGAGATACTCAACGGTACAATGACAGGAGCAGAAGCAGCTCTTAAAAGCTACCTTGATATCTTCGGGAAGGATTTCTATCTCGAAATGCAGCGTCACGAAACCTATGACCCTGATTCCGATACAACCGTTTTTCCTCTTCAGCAGAAAGTCATTGAATCCCTGAGAAAGCTTGCTGAAAAATATGATGTGAAGCTCATAGCTACGAATGACGTGCATTTTATAAATGCCGAAGACGCTGAAGCTCACGACCGACTGATCTGCATAAACACGGCGAAGGATATTGACGATCCGAACAGGCTCAGGTACACCAAACAGGAATACCTGAAGAGCGAGGAGGAGATGAAAAAGATTTTCAGCGACATTCCCGAAGCAGTTGACAATGTTGCCGGGCTAGTTGAGGGTGTTGAAAAGTATAAGCTCGACCATGGTCCCATAATGCCTGAATTCGAGCTTCCGGAAGGTTACTCGGATAAGGATGAATACCTGAGATATCTGACATATAAGGGTGCCGCTGAACGCTGGGGAACACTGACGAAGGAACAGACTGAAAGGATCGATTTTGAACTTGAGACGATCGCCAAGATGGGATTTCCCGGGTACTTCCTAATCGTCCAGGATTTTCTCAGGGCCGCCAGGGAAATGGGAGTCTCGGTTGGTCCGGGCAGAGGCTCGGCCGCAGGCTCCGCTGTTGCATACTGCCTAAGGATCACCGATATAGACCCTATCAAATACGGACTCCTGTTTGAGCGGTTCCTTAACCTTGACCGCATATCGATGCCTGATATCGATATTGACTTTGACGAGGACGGACGGGATTCTGTACTTAAATATGTGGTCGGAAAATATGGCCATGATAAAGTGGCTCATATAATCACCTTTGGCACGATGGCCGCAAAAATGGCTATAAGGGATGTTGCCCGTGTCCAGAAACTGCCGCTGCCTGACGCCGACCGTCTTGCCAAGCTTGTTCCTGAAAGGCCGGGAGTAACTCTTTCACAGGCATATAACGAAGTGCCTGAGCTGGCAAAGGAAAAGGAATCGTCGAATAAGCTTATTGCCACAACACTTAAATATGCCGAAGTGCTGGAGGGCTCGGTGCGTCAGACCGGAGTTCACGCCTGCGGCATTATTATAGGAAAGGATTCACTCGATAATTATATTCCTCTCTGCACTGCCAAAGACACCGATCTGTATGCTACCCAGTACGACGGCAGCCATGTTGAATCAGTCGGGTTGCTGAAGATGGACTTCCTCGGGCTGAAGACATTATCAATTATCAAAGATGCCATTGAGAATATAAAGAAGTCAAAAGGCATCGATATTGATATTGACAATCTGCCCCCTGATGACAGGAAAACCTTTGAGCTGTTCAGCAACGGCGAGACAACCGGGATATTCCAGTTTGAATCGACAGGCATGAAAAGATACCTCAGGGAGCTGCAGCCAAACAGGTTCGAGGATCTGATAGCAATGAATGCCCTTTACCGCCCGGGTCCGATGGAATATATTCCGAAGTTTATCAGGAGGAAGCATGGCAAGGAGAAGATTGACACCGTGCTGCCTGTAATGGAAAAATACCTGAGCGATTCTTACGGGATCACGGTTTACCAGGAACAGGTGATGCTGCTTTCACAGGAACTGGCCGGATTTACAAAGGGCGAAGCAGATTCACTCCGCAAGGCCATGGGCAAGAAGAAGAAATCTATCATGGATGAGATGAAGCTTAAATTCTTCGAGGGATGCGCCAAAAAAGGATACGACGAGACAATAGTGAACCAGATATGGTCAGACTGGGAAGCCTTTGCACAGTATGCATTCAATAAATCACATTCGACCTGCTATGCCCTGATAGCATATCAGACAGGATACCTCAAGGCTAACTTTCCTGCTGAATTCATGGCAGCGGTGCTGAGCCGTAACATAAGCGATATCAAAAAGATCACCACATTCATGGATGAGTGCCGGAGGATGGGAATGGAGGTCCTTGGCCCTGATATCAATGAGAGCCATGTCAAATTCACTGTAAATAAGGATGGTAATATAAGATTCGGCCTGAGCGCCATCAAGGGTGTGGGAGAGAGCGCCGTGCTTCAGCTTATTGAAGAACGGGAGGCAAATGGGCTTTTTAAGGATATTTATGATATGGTTGAAAGGGTCAACCTCAACTCTCTGAACAAGAAAAACCTTGAGGCGATGGCTGTTTCGGGAGCTTTCGACTGCTTCCAGGAGATCTCCAGAGCGCAATATTTCGCTCTCGACACCAGGGGATCAAGCTTCATTGAAAGCCTGATACGGTACGGTAATAATGCCAAAACGATCAATACAACGCGCGCGCAGACTCTTTTCGGGGATAGTGAAGGCTTTGGCATGATAAAGCCCGAGCCTACAGCATGTCCCGACTGGCCCAAACTTGAAAAACTGAACCGGGAGAAAGAGGTGATCGGTATTTATCTTTCTTCACACCCTCTTGATGATTTCAGGCTTGAGATAAATACTTTTACCACCGTCACGCTTGCTGAGCTCCAGAACATGAAAGACTATCTCGACAGGGAAGTAATTGTTGCAGGGATGGTGACTGAAACCAGAAACGGCATTGGCAAGAACGGGAAACCATATGGGAATTTCACCCTCCAGGACTATACGGATTCATTCAGATTCGTGATGTTCGATAAGGATTATATTGACAACAGCAAGTTTTTTTACACCGGGTATTACCTGCTGGTTAAAGGAAGGGTGCAGAAAAAGAGATACAAGGAGGATGAACTGGAATTCAGCATCAAAAAAATCAACCTTCTCTCAAGCGTGAAGGATGAACTGATAAAGTCAGTCACGCTTAAAATCAATCCTGCCAACCTGAACCAGGAAATGATAAACGAGCTCAGGGAACTTATCAAGGATAACAAGGGAGATACCGAGCTTAAGTTCATGTTTCTCGATCCTGACGACAGGATATCACTTCCGATGTTTTCAAGAACTGTCAGGATAAGGCTGAATAACGAGCTTGTATCATATCTCGATGACCACCCGGGTATTGAATATAAAGTTAATTAGCTATCTTTAGCAGGGAATAACCCCCTTCCCAACCTTCCCCCAAGGGGGCAGGAGCTACTTAACCTTTCCCCCCTGGGGGAAATTAGAAAGGGGGTTGTTTCAATAAAAAAAATGTTACTTTTATATTGAATTAGGACAGGGTAGGGGGGCATCATCGATCAAATAAGAGTCTGATAATTAAATAATTAAAACTAAATTATATGGCACTGGAAGTAACTGACAGCAATTTTGAGGAGGTAGTTGTAAAATCTGACAAACCTGTTGTTGTCGATTTCTGGGCAGAGTGGTGCGGCCCTTGCAGGATGATTGCACCGATTATTGAAGAATTGTCAAAAGAGTATTCCGGTAAGGCAGTTGTTGCCAAATGCGATGTGGATAGCAGTCCCAATGTAGCTGCAAAGTACGGTATAAGGAATATTCCCACTGTTTTGTTCTTCAAGGATGGAAAGATAGCCGACAAGCAGGTGGGAGCTGTTCCCAAGCCTAATTTTGTGAATAAGCTCAATACGTTGCTCTAAATTGCAATTGAAGATAATATGGCCGTTCAGCTAAACTGCGACGGCCTTTTTTAATTCATGTTTATGACGGTTTGTATTTTTGCTGCATCGAGCAGCAGGGTGAATGAGGAATATAACAGAACTGCATCAAAGCTCGGGTCTCTTCTTGCACAGGCCGGAATTGATGTTGCGTTTGGAGGAGGAGGTATAGGACTTATGGGAAAGCTTGCCGATGCCGTCAAACAGAACGGAGGAAAGATCACGGGAGTGATACCTTCATTCATGGAGGAGGAGGGATGGGGGCACAAAGGGATCGATGAGATGATCATCACAGGGGATATGAGCGAAAGAAAGAAAAGGCTGTTTGCAATGTCGGATGCAGTCGTTGCAATGCCCGGCGGAGTAGGTACTCTCGAGGAGCTTACAGAGGCGATAACGCTTAAACAGCTTAGCCTCTTTGACGGGCCTGTAATAATCCTGAATACCCTGGGATTTTATAATTCACTGCTTGAGTTTTTCGACAAAATGGTCGAAAATCATTTTCTCAGGAAGGAGCACAAAGCCATATGGGAAACCGTGAATACTCCTGAGGAGGTTATCGCTGCCCTCAGCAATAAAAACAAGGGCAATGAGGAGTGGCGCAGGATAGCCAAGATCTGACTTACGGGATTTTTGTCCCGATGAACATTATGTCGTCAACCTGAGGAAGATCACCCTTCCATGCGAGTATCTCCTTTTCCAGCCTTCTGCGCTGTTCCTCAACAGGAAGCATGTATATCTGGGCAAGAAGCTTTTTGACATTTCCCGATTTGAATTTTTTGGCATCAGCAGAACCAAACTGGTCAGCATAGCCGTCGGATGACATGTATATCATGTCGCCTGATTTTATATCAACCTTCTGGTTCACGAATGTTTTTTTCGACTCCATTGATGACATCCCTATGGGGAACCTGTCAGCCTTATGTACAATAACCTCACCGTCTCTTACAAGGTAAAGAGGATTATATGCGCCAGCGAACTCAAGAGTGAATTCCTTCCTGTTGAATGCTATCAGCGTAAGGTCCATCCCGTCGTTTATTGTTTCTTCATTCCTTTGGGTCAGAGCTTTCATTACTTCAACATTGAGCTGATCGAGAATTGATCCCGGGCGTGTGATCCCGTATTCACGCACAACTTTATTGAGGGAATTATGGCCGATTATAGACATGAATGCTCCCGGAACGCCATGTCCTGTGCAGTCGCAGGCAGCAATGAACTGGAGGTCGCCGTTATCGTACATCCAGTAAAAGTCACCGCTCACAATATCCTTGGGCATATAGAGCACAAAAGTCTCATGGAAAGAATCCTCCCTTGGAAGCATCGCGCGCTGGATACGCTCAGCATACCGTATGCTTGCAGTTATATCACGGTTCTTCTCCTCGATCTCCATGCTCTTCTGAACCACTTCAGCAGTCCTTTCAACAACTTTCTGCTCAAGGATCTTCTTTTCGCGGATGAGGTTTTTTTCCCTGATTTTGATATACGATATTATCCCTATTGCAGCCAGGATTACACATATTGAAATAAACCAGGGTGTCTTCCAGAAAGGCGGTTTTATTATGAAGGAGAACTCTACAGGCTCATCGTTCCAGTAACCATAGCTGTTTGAAGCCAACACCCTGAAAGTATAATGTCCCGGCGTCAGCGAGTAATCTTTCTGAGTCAGATAAGTAGTTGGTTTCCAGTCACTATCAAATCCTTTAAGCATTACCTTGTATTTAACTGCATCCGGTTCGGTAAGCGAAACACTATAATAATCAAAGAGGATGGTTTTCTCCTTGTGGTTAAGTTTGAGGTTATTTGCCATTTCCTGAAGGTTATAGTTAACCTTTAAGCTGCTAAGGTATACTTCTGGCCTTGCACCGGATGGAGGCATAAGTGACGGATTAAGCCTGGTAACACCGTTCCCGGTTCCGAACCAGAGGTTGCCTTTGCTATCGGTAACAGATGCATTGGGTGAGGATTCAATTCCTGTGTATCCGTTTCTTTTAGTAAAGGTTGCAATACTTCCATCAGAAAGATTCAGCCTGTTTAAACCAAAATTGGTGCCTATATAAAGGAACTTGTCACCCTGAGGTTCAAGGAACTTAATATTGTTTGAGAGGAGCCCGTCTTTTTCAGTAATTATTGTAACAACAGAATCATTCATTAATCCTAGCAACCCGCCACCGGTTCCAACCCAGATTTTGGAATCACCTGTCTGGGATATTGCCTGAGGAACCAGTCCTTCTGTGATCCTGATCATCTTGAATTTTTCAGTTTCCGGATCGTATTTTGTGAGACCTATTTTCTCTTCCGAGCCTATCCAGATATTATTTTCCCTGTCGCAGAAAAGGGTTTTTATTGATGTTCCTGCAAGTCCGTCTGCCTGGGTGAAGGTCCTGATTTCATCTTCTTTCTGATTATACACAACAAGCCTGTCATAGTTACCTATCCAGACCATGTTCTGATTGTCAACCTCGAGGGCGGTGATGACCGCCTGTCGTTCAAGATTACCGTTCAGGAATGAATCAAAGTACATCTTACCTGTTTTGAGGTCACAGTTAAAAAGACCTCTCTGGTAGGTACCGATCCACATTGAACCGGTTTTGTCCATTTTTATGAACCTCGCGCTTATGAGATTATTGGTCTTGTCATTGAATACCTTCACCGGATTTCCGGTCCGGGCTGAAGGATCATATACCGAAAGTCCTGCATTTGTTCCCAGCCATATCCTGCCCTGGCTGTCTTCCTCAACTGCAAATACCTGTTTGTCCTGAATTATCTTAGGGTCGGTGATTGATGTAAAATGATCTCCCTTGTATATGCTGATCCCGGTAAAATGATCTGCGATAATCATATTCTTTTCAGTGTCTTCAGCCATGCAGTGGATTGTAAGGGCTTCCAGCCCGTTCGATCTGTTGAAGGTTCTTAGTTTCTCATCATAGAACAGGGTAATTCCTCCGCCCCAGGTGCCAACCCATACATTGCCCCTGTAATCTTCAGTAATGTATGAAACGAAGTTACCTGCAAGTCCGTCCCTTACATCATATACCTTCATCTCACCGGTTTTCTTTACTAGTCTGTAAAGCCCTCCATAATGGGTGCCGAACCAGAAATCTCCCCTGCTGTCGCTGAAGAGTGTAACAACTGCGAAATAATCAGTGAGACCTTCAGGCTTAAAGGTTTTAAAAGTATCTTCCTCCTTGTTATATATCTTAATCCCTCCGTTTGGAAGAATACAGTAATAATTTCCATCGGCATCGACATATGATGACGAAATCACATCACTTAGTCCAACTTTGCCGCCATATTGTTTTCCGGTGAGTACAGAATCTCCCGGTTGTGGAAAATCAACCTTGATAGCACCGTCCTTTGATGAGGTCAACCAGATATATTTTCCTATCTGCCGTATACTGGTTACATCACCGCTAAGGGATATAGTATCAAAAGTTACCCTTGTAAAACTCTTGCCATCATAAAGAGTAAGTCCGCCGTTGAGATGCCCGCACCAGATCCTTCCAAGAGTATCTTGCGCAATGCTGCGAACGCCGCTTCCGGCAGTGCCATCAGCAGCGGTAAAATTGGTAAAGCCCGAGCCGTTGAATCTTGAAACCCCGCTCTCGGTCCCCAGCCAGATCAAGTCGTTTCTATCCTGAAGTATTGTATAAACCTTCGACGAGCTTAATCCCTTCTCGACACCATATTGTTCAAAAAAATATGTCTGTGCTTCCAGCAAGCCGGAAGCCAGCATAAAAAACAAGGTCATCAGGCTTATGTTCCTGATGACCTTATTGTTACGCGACCAAAATGCTATTTTCATCAATATTATCTGGCTATAAAGAAGAACGTTCCATCTTCATCCTTCAGACCTGTGATTTTCCCGAACTTGGGTTTCTGCTGGTTATTGGAGCCTACGGATGTAGCTACCTTTGCCACAACATCCTCGATCGGGATACAGGCATTCGGGTTGTTCTGAAGGGCAGTTGCAAATGTCCTGGTAAACTGCGAATCGTCAACGGCAAGCTCATAGCCGGCCGATGAGAATACCTGTGACGATTTAAACTGGGTTGCCTGCCAGTCGTCACAGCTTCTTTTCTTAAGATCCGATCTCATTGCCTGGTAGAAGCTCGGCCCTGATTCACATGCGTCGGTAATAACCAGGGTATGTGTAAGATATGTTACGTATGATTCCATGGCCCCCCTGAGGAAGCTGAGGTTGAAATAGGTGAATTCATCGTCGCGCTGGGCATCAACGGGGATCCAGTAACCGACGTCATTTATGAATTTTCCGTGCCCGGCATACCAGATAAGAAGTGATTTTACCTGGTTGGCCTTGATAAGATCCCTCAGTTCAATAGAGAAGAATCTTTCCATCTCGGCTTTGGTAAGGTCTTTCTTATGTATTATGTTATGAATATCGTAATTAGCCAGGGCCCTGGTCATCGTGCTTACATCTTTTTGGGGGCCGTCGAGGCTGGCAAATGTTGAATAATTGGAATTCTCAATGAAAACCACCCAGGTTTTGCCCATCGGGTTGTTTGCTGAAATTGTGGCACCTTCCCGGTTAAAGCGGAATTCAGATGTCTGCTTATTGCCGTAAACATCTTCAGCTTCTACCACAATCCTGTTTTTATTCAGGATGTCGATAGTTGCCGTAAATGAAGGGTTCAGGTCTCCTACAGGATAGCTGGCCGTGACCCCGTCAATAAATACTGACTTTATCTTGCTTTCATCCGTGATCTTTCCCTGGATGAAAAGATTAGGATCATTCTTGTCGAGATATATCTGACCGTCGTCAGAGGCATAGGGGGCCAGGATTGATACCACCGGCGGTGTAATCTCAGTGCGAACAAGCGAGTAGGTCACCGATTTTGCATTATCATAATCATCAAGGGCAACCAGGGTGATCTTGTCAATCCCCTCAACATTAATTTTTGACAGGAATTCATATTCCCCGTCTTTTTCAACCGTGGTTATCGGCTCCTCGTTTATCGCAAAAGACTTGACCTTGCTTTTATCCTTTATCTTCCCGGTGATGAGAACTGAGTTATTATCGCCTCTGATCTCGACAGTCTGATTGACCGGAGCAGGGCTTACAACCGTTATTTCGGGGGGAACTGCTTCCCTGTTAAGTTCGTACAGCCTCGCCTGTGCATCCTGGAGCATCTTGCGGGCCTCCTGGTTAAACTCGGATAGGACGGTGATCTTTGTATAGTCCTCCATTGCCTTGGCATAGTTCATAATTTCTTCATACGACTTTGCCCTGGCAAAAAATGCATCAGGATTCTCTGGATTGAGAGAGATATATTTTGTGAAATCATTTATTGCATTGGTATGCTGGTTAAAATCCTGGTATGCTTTTCCCCTGTGGAGGTAGAAATCAGAATTATTTGGTTCAATAAGAATATTCTTTGACAGGTCGTTTATAGCGCTCGGGTAGTCGAGATTCTTCATGTAAACCTTGCTCCTCATCATGTATCCTGCCGTGTTCCTGTCGTCGTTCCTGAGTATCTCATTGCACTGATCCATGGCGCCCTTGGCATCATTTGTCCTCAGAAGAAGTTCAGCAAGCGCCAGCCTTGGTTCAGGAAGCTTTTTATCCTTCAGGATCGCCTTTTCAAATTCCTTCTTTGCAAAAACATCATTATTGAGCTTTGTGTAAATAACACCCCTGTAATAATAATTCATCGGGGTGTCTTTTATTATCACTGCAGTATCAGATACTCTGATCGCCATGTCGTACCTCTGGAGCCCGATCAGGGTTATTACTTTCTCGGGGTAGATTGCTCCGTCGCGCTTGTCAATGGCAGAAGCCTTGTTAAGATGCCTGAGCGCTTCTTCGAAATTTCCCGTCTTGTTGCATACGGCTCCAAGGCCGATCAGGGCATCAACGCTTTTCGGCGCAAAGACCAGCGCTTTCTCAAAGTCGGCTTTTGCTTCAGGGTATTTTACAAGCGCATCATATGCCTTGCCTCTTGCAAAATAATAATCCGGATTGGATGGTTCAGCTCCAATCGCGCTTGTGAACTGGGCAACCGCATCTTCATATTTTAGACTTTCCACAAATTCATTTCCAGCCTTGAAAAACTTCTTGCCATTCTGTCCACAAACGCAGAGCGAGAAGACTGCCATCATGGTCATCAGAAAAAACATTCGCTTATTCATAACTTTCATGCTTTAATATATTCTTCAAAATTAACAAATTTATTGATAATAATCAACCTCTCCGGCTATCTCATTCTCTGATATTGAGTACAACTACGAGGTCACTGAGTGCAAATACCGATTCCTCCTGAATTTTGCCTTTCAGATCCGGAGCCCTGACACCCTTCCTGAAGAGATGCTTACCGGTAAAAATCCTTGCTTCATCCCACAAATCTTCAGAAATGAAGTGGTTCAGTACTCCGGCACCTCCTTCCACCAGCACCGACTGGATACCCTTCCCGTGCAGATAATCTGCAACCTGCGACGCAGATGAGGTATTATGGTTCAATTTCACAACGTCTGTATCAGTAATATCAATCCTGTCATTTTCGGTAAATACAATATTTGTGCCATTGGTTCGGAACAGAGCCGACTCCCTGTCAAACATTCCCGACCTGCTGAGGATCACCCTGACCGGATCGTTTCCTGTCCAGTACCTTACATTCAGCTGCGGATTATCTGCCCTGATGGTACCGGCGCCTGCCAGTATTGCCTGCTCTGCTGCCCTCCACCTGTGAACAAGTACTCTCTCGGGATTACCGGTTATCCATACAGGTTTTTTTGAAGTACTTTTCTCTCTTTCATAATCAAGATAACCATCGGCGCTCTGCGCCCATTTCAGGATTATATAGGGTCTCTTCTTCTCGTTATAAGTAAAAAAGCGCCTGTTTATCCACCTGCATTCATTTTCCAGTACACCTGTAACTACTTCACATCCTGCATTTTTAAGGAACATTATTCCTTTCCCTGCAACCTTCCCGCTTGTGTCGATGGTTCCGACAATCACCTTCCTTATGCCTGAAGAAACAATCAGTTCAGCGCAGGGAGGAGTCTTTCCGTAATGCGAGCAGGGTTCGAGGCTTACGTAAAGAACAGCCTTCCCGAGCAGTTCCCTGTTTTTTACTGAATTGATGGCATTGACCTCCGCATGAGGCTCGCCGGCTCTGAAATGGTAACCTTCACCGATAATATTATCATTATGGACAATCACTGAACCAACCTGCGGATTGGGATATGTCATACCCTCTGCCTTCCTGGCAAGATCGAGGCATCTCCGCATGAATTTTATGTCATTATCCTGAACCATTTCATTGAATATGTTAATTTTGACAAACCGCCGGAATAATTTGATAAATGGTTAGTAATGTACAAACTATAAAGGACATTAAACCTTACCTGGAAAAAGAACTCGCCGGAATATACCCCCCGGAAGAGATCAGTGCATTTTCCTCTATTATTATCAAGACTGTTTTCAGGGTATCCGGGTTGCATCTTCTGGTAACTTCAGGCGAGCATGTAACCAGGAAACAGGCAGAGGAGATCCATGGCATCTCCAGGCAGCTTAAAACCGGCAAGCCCCTGCAGTACATCCTTGGAGAGACAAGCTTTTACAATTGCACCATCAGGGTTAACCCCGATGTTCTTATCCCTCGGCCGGAAACTGAGGAACTGGTGGATATGATAATAAAGGAGAACAGGGACTTCAGAGGCACACTGCTTGATGTCGGAACGGGATCGGGCTGTATAGCTATTGCCCTCGCAGTGAACCTGCCGGGCTCAAAAGTAACAGGGATCGATAACAGCGCGGGAGCAATAAAGCTGGCAGAAGAAAATGCCAGGCTGAACAAAGCCTCAGCATCGTTTTTTGTGACCGATATTTTTAACCCCGATCTCAGTAAGGCGGGAAGCGCCGGGATAATAGTAAGCAATCCGCCCTATGTCCGGGAATCGGAAAAAATCAGCATGGCCGGAAATGTGCTTTACCATGAACCGCACAGCGCGCTGTTTGTTCCTGATTCTGACCCTCTTTTATACTACCGGGCAATAACTGAGATGGCAGAGATAATACTTGTTCCGGGAGGTAAGGTTTACTTTGAGATCAATGAGGCAATGGGCAAGGCAATGGCTGAGCTTTTACAGTCCTGGAATTACTCTGATATACATGTCATTAAAGACATTAATGGCAAAAACAGATTTGTGAAAGGAACCCGCACCCCGCAACCCGCACCCCGCAACTTATTTTTATGACCGGCACCGATCTCTACCAGACCGCACTTTCAAAGGCAATGGCTCTATGCTCAAAGCATGAATACTGCATTGATGAGATAAGTACTAAGCTTACAGCATGGGGAGTAAATGAAAATGACAGCAGCAGGATCATTAATTCGCTTGTTAAGGATAAATTCCTTGACGAAAAAAGATATGCAGGTTATTTTGTGAGGGACAAATTCAAATTCAACAAATGGGGCCGGATCAAGATAGCATCTCACCTTAGAATGAAAAACATACCGTCAGATATTATAAAGGATGCACTGGATTCCATTGATAATGAACAATATATGGCAGTCCTGAAAAATCTGCTTTCAGAACACCGCAAACACATAAAGGCAAAGAACCAGTTTGACCTCAAGGGGAAGCTTCTCCGTTACGGCCAGTCGAAAGGTTTTGAAAACGGACTGTTGTTTGATTTGATCAATAATTTTGAGTAACTTTATAGTTAATGTCCTGATATTTAATACTTACGACAATGGAAAATCTGATATTTAAGCATAACAAACGCCCGATTGTGAGTATTGTTTTACTGCTGGTGTTCCTGCTGTTTCTGGTGGGATTGTTTTTCATTATCCTGAGACCGGGCGATATCTGGGATATTCTTGAGTTAGTCCTGCTCGCCCTGATTTATACAGGAGTAATGATTTTCATTACCCTCCCGGCCGGGATAAAACTGACGGGCGAAGGATTAAAGATCAGATGGTTTAACTGGTTGAAAGAAAAAAATATTCCGGATACAGAAATTGAAAAGATCATACTCGGGAGGTTGTATATTCATATAAACAGGAAGGATAAAAAGCCCGTAAAACTTAATCTTGAGGGTCTTGAGAAAGCAGATAAAACCAGACTCTATGAGTTTCTGATTGAGTATTCAAAGCAGAAGAGTCTGGGCCTGGAAAGAAATCTTAACCTCTGATGCCTTTCACCGGAGATTCACAGTTTTGCGTATCCCACCGGATGATTCAGCAGAATATGCTGATTCGCAGTAAGTTTTAAAAGCTCTCTGATTTTCTCAGCTCCGGGGCAGCTTGCCCGTGGCCGCGTTTTTATTCCGGTGCCGGCACAAAACAGCGAAATATTCTGGGATACAATTCCGCAGTTTATCCTTGCCCATCCGATTCTCTCATCATCGGTGCCATACCGGTACCTTGAGATATCAGTTATCAGGACAAGGTTTACAGGAGCTTCTGTAAGTCCCGGCAAATCACGGTGGTCACCGGCTGCCTGTGGGATCAGGGTATGACCTTTTGCATCGTAGAGCCATATTCCTTCCTCCATGAATGCATAGATATCAATATCCTGGGCATTTGTTGATGATGATGCTGTCTTTTTCCCTTCATCGGGTCTATTGATGCCATTGGCGGCCCACAGCAGGTCGGAAATATCCTGCAGGTTCAGCTTTTGCGACGACCACTCCTTAACGGACGCTCTTGCATGAAGCGTCCCCATAACAGAGAGCCCCCTTTCTTTACCGGGGAGGAGCAGTTTTATTGAATCGGGTTTCTGTGACATTAATGACGTCTGAGGAAATAATATTGACAAAGAAAGCATTATTTATAATCACATCTGGTTTTTATGTTCATACAAACCTTCTATTATACATTATGCGTTATGCAAAATGTATTATGCATTATGCATAATTAAAATATATTTCTTATATTTACGGTTTATGAAAGATGTCAGCCCATGAATACAATTAATCCATTTATTATCAGCGGTTATATTGGACCGGATTATTTTTGTGACAGAGAGGAGGAAACCGGGACGTTAATAAGAAATGCCGAGAACGGTATTAACACCACGCTGGTTTCTATCAGACGTATGGGAAAATCAGGACTTATATGGCATTCAATGGAGAAGCTTTCCCGTATGGGAGTCTTTAACTGTATTTATACAGATATCTATGCAACACAAACACTCAAGGAGTTTACAAATAAAATCGGCACTTCAATATTACAGGCAGTACCTGAAAAAAAAACAGCAGGTAAAAAATTCACAGACCTTCTGAAAGGTCTTCGTCCCGTAATCAGCTATGATACTTTATCAGGACAGCCGCAGGTGTCATTTACCTTCACTTCACAGCATCAAAATGAACAGTCTCTGGAAACCCTGTTCAGATTTCTTGATTCTCTGGGGAAACCCATACTCCTGGCAATAGACGAATTTCAGCAGATTACGAAATACCCGGAAAAAAACACTGAAGCTTTGTTGAGAAGTCAGTTACAGTTCATGAAAAATGTAAGGTTGATTTTTTCCGGAAGCAGCCACCATCTATTGACAGAAATGTTCAGTAACGGAAACAGGCCGTTCTTCGCCAGCACACAGTTCTTGTTTTTGAATGAGATCAAAAGTGACCGGTATAAAAACTTTATTAAAGAGATTTTTGGCAGATACAATATTTTGATAGATGAGGAAAGTTTGGAGTTTATATCTGATTTCAGCCGCCTGCATACATTTTATACTCAGAGTATTTGCAACAGGTTGTTCGCAACAGGGTTAAGGAGCATAAGCATAAATGAAGTGCGGGAAACATGCAGTAAGATGATTTTCGATAATGAACAATTATTTTTCCAGTATCGAAACCTGCTTACCTCTATCCAGTGGAATCTCCTTAAGGCAATTGCGAAAGAAGGGAAAGTATATAAGCCGAATTCGGGGGCATTCATTGAAAAATACCGGATTGGTATACCCGCAAGTATTCAACGTGCTTTAGAGTCACTTCTTAATAAGGAAATGATTTACAAAGGAAATGATCAGAATGGATCATATTATTCTGTTTATGATCTGTTTCTTTCAAGATGGATGGAAACACTTAATTAACATTGCATATTGGGACCTGTCGTTTTATTTATGAGGTAACAGGTATTCTCTCAGATAGATTTTAATTTCAATCTCAGACTGTTACTTACCACGCTCACCGAACTCAATGCCATTGCGGCTCCGGCGATCATCGGGTTTAGAAGGAATCCGGTGAAAGGGTACAATATTCCGGCTGCTACCGGTATGCCGATTATGTTGTAGATAAATGCCCAGAACAGGTTCTGCCTGATAGTCCTTACAGTCAGTTTTGAGAGTCTTATTGCCTGAGCAATCTTTCTCAGGTCTGATGAGATAATTGTCATTTTAGCGACATCCATTGCAATATCAGAGCCCCTGCCCATGGCTATGCTGACATCAGCCTGCGCAAGAGCCTGTGAATCATTTATTCCGTCGCCTGCCATCGCAACAACTTTACCCTGAGCCTGGAGCTGTTTTATATAATCATGCTTGGCCTGGGGCAGTGCCCCGGCCAGGTAATGGTCTATTCCGGTTTCCGATGCAATTGCCCTGGCAGCTGATTCATTGTCACCGGTAAGCATGTGAACCTCTATGCCCATTTTATGCAGTTCACTGACAGCTTCCCGGGAGGATTCCTTTATACTGTCGGATACTGAAATGACTGCAAGGACATTTTTTTTATCCGTAAAATATGAAACAGTATTTCCTTCCTTCTGCCACTGATCAGCCAGGCTTTCCATGTCTCCGGCTGGAATAATTTTGTTTTCACCAGGCAGTTTTTTATTTCCGATAAAGTATTCCTCATCTTTTATTACTGCTTTTACTCCCATGCCGGGGATGCTTTCAATGTTAACGTCAGTCAGACTGCCTTTTATTCCTGAATTCTCAAGATACCTGACAACCGGTTCAGCAAGGGGATGTTCACTGTTTTTCTGAATCGCATGAAGAATGGTGCTGTTTTTTATTTTATCAGTGGTCCTGTTCCAGATTATGTTATTTACAACCGGTTCACCCATTGTTATTGTTCCTGTCTTATCAAGTACCACGGTATTGACTTTAAGGGCAATCTCAAGGCTTTCGGCATCTTTTATCAGGATCCCGTTATCAGCTCCTTTCCCTATCCCGACCATTATTGCGGTTGGAGTGGCAAGACCAAGGGCGCACGGACAAGCGATTATCAAAACTGTTACTATTGCCAGAAGGCTGTGAGTCAATGCATTATCAGCACCTGAAAAATACCATATTACTCCGCTTATAAGTGCAATTGAAATGACAACAGGAACAAATACCCCGGCAATTTTATCAACCAGCCGCTGAACCGGCGCTCTGCTTCCCTGGGCTTCCCTCACCATTTTTATTATCTGTGCAAGAAGGGTGTCGTCGCCAGTTTTCTCAGCCCTGAACCTGAAGCTTCCCTTCTGGTTTATTGTGCCTGCAAAAACTTTTAAGCCTGCCATTTTCTCAACAGCAATAGGCTCTCCTGTTATCATGCTTTCGTCAACGAAAGAGTTTCCTGAATCAAGCACTCCGTCAACAGGTATTTTATCACCCGGCCTGACAAGGAGAATGTCGCCCGGCGCCACCTCACTCACAGAAATCTCTTTTTCCCTGCCATCCGGTGTTATCATTACCACTGTTTTGACCTGTAGCCCTATCAGCCTTTTAAGCGCTGAGGATGTGTTTGCCTTTGCCTTCTCTTCAAGGAGTTTTCCAAGGAGGATAAATGTGATGATCACTGCAGAAGCTTCGAAATAGACATGATCATGAATGCCGGCTTTACTGATTACCCCCGGGAAGAATGTTACAAATGCACTGTAGATGAAAGCAATGCCTGTACTTAATGCTACAAGAGTATCCATGTTTGCCGACCGGTGTTTAAGCTGCATCAGAGCGCTTGCCGGGAATTGACGGCCAAACCAGAAAACAACAGGTACTGCAAGCGCCATCATGATGTAATTTGCCCCCGGCATATCCATGAGGAACATTGAAATTATAACGAGAGGTATGCTGAAAACGGCCGACCCGATGGTATTGATCCTGATCTTCCTCACCAGTTGCTGCTGAGCTTCTTCCTTCAGCTCCTGGCTGTTGGCCTCATCGATGATCAGATCATATCCGATCGATCTGACGGCTTTTCTTATTTCGGCCGGAGTCGTTGATTCCGGATGAAACCGCACTTTCATGGAGTTATCAGCAAAACTCACAGAAGCATCCACAACCCCGGGGACAGTTTTTATAAAAGCATCAAGCCGCATAGCACAGTTGACGCACGACATGCCTGTAACGGGGTAAATCTTTGTTGTTACGAGCCCTGGGGACATTTAAGTTTAAAAAATTTACGGTTGTTTAACCTGCTGCAAAGGTAAATCAATGCAGTAATAATGATAAGTGTCATAAACAAGTAACAATTAAGTACCTGAAAGGTTGCACAGGGCGATTTCGACCAGGGCGATACTTCCAATGCAGATATTTAATAAGTTGCTGGTTACTTGTTACTTGTTGCTGGCGCGGACCCGATAGCTATTTATTTCTTCAAAATTCATGTAACAGTTTTTATCTAGTTGTTTTAGATAGTTTTTTTATCAAATTACCCCCTTCCCGGCCTTCCCCCAGGGGGGAAGGAGCTAAAACTTTTCCCCCTTGGGGGAAATTAGAAAGGGGGTTGTTTCATAAAAAAGAAATGTTACATTTATTCTGAAGTGTTACATAGCTATCGGGATGTAATCCGTGCCTTTGCCCGGTTGAAATCCATGATAGTTAAAGACTTTATACCGCCCGGATACAACCGTTTTCAAATTGCTCAGATTTTTTTAGTTTGATGTCTTTATTACCGGTTACATCGGCAAAAATCGGTTATTCCCTCTCCAATCATTTCGTTCCTTTTATTATTGTTTCAGAGCCTATCAAATGAGCATCGAGTTTGTATTCACCAGCGATCTTATAGTGAAGACCCATATCGGGCATAAAACCGGTTAAAGAGCCATCGATGTTGACCGAGTTATGGATAATGATCTCTGTTTTCATTAGTTAATAGAATTTTAACTTAAATATAGAAATAAATTCCGGGCTAAAGCCCGAAAAAAATATGCAGTGTCTGAACCCCCGGGCTGAAGCCCGGGGTTAGTTATAACCCGTTCAGTCTTTATTTGTGTCTGGGATATGTAAGTTCCCCGGGGTTAGTCAAGATGATTATCTTTTAAGCTTTTCCAAGTATTTCAGGTATGATAAAACTAACCCCAGGCTTTAGCCTGGGGTTTGAAATCATCACATAATCAGGGCTTTAGCCCGGAATATTCAAAAAATGCAACATTTTTCAAAAAAATCTTTAAAAATCCTTGCATTTTTAAAATATAATATTTTATATTTGCAATATATAAGAGGCTTAAATATAT
>JBFYPG010000188.1:0-55425 GCA_041303415.1 Bacteroidales bacterium
GTGAAAAGGTCCCAGTAAATGGAATATCTTCTGTCGTGGAAAGTGTAGAAAGGCCTTAAGGTAACATCACGGGGCCTTCCGGTACTGACAGTCGTGAATGTATTGATTTTACCATCGGCAGGCTTAATCCAGGTTGCCGGATCCCTGTTCTCGGTCATCATAACAGGAACATACATAATATCCCTCGGAACTGTATCATTTACCGGACCAAGATCTCCTGCCATCACAAGGGGTCCGTACATTACAGCAACGCGCGCGCTGTCATCCGGCATTGATTCAAGCCGAAGCGAAAAGGGAATGCTTACCTCCACCCGGTCCCCGGTTTCCCACGTCCTGGTCACCGGGATGAAAGAGCCCGGAACGCCACTGACCCGTTTTTTCTTTCCGTTAATCTTTATTTCAATTCCGTTTTCAGCCCAGTACGGGTACCTGATCTGCAGGGTAAGTTTCAGGGGATTTTCACATTTGAATTCCAGGGATGTTCCCTGCTCTTCAGGGTAGCCTGTATTCTGGATCAGAGTAAGGCCTTTATCCGGCCATCTCAGTTCAGACGCGATATACTGGAATACAAACAGCTCGTTATCATTATGATAATAGATGTTCCGTCCGTATTTTGAATGATTTTCCATTCCGGTTCCGATGCAGCAGGTGAACCATCCGGGATCCTGGAAATCCTTGAATCCTCCCATATCTAGTGAAAGATTGTAAACAACATGGCCGTCTTCAGGATTCTGCGTGGAAAGGATATGGTTGAAAAGCGCCCTCTCGTAAAAGTCGGCGGTTTTTGCATCAGCCCCCCATTCAAAGAGATGTTCTGTAAGCTTAAGCATGTTATATACATTGCACGATTCAGTGGTTCCTTCCCCAAGGCGGTTTCTGAGCTTCCCTGAAGGGCCGAAATATTCATCATTCCCATTGCCTCCTGTAACGTAGGAATGATATTGTGTTACGGTATTCCAGAAAAACTCCGCGGTTTTCCTGTCGGACGAATCGCCGGCCAGCTCATAAAGGCGCGCCTGGGCAATAAGCTTCGGGATAATTGTATTTGCATGTTTCCCCGGCAGGATATCCTGTCTGTGCTTCAGAGAATCAAGGATCGCCTTGTGATAAAAGATGCGTGAAAGCTGAAGGTATTTCTCATCATTTGAATCTGCGTAAAGGTCCGCCAGTGTCTCGCCTATCCCCCCGAACTCACAATGAAGCATTTTTTGAAGCTGATCATCATTAAGCGGGATAACGATTGTACCTATCCAGTCTGCAAAACGCTTTTCAACTTCAAGGGCTGTCCGATTTCCACACAGGCGGTATGCATCCCTGAGTCCGGCCAGCACCTTATGGTGAGTGTAAAAAGGCGACCATATCCCGTTCAGATCAAAACCCGCTGACCGGATGTTCCCTTTTGCCACCTCTTCCTCGAACACTTTCTTACCATCCGGGAAGGCCCCGAGATAACCGCCTCCGTTAGCCTCCTGCACCAGCCTGAGCTCATCGACAATATAATTTACTCTTTCAAGAAATCTCTTATCTCCTGTCGTCTGGTACATCATTGAGCATCCGCTCAGGTAATGCCCCAGGCTGTGTCCTGCCAGCGACTCATTTTCCCATCCTCCGTAGTTTCCGGCTCTGGGTTCAAGGCCGGCTTCGGACCTGAATTTTGCCAGCAGCCTGTCGGGTTCGTAATTCAGGAGTGTTTTGGAGTTAAGTTCTGTTGCATGCAGGAACGGACCATCGAGAAGGCTTACAGCCGTTAAGGAGAATGGGAGGACCCTGAAAGTAACAACTTCGGGCCCCTGCGATTTTATTGTGCTTTCCTGTTTTGCAGTACACCCCGAAAGCGCAAGGAATATAAGAATGGAATAAACGAAGGAAACAGGATTCTTTTTCATTGTGAGCAGAATAAATAAATAAGTGTAAAATTAACACTTATTAATCATTTCAATTGTGACATGCTTCTCTTCCGTCCTTCAAACAGGGCCATTTCGGTGAAACCGGCCGATCTGAGCAGACCGTACGCCTCATCGAAATACTGTCCTACGCGTGATGGCATATGTGCATCGGAATTGACGCATACCGGCACATTTTCTTCCCTGAATATTTTCAGGAACCTTCTGTCGGGGTAGAAATCTGCCATCGGCCTGTTCCTTCCGTTTGTGTTCAATTCAAAAACTACATCACCCTCCTTCATGGCTTTCGCAAGTTTCCTGTAGAGCGGTTCCGGATCGGAGGAAGGCCTGTATCCGTATATCCTTATCAGGTCACAATGTCCGATGATATCGAACAATCCCGACCTGGCGGCCCTGATCACCAGTTCAAAATATGACTCAAACAGGCTGTCAATATTCTTTCCCTCATAGAATTCCGGACCAAGGTCAACGGTTTTTTCGCCCATATAATGAACCGAACCTATCCTGTAGTCAAGATCAAGTTTTGCCAGGAACAATTCAATTTCATTTTCTTTACCCGGGAAATAATCGACCTCCATGCCTGTCCTGACAATGACATGGTTTGATTTTTTTTTCAGGTTTGCAATGTAATTGATATAATCAGGAACATTATCGGGGTTCATCACCCACTCCTGGTTCTCGCTGAAAAGCGAAAGATGTTCTGAAAAACCGAGTTCGGAAATTCCTGCAGATGCGGCAGCAGCCAGGTACTCTTCAGGCGCCGACTTTCCATCACTGAAAGTTGTATGTATATGATAATCTGTTTTATACGGCATCACTTAATGATTTCCTGTTATTGTGCGATCATTCTTCAAAATAGCCTGAAATTTGCCAATAAAACAAATCGCGGGTAATTTTGATCAGGAAAAATGTAATTTTGTACAAAGGCGACCAGTATGAAAGAGGGAACCTCAAAATGTATCTGTGAGAATTGCGAATTCAGGAATGTTGTCTTTGCATTCCTCGATGAAAAAGCAATCCGGGAACTGTGTGACAATAAAGCAGAGCGTTCTTACAGGAAGGGTGAAATGATACACAGGGAAGGTGAAAAGATCACTGAATTCAAATACCTTAAAAGCGGGTTGGTGAAACTCTACAGGAGTACTCTTTCAGGAGGAGACCAGATTATTACAATAATGCGGCCGTTCGAATTCGTGAGCAACATGAGCATTTTTTCAGGAGACAATTATATCTATTCGGTTTCCGCGGTTGAGGACTCGGTGGTGTGCGTCATAAAGCTCGATTTTATCAGGGAACTGTTCCTTAAGAATGGAGCTTTTGCGATGGGGCTTCTTACAAGGATATCAAGGATAAATGACAAAATAATTCAGCAGACACTTGATATACGTCAGAAAAACCTTGTAGGCAGGGTGGCATTTGTACTTCTCTATTTTGCAAAGGAAATATACAACACCAGGATCTTTGAACTGCCGGTATCAAGAAAAGAGATCGCCGAATATATCGGAATGAGCACGGCGAACGTGATAAGAACCCTCTCTGATTTCAACAAGGAGGGCATTATAAGGGTATCCGGGAAAACTATTGAGATTGCCGATATTGACAAACTCGGAATATTGTCGAAAAGAGGATAAATTTTGCATATTTGCCTTATTGTCGCCCCCATAAATACAAGATACCATGAAAAAACTTCTGTTTTTTACGGTCATTTTTTTCTTTTGTCATTCCTTAACCAGCCAGCCTCAGCGGTCACAGCAAAAAATGACACCGCTCTACACTGTCTCCGGTGAAAGGCATGGCATAAGCTTCTTCCCCGAAGCCAGGCTTAAGGGTGTTCAATATGAGACGGGCGATGTTCTTTCATTCGACACATATCATTCGCTGAACGTTATTTACGACTGGCTTGAAAAATGGGCTGATGAGTACCCCGGGCTTATTGATCTTTATGAGATGGGCAGAAGCTTTGAAAACCGCCCTATAATGCAAATCACCCTTACAAATAAAAAGACCGGAAAGGATACAGACAAACCGGCTGCATTTTTTGAGGGGAACCGCCACAGTGGGGAAATAACCAGCGCAGAATGTGTTATGTGGATGATAAAATACCTTCTCGATAACTATGGGAAGGATCCTGAAGTGACTCATCTGATCGATACGAAAACCATTTACCTCAAGCCGGTAAATAATCCCGACGGGCACAATCTATATCTTCATACGGCCCAGAGCAACAGGAGCACTGTGCGCCCGGATGATAACGACAACGACGGGCTGCTTGATGAGGACGCCCCCGATGATCTTGACAGCAACGGAGTTATCCTTACCATGCGCTGGAAGGATGAAAAAAAGGGGAACCTCATTGCCGATCCCAGGGATACAACGGGAAGGATCATGAAAAGGGTCGCTGCCGGTAAGGGAACATATCTCTCATCAGGTGAGGGAATTGATAATGACAATGACGGCAGGATCAACGAGGATGGGATCGGAGGACTTGACCTTCACCGTAATTATCCTGAAAACTGGAGGCCGGAGGAAGAGGCAACAGGCCGCGGCAATACACAGCGCGGGGCAGGAGAATATCCATTAAGCGAAACAGAGACAAGGGCCGTTGTCACCTTCCTGCTTTCACATCCGAACGTATATGTCGTCAATTCCATGGACACCAGCGTACCAATGCACCTGAGGCCCCCCTCAACATCTCCCTCGGCAGAAAGAATGTACCCTGAGGACCTTAAATGGTATGAGTTTTTTGATGAGCTGGGGAAAAAGATGACCGGGTATGAAAAAGCCGGGGATGTTTATGATGATTACGGGAACGGAAGCCCTCTTTTTGGTCATGGCCCCGATTTCGGCTACTGGTATTATGGCGCAATATGGTACGGCGATGAATTATGGAACAGCGGACGGAATAAAGATTATGACGGGGACAAGACCATTGACCAGGTCGATAATATCAGATGGGACGATGAGGAAAATGACGGGCAGGGATTTTTTGAATGGAAGCCGGCAAAGCATCCCGTGTACGGCGATATTGAAATCGGAGGATTTGACCCCAAGTTCTTCTCACAGAACCCGCCATCAAAACACCTTGAGCCATGGGTAAGAAACCAGGGTCTCTTCAACATAGAGATGGCTAAGCACCTTCCGGAGCTTGCCTGGGAAAACATTGAGATGAAACAGACAAAATCTTATAAAAGTGATTCAGCCGACTACCAGCTGAAAGTAAGCTTCAGGAATACCGGCAAGCTGCCCACTGCCCTGAAGCAGGCTCATCTTGTTAAAATTGTAAAAGAGGACAGACTGGTTCTTGATTTCGACACAACCGGAGCTTCTTCCGGGAAAATAAACTATAAAGTTATTGAGGATAAAAAACCTGCGGTTGCCCGCGAAGGCCGTGGTGGTTATAATGATGATGAACGGCCATCTGTTCAAACCACATTTTCAAGAAATATCCCTTTTACTGATGGAGGATCTGTAACATCATCGGTTTTCACAATCAGACTTTATAACATAACAGAGCTTAGAGGAAAAGTAAGTCTCTACTCAACCAGGGGAGGCGTACTGAAGGATAAGGAGTTTGTTGTTAAGTAGTTCATTTACTTATAAGAAGATTTTAACCACGAAGTTACACGAAGTTACACGGAGAAGAACACGGAGTTATTTAATTATATAACCGTGTCACTCCGTGATAACTCCGTGCCTATCCGTGGTTTAAAATAAATTTTTCATATATTTAGAATTCAAAAAAATACAAACTATGAAAATGGAACAACAGGCAGTCAGGGATATTCCACGCAGGAGATTCCTTGAACTGAGCCTGAAAGGAGGATTGCTGATTGCTGCAACTCCGGCCCTGATGTCTCAGTTGATATCATGCCGGAACGGAGTAAAAACCGCATCCGGACTTGGTATGGACAAAGAGATGCTCTCAAAGATCATCGCGAAAGCTCTTGAAAAGGGAGGCGATTTTGCAGATGTTTATCTTGAAAACCGTATTTCGCGGCAGATAGTGATGGAGGAATCGAAGTTCAAGAGCGGATTGTACGGTATAAGCCAGGGTGCCGGTGTCAGGGTGATCTCAGGTAATAAAACAGGATATGCCTGGACGGATGAAATAACGGAAGAAAAGCTGGTGAGGGCTGCAGAAGTCGCCTCTTATGTTGCTCAGAACAGCTCTGCAGTGTCGCCGGTGAACATTTCAGCGGCAAGCCGGCCCTCTTTTATAACGGTGCTTCAGCCGCTTGGCGAGATAGCCGATGAAAAGAGAATAGAGATCATAAAAAGAGCCGACCAGGCCGCCAGGGATTATGATCCGAGGATTAAAATGGCTATGGTCGATTATTATGATGAGGTAAGGAGCAGGGTAATTGCCAACAGCGAAGGAGTATACCTCAGCGACGAACTGCCTCTTCTGTTCTTCATTGTGCAGGCGATGAGCGATGACGGCAATGCAAGGCATATGGCACGTGAAAGGCTGAGCAATCATTCAGGATTCGAGATGTTTGAAAATGTAACTCCTGAAACCGTGGCCGGGAATGCTGCCAGGGAAGCAATAGCAATGCTTGCAGCAGAAGATGCTCCGGCAGGCATGATGGATGTGGTTATGCAGAATGGATGGGGAGGTGTTCTTGTACATGAAGCTGTAGGTCATCCGCTTGAAGCAGATAACATAGCAAAAGGAATTGGTGCATTTACAGGCAAAATAGGACAGAAGGTCGCAAGCGAATGCTTCACCATGATAGATGACGGAACACTTCCCAATTTCAGGGGAACGATCAATTTTGACGATGAAGGGACAGAGGTAAAGAGAAATGTCCTGATAGAGAATGGTGTACTGAAAGGATTCATGACAGATATACTGAGCGCAAAGCAGCTCAATATGGCACGTACAGGAAACGGCAGGAGAGAGTCATTCAGATATATGCCGATCCCGCGCATGACAAATACTTTCATTGAAACCGGCAAAGACAATCCTGCGGATATTCTTGCATCGACTAAGAAAGGCATATATGTTCAGAGCCTCAGCGGAGGAAGTGTAAACCCCATAACAGGCGTGTTCAATTTCACATGCAGGGAATCATACCTGATCGAGAACGGCAAAAAAACAAAACCGGTGAAAGGCGCCACGCTCATAGGATCATGCATGGATGTGATCTCAAATATCGATGCCGTTGGCAACGACCTTGCATTCGGCCCGGGTATCTGCGGCAAGGGACAATCTGCAGAAGTTACGGCGGGCCAGCCCACTGTAAGGATCAGGGGAATAAATGTAGGAGGAAGCAGAGCATAAGTATAACGTCAACAGGAAATATCATGCAAAATATAGATTTAACCGAAAAACTTGTCAGAAAATGCTTAAGCCTCGGGGCTGATGCAGCAGAGGTCTTCCTTGAAACCAACAGGAGCCTTTCTGTCAATGTGCTTAAGTCAGAGATAGAAACGATTGAGGAGGCAGCCTCCCAGGGTGTGGGATTCAGGGTTTTTGTTGAAGGGAAAATGGGATTCAGCCATTGCAACGATCTGAGCAGCAAATCGCTTGAAGATACAATATCGAGAGCAATAGCATTTGCCAGGCTCACAACGCCTGATGAGAACAATGTTCTCACCGATGACATGGGAATTACGTCAATAGCAGACCTTTATGATCCCGGGATCGCTGCAGAACCGATGGATAAAAAGATAAAAATGGCTCTTGACCTTGAAAAGCTGGCAATGCAGGATCCCCGGGTAACAAAAAGCGCCGGAGCCGGTTATGGAGAGAGTGAATCGGAGATATTCATAGGAAACTCAAACGGGATTCTTAAAACATACAAATCATCAGGCTGCTCGGTGGGAGTCTCTGTAGTGGCAGAAAAAGGCGAACAGAAAAATACCGGGGGAGAGTATTGTTCGCGGGTTTTTTTCAATGATCTCAAGCCCCTGGAGGAGATTGCAGCAGTGGCATCAAAGAAAGCGATACAGCTGCTGGATCCGGTAATGATAAAGACACAGAAGGCTGCGATTGTATTTGATCCGGATGTTGCAAGGGCGCTTCTCGGAGGAGTCATCTCGGCAGTAAACGGCGAACGAGTGCTCCAGGGCGCAAGCTTTCTGAAAGATCACCTGAATAAGCAGTTTGCATCTTCCCTGCTGACAATCACTGACGACGGAACAATTGCACAGTCGTTAGGCAGCTCCCCGTTTGACGGGGAGGGAGTTCCAACATCGAAGAATATCCTTGTTGAGAACGGTGTCCTTAAAATCTTCATTTACAACACAAAAGTCGCAAAGAGAGCTGGAGTAAAAAGCACAGGGAACGCAGCCCGGGGAGGCTTCAGCTCCCTTCCCGGGATCGGGACACACAATGTTTATGTTTCAACCGGGAAACATACCAGAAATGAGATAATAGCTGCAACGAAAAAGGGATTGATCCTCCTGGAAGTGACCGGTTATGGAATAGATCCGGTAAGCGGCAATTTCAGCGGGGGAGCGAGCGGGCTCTGGATAGAGAACGGGGAGTTTGTCCATCCGGTCAAGGGTGTGACTATAGCCGGAAGGGCCTTCGATATCCTCAATTCAATTGATATGATGGGTACAGACCTGGACATGAACCGGACCAATGCTTCACCTACTTTCAGGGTGGCTGAAATGCAGATTGGAGGTAAATAACACGGAATTATTCCTTAAGGATATTATTTAAAGTATCGTGCAGGTTATCAAATTTAAACCGGTAACCTGCTTTTATTATTTTTTCAGCAGACACACGGCCTCCCATCAGAACCATATCAGCCATGCTACCAAGGGCGGCCTTGAGAAAGAAACCGGGCACGTGTAAGAATAATCCTTTTTTATTGATCGACCGGGAAAGAATTCTTATGAACTCCGATTGTGTTACATGTCCCGGTGATGCGGCATTGTATGCCCCGTTCATGCTGTCGTCCTGAAGGGCTTTGAGATATATATTGCACAGGTCGCTGATATGAATCCACGGTATATATTGCCGGCCGCTTCCAAGCCCCGGGAATATCCCCAGCCTTGCAGCAAGAAGGAACTTTGCAAGTATTTCAGCATCTTTCTCAAGCACCACGGCCGTCCTGATCCTGACCGTTCTGATTCCTGAATTTGCAAAGCTGCAGGCAGCCTCTTCCCATCTTCTGCATGTGTCGGCAAGAAAATCATTTCCCGGGAGATCATCTTCAGTCAATATTCTTTCGGATGTAAATGCCCCGTAATAGCCTGTTCCCGATGCTGAAACAAAAGCCTTTATTGGATTATTGTACTCAGTGACAACTTTATGAAGAAGCAGCGCTGAATCAACACGGCTTTTCACTATCTCTTCCTTTCTTGTTCGTGTCCATCTCTTCTCCCCGATATTTGCCCCGGCAAGATGGATAATGTAATCAACATCATTTAGTACAACCGGATCAAGGATCTCCTTTTCCGGATCCCACCTGAAGACCCTCACCCTGCCAAACTGATCCTGCTTCCTGGACAGATGCGATACTTTATAACCGTTCTCCATCAGAAGCGATGTGAGATACCTGCCGATGATACCGCTTCCCCCGGTTATCAGTGCATGCTGGCCAGCCTTTGAATATGTGCTGCACATTTTCAGGATTTTTTTCAAATTTACAAATAATTGTCCAACCCCGCACCGCGCACCCTGCACCGCGCACCGCACACCCTGCACCGCGCACCCTGCACCGCGCACCGCGCACCCTGCACCGCGCACCCCCCACCCAGATATTCCCTGAGAATTTGTAATGATTTTAAAAAACTTTACTTTAGTGCTCTCAAATTAATAAGGAATATGGCAACAACTAAAAAACAGATAAACGTGGTAAACCAGAAGAAAACAAAAGGGATAATTGCTATTCTTACCGGGGGCGGTGATGTTCCCGGACTGAATCCTGCAATACGCGCCGTTACAATTCGTGCAAACAGGGAGGGATATAAAGTTATAGGACTTCGCAGGGGATGGGCCGGTATAACAGAGCTGATAAGAGACCCGAAGTTCGACAACACTAATAACTTCATACCGCTTACTGACGATATCGTAAACAGGGCCGGAAGAACTGGCGGTACTTTTCTGCATACATCCAGGACAAGGCCGAGCCACATGTCAAAATCAAGCGTTCCGGAGCACTTGCAGTCAACATATAATGCTGAATATAATGACCTTACGCCAGAGGTTATAACAAATCTTGAATGGCTCGGAGTTGATTACCTTATACCTATAGGCGGCGACGATACTCTGAGTTATGGCGTACATCTTTACAAGAAGGGTGTGAATGTGGTTGCAATACCAAAAACAATGGATAACGATGTTCCGGGAACCGATTATTGCATCGGATTCAGCACATGTGTTTCACGGACGATCCAGATGACAAACACTCTGCGGACATCTGCCGGCTCGCATGAAAGGATAATGGTGCTGGAGGTGTTCGGCCGCTATGCAGGGTTCACCGCTATGCTGCCCACCATGGCAGGTTCGGCCAACAGGTGCGTAATCCCTGAATATAAATTTGATATCGACCTCCTTACTCAATTGCTTGTGGAGGACAGGAACCATAACCCCAGTAAATATTCAATAGTCCTGGTCTCTGAGGGGGCTATGTTCAAGGGAGGAGAAATGATCTTTTCCGACGGCGAAAAAGATGCCTACGGACATGCAAAACTGGGAGGAATAGGTGATGTTGTTTCACAGAGGATCAAAGAACTTTCAGGTAAGCACAACGGAGGTAAAACAATCAATATCATTAACCAGAAACTCGGATACCTGGTCCGCGGAGGAGATCCTGATTCACTCGATTCCATTGTGCCGATGGCATACGGGAACCTGGCTCTTGACCTTATTCTGAAAGGCGTGCACGGAAGAATTGTTGTACTGAAGAACGGAAGGTATGATAATGTTCCGATAGATGTTGTAACTGCCTCAAAGAAAGTTGTCAAGCTGTCAGATTATAATACCGAGCGCCTGAGACCGGTCTATCACAGCTTCGAAATGAAACCTTTCCTTTTGATGGCATCAGACAATTAACGGAAATATATGATATTCTAAACAGTAGGGACGTTGCATGCAACGTCCCTGCATTTTTTTATAATTGATATTCAGGGTGTGGAACAGGGCTTAGTCATAAAATCCACCGGCAGCAGGTACAGGGTTCTGTACCGCGAAGGAGAAATAATTGAATGTACCATTAAAGGCAAGTTCAGGGTTAAGGGCATAAGAACCACTAACCCTGTTGCTGTTGGCGATAATGTCCTTTTTGAGATCGAAAAAGGAAGGAATTCGGGGATCATAACGGAAGTCCTGGAGCGCAGGAACTATATCCTCAGGAGATCTTCAAACCTTTCCAAGGAATCGCAGATAATTGCCGCCAACATTGACCAGACATTTCTGATGATAACAATAATTCTTCCTGAAACACCGGTCGAATTTATTGACAGGTTCCTGATAACAGCAGAGGCCTACAGGATTCCGGCAGGTTTAATTATTAACAAGACAGATCTTTACGGACCCACCGAACAGGAGAGGATGGAGTATCTGGTATCCATGTATAAGAAGATCGGGTACAGCTGTTACAGGCTCTCGGTTACCGGGGGTATGGGCACTGACATCATCAGGGATGAGCTGAAGGACAAGGTAAGCCTGATTGCCGGCAATTCGGGAGTGGGTAAAAGTTCGCTTCTTAACAGGCTTAACCCCTCACTTAACCTGAAGACGGAAGAGATCTCCGGATATCATAAACAGGGCAAGCATATCACAACATTCCCGGAGATGCACAGGATGCCGTTTGGAGGATTCGTAATTGATTCACCGGGGATAAGAGGGTTCGGAGTGGTCGACATGGACAGGGAAGAGATTTATCACTTCTTTCCTGAGATCTTCAGGATATCGAAAGAGTGCCGGTTCTATAACTGCCTTCATCTTGATGAACCCGGATGCGCTGTGCGGGAGGCAGTAGAAAACGGTGAGATAGACCCGCTCAGGTACAGGAGTTATATGAACATACTAAAAGATGAAAACACCAAATACAGGTAAAAACCCACCCCCGCCAATGTAATACTTCAGAAAATGAGTAATAGTTTTTAATGAAACGACCCCCTTTCTAATTTCCCCCAAGGGGGAAAGGTTAAGAGACTCCTGCCCCTATGGGGGAAGGATGGGAAGGGGGTAGAAACAACCAGTAACGAGCAACCGGATTTTTTCTTACCTTTATCCGGACAGGCAGTATAAGATGAAAAAGATTTTAATATTGGTTTATTCTGCATTCATTATTATAATGTTTGCCAATTACTTGTATTACAAGAACCTGTACCAAAAACAGATCGACTACATAATCCGGCTGCTCGACCGCCAGGTCCAGATAGTGGGTCTTTCGGTAGATAATACAAATAATAATTTTTCCAGCGATCTTAACGAGATCAGCTATTCGGAGGACCTTGCAAAATTTTTCGCGAATCCTGATAATCAGGAGAGAGCGATCGATAAGATGAAGCTGTTCTATTCGAAATATGAGAATTTTGTTACGGGTATAAAGCTGTTCGATAATAACAGGAATGAGTTTACACTGAAATTTGACAAGGAAGGTAAACTCTGGCTCGACCAGAAATATGTGCTGCATGTGCAGGGGGAGATCTTCGAAATAGAAAGGATGCTCATAGAAGATAACGAATATGAGTACTATCTTCCGGTATTTGAGAACAGCAGTGTGGTGGGCAATATTGCTGTATCAGTTGATTATCAGAATTATTTTGATGAGATCTTCAACGTTTTCAACCTTAAGGATTACCAGTGGCAATGGGTCATAGATAATGCAGGGGAGATAGTATACGATAACGAAGGCAGTAAAGTCATTTATTCTTCACTGAATGCCATAACTACAGCCCTTGAAGAGGGATCTATAGCAAATCTTGTCCACAGGGCGACAATTGAAAATGGAACCCCCCGGGAAATATTATCATCTTATTATTCAACACAGCTTCTCGGCAGGGACCTTGGTATTGTTTTTTCAGCTCCCACAGAGTATTTCCAGAAGTATATCATCAGAAATTCCGTATTTATTGTTATTGGAACACTTATCCTCATACAAGGCATCATCTTTATATTCTGGAGAAGGATAAGATTGCAGAAAGCCGAAACAAAGAGACTCGATGAATCTGAGAAAATGCTTTTCAAGCTTATTGAGGAGATGCCGGTTGGCGTGATAATCCATAATACTGACAGGGAGATCATCAAAGCCAACAAGGTTGCTGCAACACAATACTCCTATGCAAGTGAAGAGGATATGAAGGGGAAGATATTCCCTGAATCCTCGGTGAGCGATGTAAGCGATTACTTCGCCAAGAACCTGGGAAGCTCGTTCAATCCCGATCAGTTTGTTATCATCAAGAAGGAGATAGGCGAAATAGTGCTGTACAGGAACAGCATACCGGTTGTTTTCATGGGCGAAAAAGCTAACCTGGAGATACTGATCGATGTTACAATGCTCGAATCTGCCAGGAAGCAGGAAGCAAAAGCCAACGTGGCCAAATCGGAGTTCCTTGCCAGGATGAGCTATGAGATACGTACACCACTGAACGGCATTATCGGAATGACAGATGTTATCAGCAAATATGAACTGTCAGGAGAGGTAAAGGAGATAGTATCTATCCTTCGGAGATCCACAGAGGTACTGCTTAATATAATCAACGACATCCTCGATTTTTCAAAGATAGAGACCGGGAAAATGATCCTTGATGAGATACCATTCGACCTCAGGGAAGAGGTCAGCTATTGTGCCGACCTTGCCAAAACCTACATTTCTGAAAAAGATGTTGTTTTCTCGTACACCGTGGATGAAAAAGTTCCTGAGAGCATTATAGCGGATCCGTACAGGCTGAGGCAGGTTCTGACAAATCTTATATATCATTCAGCAAGAAATACCGACAGGGGTGAGATAAGGCTGGCATGCCGCATGCAGGGCAATAAGAGCGGCATCGTAACCCTTGGTTTTGAACTGTCGGACACCGGAGCAGGTTTTGATAAGGCCGCCCTTAAGAAAATATTCGGCGATTACGTCAATATAGAATCAAAATCTTCAAAAGGCGGTGATGAGTCGGGATTTGGTACAATACTTGCCCGCCAGCTGGTTGAGATGATGGGAGGCGAACTGACTGCCGAAAGCCCTTCTGGTCTTTCCGGCAACCCGGGAACAAGGATCCGGTTTACTGTGACGGCATATTCCAACGACCGCATTGTGAAAAACCTGAACCAGGAAAACATCAAGTCGTTCAGCGGGATCAGAACTCTCGTGATCACCGGCTCGCAGAACCGGGACGAGGAGATAATAGGGTCCCTCCACAAGCTCGGACTGAACATCAGCGTCACAACTTTTCAGAAACTGACAGTAACCCAGATAAAGGCAAACCTCTCCTCCCGGAGCGATAGTTACAGCCTTGCCGTCATTGTTGACGAACCCGATTTCAACGGATTTGAGGTTGCCCGGGCCATCTGGGAAAACAACCTTTCGGGAAGCCTGATCCTCATTATGATCAGCTCCAATGACATGAAGGGCAATTATATGAAATGCATCACGATGGGAATCGACCACTATCTGGTGAAGCCTTATAACATAACCGAGCTGGCTGCAATGATCCAGGACAGCTTTCCATATATCGAGACCGGCTCAGCCTCCGGTGATATCAGTGACATCAAGAGCGATATCAGAATCCTTGTTGTGGAGGACAACAAGATGAACCAGAAGGTCATAGGCACAATGCTTAAGATACTGGGATATTCATGCGATATGGCTGATGACGGAAACGAAGGCTGCATGAAAGCAAAGAACACACACTATGATCTTATTTTCATGGATCTTATCATGCCTGAAATGAACGGATACGATTCAGCGCGAAAAATACTCGCTTCCGATAAAAAAACTCTTATCGTTGCCTTTACTGCCGATAATATGCCTGATGCAAAAAGAAAGGCCGAATTGTCCGGAATAAAGGAATTCATTGCCAAGCCTGTCAGGGTGGATGAGCTGAAAAAGCTCTTTGCAAAGCATTTCAAGAAGAACTGAGGCAAAACAGATCCCTCCCATGATATTTCCGTCACTGAAAAAGACCGATATTTCAGAATTCCTGACGCTGGCTGAAAATATTCCCGTTGTTGATGTCAGATCTCCTTCAGAATTCAGTACAGGACATATCCCGGGAGCTTACAACATACCCTTGTTTGATGATCAGGAACGGGAAACGGTCGGTATAAAATACAAAAAAGAGGGGCGCAGCAAAGCCATAATGAAAGGGGTTGAGCTTACGGGCCCTGCAATGCATCTGAAGCTGAAGGAGGCTCTCGGCATCGCCGGAAAAGAAAAACTGCTGGTGTACTGCTGGAGGGGGGGAATGAGATCTGAAGCCATGGCATGGCTCTTTTCGCTGGGCGGGATCGAGGTCGAAGCGCTGGAGAAAGGATATAAGGCGTACCGTAATTATATCCTCGCATCCCTGACGGAGAAACGCAGGGCAGTCATCCTGGGAGGCATGACCGGAAGCAGCAAAACACATATCCTGAGGCATCTGAAAGAGAGAGGCGAGCAGGTCATCGACCTTGAGGGAATAGCCAGCCACAAAGGGTCAGCCTTCGGAGCTCTCGGTCAGCTGCCGCAACCATCGTCAGAACATTTCGCAAACCTTCTTTTTGTAGAGTGGAAAAGAATAAACAATGATCTGCCTGTGTGGATTGAGGACGAAAGTCAGAATATCGGCACTGTATTTTTGCCTGCCGGATTTTATAATAATATGCAGGATTATCCGTCAATAATTCTTCTTATGAGCGTTGAAAAAAGGCTGCCAAGGCTTATAGAGGAATATTCAGCATATCCTGCTGAAATGCTCAGGGAATCAGTGCAGAAGATAAGCAGGCGGTTAGGAGGAGATAATACCCGGGATGCTATAAATTCAATTGAAACCGGCGATTTTGCCAGGGCAATTGAGATCACGCTGAAGTATTACGACAAGGCTT
This sequence comes from Bacteroidales bacterium, assembly GCA_041303415.1. Taxonomy (GTDB): domain Bacteria; phylum Bacteroidota; class Bacteroidia; order Bacteroidales; family VadinHA17; genus LD21. The sequence continues at coordinate 15,889 of JBFYPG010000188.1, forward strand.
ATATGTACGGCATCAGGAAAAAACAGCCAGGGAGTCTTGTCTATATTGAAACGGATACGGACGATATTGAAACAAATGCCGCTAAAGTGCTTGAAGCATCAAAGAAGATAAGATGGTAAAAAAGGCTTATTTACTGTTTTTTAGGGTCTTCAGAATCAACCCATTTGTATACTTTGTCAGATCTTCTCAGGTAATCCGGCGCCGGTATTGAACAGTACTCTCCCCGGCTTGCAGAATCAGTCTCCTTGAGCTCCACCCTTATTTCACCAACAGAATATTCAACCACTCCGGTTGAGGGCCCGGTTATAAGAACAGTGTCTCCTTTGTTCAGGTCCCCGTTTTCAATCTTTATTTCTGCAACCTTCAGTTTTGTAAAATAATTGGTCACCCTGCCCAGGTAAACCTTTCTTTTGGTGGCGGCAGATCCGTAACCTGTGTTCCATTCCCCAAGCTTTTGTCCAAGGTAATAGCCGTCCCAGAATCCCCGGTTGAACACCGTTGAAAGTCTTTCTTTCCATGCAACGATCTTTTCGGGAGTGTAAGTTCCTTCAATTATGGCATTTACTGCCTCGTTATAGCAGGAGGAGACAACCTTTACATATTCTGCGGAGCGCGCCCGGCCTTCAATCTTGAATACGGTAACTCCGGCATCTATCATCCTGTCAATGAATCCGATGGTGCAGAGGTCCTTTGGCGACATGATGTGCTCATTATCAATCTCAAGCTGGTATCCTGACTCCTTTTCAGTGACGAGGTATGATTTGCGGCATGTCTGGTAACAGTTGCCGCGGTTCGCTGAGGTGTTGTTCTCGTGAAGGCTGAGGTAGCATTTGCCCGAAATTGCCATGCAAAGAGCGCCATGCGCGAACATTTCTATTTTTACAGGCTCTCCCTTAGGCCCTTTGATGTCCTGCTCTCTTACAGCTTCAGATATTTTCCTTACCTGGTCGATGTTCAGCTCCCTGGCAAGAACCGCAACATCGGCCCACTTTGAGTAGAAGCGGAGGGCTTCTGTGTTTGAAATGTTGACCTGGGTGGAAACATGAACCTCAATTCCTTTTCTGAATGCATAATCAATCACGGAAATGTCAGATGCAATTATTGCAGAAATGCCGTTTGACACGGCTGCATCAACGATCTGATGCATCTGTTCTGTTTCATTGTCATATACAACCACATTAACGGTCAGGTAGCTTTTAAGCCCGTTCTCCCTGCAGATCACTGCTATATTTTTCAGATCGTCAAGGGTGAAGTTATTTGCTGAGCCAGCCCGCATGTTGAGCTGTTCGACTCCGAAATAAACTGAATCAGCTCCGCCCTGTACAGCAGCAGCAAGTGATTCATACGAACCGGCAGGAGCCGTTATTTCTATATCCCTGCGTGTCATTTGCCAGCCTCTCTGTTCATCATGATCCTTATACAAGAACCTTTTGATTCCTCAGAATACCTTACGTAAATCCGTCCCTGATGGAATTCCCCGACAATCCTTTTTGCCAGGGAGAGCCCCAGCCCCCAGCCCCTTTTCTTGGTTGTATATCCGGGATTGAAGATCTTCTTGAAAGCGCTTTTTGGAATGCCCCTGCCGGTATCATGGATATCTATCAGCACATATTTTTCCGTTTCTGAAACATTGATTTTTATTTCACCAATGCCTTCCATTGCATCAATGGCGTTTTTGCAGACATTTTCAATCACCCACTCAAACAGGGCGGCATTCACCGGGATAACAAGCTGGCCCTTTTCGTCATAGCGTGTCACGAACCTGACCTTTGAGGAGGTTCTTGATTTTAAATATTCAACAGTGCGTGAAATGATTGCAATTATATTTTCATCGTTGAGAACCGGTTTTGATCCGATTCTCGAAAACCTTTCGGTTATTTTTTCCAGCCTTTCAACGTCGAGAGCAATTTCCTTTGAAAGGGATAATTCCGGGTACTTGTTCTGCAGGATCTCCACCCATCCGGCAAGCGATGATGTGGGCGTACCGAGCTGGTGTGCCGTTTCCCTCGACATGCTCAGCCAGACCTGGTTGTTTTCGGCTTTTCGCGAAGAGCTGAAGGCAAGAAAGGCCACAAGGATGAAAAGAATGATTATTCCGAGCTGGATGTATGGATAATAGTTGAGCTGATTGAGGATAATGCTGTCCTTATAATATATCAGGTTGGCATGATTGCCGCCGAGGTCAACCATAATTGGTCTGTTTTTCTTCTTGATCTTATCGAGCTGAGACCTGAGGTAGAGAGGATCCTTCATCCTGGTTTCGTCGAAGTTCCCCGAGCTTATTATGCTGTCAGCTTCATTTGCAAGTATTACCGGGATAGTTGTGTTAGTTTCAATTATGGAATAGAGGAACTCAATATTCTGGCTTGAATCAGCTTCTGTCAGAAGTCTTGTTGCCTCCGCCCATTGCTCAACCTTCTTTCTCTCTTCAGTTTTGAGAATTCCCACCAGGTAGCGGGTATAAATAAGGGATCCGAGGCCTGTAATAATTGCAAACAGGAATAAGACAAGCATCCAGGAGGTTCTGCTTCGGTAGCCGTTCATTGTCAGTTCTTTTTCTTCCTGAAAAGGTTTTTTAATGGATTTTCGATGGGTTCTTCAGGCTCTTCTTCAACCTCAACCCTGGCAGTATCGGTTTCTTCCCAGGCTATCCTGAACCTGGGTTTTGCCTGAGCTGGTTTTTCAGGCGCTGCCGTATCCTCTTTAAACCAACCATACTCTTCGTTAAGGATTGTTTTAAGGCTTTTTCTTTCGGCTTTGATATCATTCCTGATTTCACTTCCTGCGGCCTTCATGTCATAGCTTACCCTGACATCTTCACCCTTGTTCTCAATTTTGAGCAGTATTGAGGTGCGCCCCAGTCCGTCGTCCTGCACAGCCCCGAATTCAGTAGTATTCGGTTTCGGCTTCCTGAGTTTTCTGCTTAATATTTCCGACAGAAGCGCTTTGACGTGATATTCATAATTATTGTCGAAGCTGTGTTTCCCGCTTACAGAGAGGTCTGCTGCCGATGACCTGACATCCATTTGTGGGATATAGAGAAGATTGTTCCGTATGAAAAAGTCGTTCTCAAGTTCTTCAAACCTGATATTCTCCAGCTCTGATATTTCTACAAATGAGCTGAGCTGTTTAACAGGTTCAAAATCGATCAGGGCACCGTCAGCAATTATATATTTGCCTTCTGCGCTGATTGATTTAATGTCTATCTTCCAGAGTGAATCGGCCGGCAGGAGCATTGAAATCGAACCTGAAAGTTTTCCGCTTATATTTTCAGCTTTAAGGAAATCCTGTCCGAAATTACTGAATGATATGAATGCTGAATTTATATTAACTTCCTGCATGTCAAAACTGCCCCTTGCACTGAATGATCTGTCAGGTTTCTGAAGGATAAAGCCTGTGCCGGAAATAGTTCCGCCAAGTGAATGCAGCCTGACAGTTTTGAAGTTCACCAGCCCTGGCTTGTAACTGAGGGTTCCGCTTATTTTTTCAGCTTTGAACTGCCTGATCCTGAAAGTATCAATATTATAATTCAGATCAAGTATTATGTCATCCGGCAGTGTAAGCGCCTTTCCTGATTTCCGGGCCGGAGAGTTACCGGCCTGTGATGAGAGCAGTATCTCAGGCACCAGCCTGTCGCTGCTCACGTTTCCGGTTACAACAAGCATAACAGGCATTCCGGCCAGCCATTCAGGGAGCTCCCTGAAAATGCCGCTGACAGCAATTCTGTGATCCCTGTAGACAAATCTCAGGTTGTCGGCTGTTAATGAATCCGATAAAAAAAGATCCCCGCTGACCCTTTCAACCAGGAAATGGTCATTTTTCAGGCCCAGGGTGAAATTATTGAAAACGGCATGAGCTTCCGGGCCGAGGTCAACGACATCCCGGAATTTGAACTTCTCCTTTCCCGGGAGAGCCCCTTTCATTTTAAGGTCAATGTCAATCGACCCAATTGAAGTGGAGATCGCCTTTATATTGAAAAAATCCCTCAGTTCAGAAGGAATGAATTTTCCCTTTAACTGAAGAGAGCCCTGAAGGGAATCAAAATTAAAGAGAGAGAGGGAGCCTGTGTAAGATGCTGAACCAAGACTGGCCCGGAAATCGCTGATTGTCAGAACAGTGGTCAAAGGCGTATGCTCATGTCCGTTGGAGAAGAGTCCGCTCAGGGCGACGCCATTCAGGTTCAGGGGATTTTCCGGCAGGGAGACAGATCCGTCTTTCAAAGTAAACCAGACATTGATCTCAGGGTATGATGTGCGGGTCATCAGGCCCTTGACACTGCTTCTGACCTGCATCAGGCCTGAAGGATCATATCCTGATATCCTGGCAATCAGCTGCTCCGGAAGATATTTCTTTATTCCCTCTATATCAAGGTTTTCGCCGGTGAGCAAGAGATCAATCATATCATTGGAGTAAACAGATCCCTCAAGGGAAAACCTGTAATCATCAAATTCAAGATATCCCTTTCTGAAGATCGTCAGGCTGTCGGAACTCGAAAGGCTGATATCAACTTCAGCGAGAATACTGTTTTCAATCTTTGCATTGTAGAGCTGAAAGCAGGTTATCTGCATAGCCGATACTGCTGAAAAATCAATGTTATCACCTGAGATCCTGCTTTTCAGGTTTCCGTTTTCAATGATCCCCTCAATAAGGAGCTCTGTTGCAAGGTTGTTATAACAGGCTTCAAGATTTTCAACGGTTATTTTTTTAAGGTCAAGTGTGAAATTACTGTCGCTCTCTTCATCCGATTCAACCGTGATATCGTAGTTTACCATTCCGGATGTATCGGTAAACAGCCTGAGCAGGCCATCCCTGATGCCGATCCTCTCAATGTCGTAGATCCCGTGGTAAATGTCTGATATATCAAACTCAGCAAATACCGATCTGGCGGCAAGCAGGGTATCGGTATCGATGCCTTTGAAAGCGTCTTTATTGAATCCGGGAGATGAATGTACCAGGACATTCTTCAGGTCCAGCGTAGCTTTCGGAAATTTCCTGAGGAAAGAGAGCCTTACCGATTCAAATTCAAATTTTGTTGAAATGCTCTTATTCAGCGATTTAAGGATGATATCAGCAACCCTGTCCTGCATTATAAGTGCGGCTGAAAAGAGCACTAAGGTGACTGAAATGAACAGTACTGCAAATACTTTGATTATTTTAAGGACAATTCTCATTTTTCCTGCTGATACCGTGTAACCTGCCCGATATCAGTGGACAAAGGTAATTCATTTGAATGAATGTGATGTTCTGCATCAGAGCAGGAAGGAGAAATCGCCGTCCGGTCCTATTTCTTCAGGTAAGAAGCCTTTTTTGAAGACCCTTGCCTTTCGCGGTCCGATAAGCTTCATTTTACCGTTTTCCACGAGCAGCATTGTCCCCTCCCTTAATCCGAGCACATACAAGCCAGGATTGATTTCAACAAACTCTTCGATCCTCTGTTCCCTCGTTTCGCCGGCATGTCCTTCAGGGTTGGCATCCAGGTAATGAGGGTTTATCTGGAACGGAACAAGGTTGAAAGAATCAAAAGAATCAGGCTGTATAACGGGCATATCATTGGTGGTCCTGATTGTAGGGCAGGCTACATTCGAACCTGCGCTCCAGCCTATGTAAGGAGTTCCCCCGAGGACTTTTTCCCTGACCGGACCGATCAGCCCGTAGTCCCTGATGCTCTTCAGGAGCTTCCATGTGTTGCCCCCTCCGACAGCTATGGCTGAAGCTTTCCTTACAGCGGCAACCGGATCACTGAAACGGTGTATCGATTCAATCTCATGTCCTGTTTCAAGAAACCGCTCTGAAACCTTTTGCTCATATGCATCATAGCTGAACGTAACTGCGGCATAAGGGATAAAAAGAACACGAACCGGCTTTTTGCCGAGGAAGTCACGGATATTATTCTTCGGGTAATCGAGGTAAGGCTCGCCCGGATTGGTAGAGTTGCTTATGAGAAGTAGTTTCATGGTTTGAAGTTTAAGGATTAAGGTTTCAGGTTGAAAGTGGCATATCAGGAAGTGTTTTGATATTATGATTTGCAGGAACGCTGTTGATTTACAAATATACTCCCTATAAGGCATGATACAAAAACAAAAAAATAACGCCACCTTGTTATGATGGCGTTATTCAGGAATGAAAACGATTAATTAACAGTAAAGGCAAGTCCTATTTCAAACGGATAAAGATCGACTCCGGCAGGGCTTTTTCCCTGCTTGAAAAGAGGGGTCATATAATAGGTTCCGTAGATGTGGAAGTTCTCAAATCCGAAGCGTGCAGTTGCTCCATACCTGAAAATATTCAGGCTGAGGTCGCCGTCAGAGCTGATCTTGTCGCCGTTATCGAAAATCATTTTTGAATTGGAGTAGAGTTTGACAGCCCCTACCGGGCCGAAAGCAAGGTTAAGAGTGTGATAATCAGCAGGTATCTGAATCTCAATAAGGAACGGAAGATTCAGGTATACGGTCGAAAATTTGGATTTTTTCAGTATTTCGCCCGGATCATACATTTCAATGATGCCGCCGTCGCCTTTCAGAATATTGTTGTTGCCATCAAACATGTAATTGTTCCAGTTGAGTCCGAGCCCGGTAACAATTCCGAAATGCCTGGTGAATCCCACGCTTACCTGTGAAAAGTTAAAATTGAAATTCCATGATTTTGATGAATGAAGGGTCATATAGTCGATTTCATCAGGTAGTACAAGGCTGTTATCTGAGGTGAGGTAGTTATTTAAACCTGCTTCAAAAGAAGCCCAGTGGCCCTTGAAGTGACTTCTTCTGCGTGCCCTGTCCCTTTCATCGTCTTCCTGATCGCCTCTGTAATACTCAAAGAATGAATCCTCGTCTGCATCTTCATATTTTTCAAACTGGATCTTTGATTCACCCTCCTCAAGCGACTCCAGGATTACGACCCCCCTGTTGCCTACCTTAACCCTGACCGCCTCTGCATCGTCCTCCACGACTAACAGGTCGTTGCCTACAACGACCTTTGTTACATCATTCGTGTCCGCAGGTGTCTCCTGCTTCACGGGTTCCTTTTTTTCAGCCGATGTTTCCTGGCTGAAACCCTGTGTCAGTATTGCTGTGAGCAATAAAGTAATTCCTATCTTTTTCATGACTGTCCGTATAAATGTTTCTGTTGCAGGGACGCAGACCACAGGTGAAAAGTTACATTGAAGAATCGGGTTTCTTAACAGGGGCATTGAATTTCAATACCCTGGAACTGAAATAGAGCGACTGCAATTCCCCTTCATCGTCGCTTGTTTTTACAAGGGCCATTTCCCATCCGAGGAGCTTATTCAGTCCTCCGATCCCTGCCTCGGCCAGCTCGTAAGGCTGAAGAGGGGCATCGTTGTACATTTTGTCCTTAAGGATCTTTGTCCTGAAGGCGCTTGCAATGAATTTCTTAATCCGGCCTCTGTCAGGATCATAATATGTTGGCTCCCTGGTGGCAATATTCGATGAAACCAGTGAATTTATTGTTCTCTCAGAGGTGAAGTCAAGACCCGGGACTGGAATTGCTGTAATGAACATATCCGGATTTATTTCGGGAAATGATATGGTATCTTCAGCCGCAGACTCAGGAATTTGTACATCGGCAATGATTGTTTCCGGAAGCGGTACTTCAGCTGCGGGTCGGTTCGCCGGCGAAACAATTAATGCAAGCTCTTCTTTAATTAATATTGCTTGCCCCGGATTAATACTGAAAGTATCTGTCTGGCTGACTGCAATGATCTCCCTGACTGTTTCCTGCCGGCGTGAGAGTGAAAAGAATGTGACCATCAGAATTGTGACTGCAGCAGCTGCGCTTAAACTTCTGACAACCAGCCTATACATTTTTTGAGACGGAGTTTTCCTGAGCAGCCCTTTCTTATTCCTAAAGCTGTAATCCTTTGGCTGAAGCTTTGTTTTTTGTATTGCATCAAACAGCTTCCTGTTCGCGGGATTTAATGAAATACTTTCTTTAAGCTCGCCGGCCTGTGCTGCGGAAAGATCATTTTCAAGAAATGCTATGGAGAGATATTCAACCTGTGAAGGGGGTAGATCTGCCGGATCTCTTTTAAGGCCGGATTTCATAACTGAAATGTTCATATCCGGATCAAGCCTTGCAAGTGACAATGAATCAGCCTCTTCTTTCAGATCGGGATTCTCCTGAAGGAAAGCCATAAGCTGTTCAGTGCGGGCCTCGTCCAGATTTCCGTCGAGCCAGTCAATGAGCCATATTTCATAATTTGACCTGTCGGGTTTCATTGCTAAAGAACAGTTTCAATTTTTCCTATATAGTTCCTGAGGGCAACCCTGCCCCTGTAGATCGATATTTTTACCTGCGCTTCGGTCATTCCTGTTATGTCTCCGATCTCCTTATAGCTGTAACCCTCATAATCGCGGAGAAGCAAAGATGTTTTCTGTTGTTCCGGGAGTCTTTCAAGGGCCGCATGAAGAATCTCGTTAAGGTCGGGTGTTTGTGATTCACAGGATGTTTCAAACTCATGGAATTCATCAAGTAGCGTTATCCTTTTTTCTTTTCTTATAATATCGATCATGGCATGGTAAGCGGTCGAGAAGAGCCATGATTTAGCTACCGGGAACTCTATTTCAGCCACATGCCTCCAAAGTTTCTCATAGCTGTCCTGCACGATGTCGTGTGCCCTTTCATCATCCTTAAGATCAGCCCGGATGAAGCGGTACACTGAATCGGCGTACTCTTCAACAGATCTGTTATATTCCTCTACTGTCATAAACCGCTCTACGGGATAAAGACGGATAAAGATCTGAAAAGTTACAGAGGAATATTCCCTATTCCCTGAACAAAAAATCCTTCAACCCCCCACTGAAGGTACCGACCCCCCAACCCCCCTGAAGGGGGGCTATAAGCCAATGTTTATGTTACTATTAGTAAGGGTTTTAACCCCCCTTTAGGGGGGCTGGGGGGTGGGGTGTGTGTTATTTCTTCGGCTGGTACACCCTTACCCAATCGATCTCCATTGCAGTCATTCCGCTGACTGGTTTATCAAGGCCGCCGGAGAAGTTAATATACATAGGTTCCTGCGGGACGTCGGATGTCTGAACAAATGCCTCAACGTCATTTACTTTCCAAACAAGCTTGTCGGGGGTCCATTCAAGTGTGAAGATGAAGAAGTCATTTGCGTATTTTGAGCCGACAGATCCTTTTGCCTTTTTATCAGTCGTGGCAAAATAGTCGAAAAGAACTTTACCGTTTGCTGTCCGGCAGACATCGATATGGGGGGTTATTTTGTCGGAAAGCATCCAGAATGCACTTTTGGCAGACGGATTCCCGAGTTTTACCTTGGCTGAAAAAGTCCCATATTTCTGTCTGAAGCTGCCGCCAGTGTTGATTATGCCGGAAGTATAAGCAAATTCCTTTGTCCTGAAGCCGTCAGGGCTCCATACCTTTCCCTCTTTTTTCTGGGGTTTGGTGATGATTTTGAGCAGGCTGTTCCTTATTTCGAAATTATCTTTTTCCGTGAATGCCTGGAGATCATTTCCGACAGTATAGTTGTCCTTGAGAAGCTTATCGCCCCAAAAGTAATTCGTAAGCCATTTTTTGGTATCAAGCCTGTCGCCATCAAATTCATCGCCGAAAATAAGCTCCCTGTTTTTCAGAATATCGAACTTATTTGAATCCTTAACCTTGAAGTACCAGATAATATCCTCATTTTTAGCCAGTTTGTCATACTCCTGGAGTTGTTTGAACATATCTGATTTTTCAAATCTCTTTTTGTCGAGAAGGTAGTTTTTCCTCTCCCTGAATTCATTTGATGCGACATATTCCTTAAGCTCATTGTACCTTGCAAGCCGTGCGGAGCCGTCGGTATTGAGGAAATTGGCATACTCTTTTGATTTTTTGAATGTATAGAAGTCCTTAATGTCGGAGCTTGATTTCAGCCTGTTGTATTCCTGGAGCTTTTTGTCATCTTCGGATCCTTTGAATTCCTTTGATTTCATCTTTTCCCTGAATTCCAGCGACTGGACAAGTTTTTCAAGAGATTCGTACCCGGAAATCTTTTCGGAACCATCCAGTTCCCTGAATTTTTTCAGGGCTGATCCTCCGGTAGTTCTGAAATACATAACAATATCTTTGGCTTTCTGGAGTGAGAAGAACTCTTTTTCTTTTGAGCATTCTTCAGATCCCTTGAAGCTTAATGATTCTATTTCTTTCTTTTTCTGAATGAAATCTGATGATGTGACCAGTTCTTTCAGTCCGGTGTAATTTTTCAGGGTATCTGACTCTGCAAAGGCTTTTAGCTTGTCGAATTCTGCTATCAGCGCTTTTTCGGCCTGTTCAATTTTAGCAGTCGCGGGGATCATTCCCAGGAGAAATTTGAGGCTTGCCATTGAAGTTTAATTTTAGGTACAACTGATAAAGATAGAAAATCTTTTCTGAATAATTAAAACGGGATTTCAAATATATAGACTTCATGTATAACGAAGCGGGGTGTTGAATGTTGCCGGCAGGTACAAAATTGCGACCAATTATAGACTGAAATGACTGATTATTTATCTGATAAAATCTGCAGTTTGTGATCCGGGGAATGCATTTTGTTAAATGGAAATGCGAAAAGAGTAAAAATATTTGGCAGATGATTTTATTTGTTTTAACTTTGACTAAACGTTCAGTCAAAAACAAATGTGCCCCAGAACACCACAACAGGTCAAGGAGATAAGGGAAGAAAAGAGATCCCTGATAATGGATGTCGCACTCTTCCTTTTTGCTAAAAATGGTTACCATGCTACTTCAATAAGCAACATTGCAAAACATGCAGGGATATCCAAAGGATTAATGTATAATTACTTTGAAAGCAAAGAAGACCTGCTCTCTTCAATCATAGAAAAAACAGTAACGGAAATAAGCCAGTACTTTGACATAAACAAAGACGGTTACCTGACCAGGGATGAATTCGAATTCTTCATCCGCCAGGTAGCCAGGGTGCTCAATGAAAAACATACATTCTTCAGGCTTTTCTTCCAGGTATTGATGCAAGCCGAGGTGCGCGAGCATTTCCTCAATTCTTTCCTTGGGACAGGATCATTGTTCAAATCAGCAAAGGAACTCAGGGACGGATACTTCATATCCAATATTATGAAAATGCTGACCGATTATTTTATGAGGAAAAAAGAAAAACCAGGACCGGGATATGACCCTTATCTCGATCTGAATTTGTTTATCATTACCCTCAAGGGGTTTGCCATAACATATATCTACATGGAAGAGGAAAATGATGAATATTTTAATAAGACGATAGACCACATTATTGAACAATTTAAATAAAGAGTAAATGAAAAAGATCTTTTTCACGGGAATATTGCTTTTAATTTCATTGATAAGCATCCCCGTACTCTGGTCCCAGCAACTTTCAGCCACTGAAATTGTCCGAAAGGCCGATGAGAAATTTCAGGGCGAGAAGAGCAGCTTCAGTGTAATGTCGATGACAATAATCAGACCTGAATGGCAGAGAACAATTGAATTTAAGAGCTGGACCCTGGGAAGGGATTTTGCACTCACGCTTATTACCGCTCCGGCTAAAGAAGCCGGCCAGACTTTTCTTAAAAGAGGAACCGAAATGTGGAGCTGGAACCCGGCAATAAACAGGCTCATAAAACTTCCTCCTTCTATGATGTCGCAGGGCTGGATGGGATCGGATTATACAAACGACGATATACTCAGGGAATCTTCGGTGGTAATAGACTATGAACATGAAATTATAGGGGAAGAGAACATAAACGGGAGTTTATGCTATAAAATTGAAATGACGGCAAGGGAAGAAGCTTCAATTGTCTGGGGAAAGCAGATCAGGTGGATTGACAAGAAGGATTTCCTTGTATTGAAGGCAGAATTATATGATGAAGACGGATATCTTGTAAGGACAGAAACCGGTTCGGACATCAAAATCATGGATGGAAGAACCATAACCTCAAAAATTGAACTCGTCCCCGAACAGGAACCGGAGAATAAAACCCTTCTTGAAATACGGGAGATAAAATTCAATCTACCTGTGGAAGACAGTTTTTTCTCACAGCAGAATATGAAAAGAGTACGTTAATTTAAGAATTTAACCGGCATGAAAGAGGAATTAAAAATAGCGTGGAGAAATCTCTGGAGGAACCGGCGACGAACCATAATCACTGCAGCTTCAGTTTTCTTCGCGGTCTTTTTTGCAGTGATCATGAGATCCATCCAGCTTGGTTCATATGATCACATGATCAATAATTTCATTGAGTCATTCACAGGCCATATTCAGGTTCAGCATGTGAAATACCACGATGATCCTCTCATAGACAATTCGTTCGCCTGGGATGATTCACTGGCTTCCACGATCTCATCCATTGATGAGGTTGTTTCTGTTACACCTCACCTGGAATCATTTACTCTTGCTTCAAGCGGATCGCAAACAAAAGGCGTGGCAGTGATTGCAATTGATCCTGAAAAGGAAAAGAATTTTTCGGATCCCGAAGCAAAGCTTGTCAGATACAGGATAACTGATGAAACTGTTCAGAACATTTCGGAAACCGGCAGTGTACCGGATGATATTATTAACAAACTTAATCAGATAACCGGGAGATCATATTCATCACCTGCAAGAATTGAACTGGAGCTTGGACTTTCAGAGGAAGAAGCTTCAGCCTGTTTGCCGGAAATTCTCAAACATTGTGAATTTGCAAACGGATATCTTACAGTCAATGACAGGGGGATCCTGGTATCTGACAGGCTCGCGAGCTATCTTAAAGTGTCGATTGGAGATTCGGTGATCCTGATGGGTCAGGGATATCACGGGGTATCAGCAACGGGATTGTTCCCTGTACGGGGAATAATAAAAATGCCTGCTCCCGATATTGACAACAAACTTATCATCATGACAATTCCTGCTGCCCAGGAACTCTTCGACACGCAGGGAAAAATTACCTCGCTGGTGGTTAATCTCACTGATAAATCGGACAAAACCATCAGGAGAGCTAAAAGCAGTATCAACGCGCTTCTTACCGATAAGAATACAACTGCCCGGACGTGGTACGAACTTAATGAGGTATTGTTTCAGCAAATACAGGGCGACAGTCAGAGCGGACAACTTATGCTGGGAGTCCTTTATTTCATAATCTTCTTCGGTATTTTCGGAACTGTGCTTATGATGGTTTCGGAGAGAAAGAGGGAATTCGGAATACTCGTCTCGATCGGGATGCAGAAAAAGAAGCTCAAAAGGATTGTCACGATGGAAATGATCATGCTTGGAATAATTGGGGTGCTTAGCGGATTACTGGCAAGCTCTCCACTGATAATGTATTTCTATTATTATCCGGTGGTACTGAAGGGAGAAATCGGAAATATGATGGAGGATTATGGATGGGATGCACTTATGCCTACAGCCTGGTTCGGGCCCTATTTTTACTGGCAGGCTATAATTGTCGCTCTTATGGTGGGGCTGGCATCAATATATCCTTTACGGAAAATCGGGAAACTTAAGGAAATAGAAGCCCTCAGGGGTTAAAAAATTACAGCTATGATATGGTCAATTGCATGGAAGAACATCTGGCGCAATAAAAGAAGAAGCCTTGTTGTAATAGTTGCCGTAACACTGGGAATAATCGCGGGCGTTTTTCTTGTCGGCTTTATGGAGGGCTGGATAAAGCAACGGCTTCATGATGCGGTTTATAATGAAGTATCTCATATCCAGATTCATAATTCCGAATTTATAAAAAATGAGGAGATCGATTTTACGGTAAACAACCTGGAGGAACTTGGCAGGAGCATCGATACCCTGAAGGAGCTGTCAGGATGGGTGAAAAGAACAAAAATAGTTGCAATGGCAAACACCTCATGGGCAAACACAGGACTGATAGTCTATGGTATAGATCCTGAAAAAGAAAAGCTTGTATCTGAGATATACAAGGAGATTGTCCCTGGAGGCGGAAGATATCCTGAAAGTCATATTCCCGCCGACATACTGATCAGCGATAAAACTGCTGAATTGCTTAAGCTGAAACAATTCATTCTCACCGACTCTGCAGCCGAAGAATTAAAGCAGGAGAAACTCCCCGTTGAAATGCTTGATAAACTTGCATCCCTGAAAAATATACGTTTCAGATCACCCGGGGATTTCAATGAGGCTCTGAAGAAAGAATTCAGCAGGAAGGAACTTGATGAATTCGGATCCCTGATTACGGACAAAGCTCTTGATTACAGGATCAGGAACAAGGTGCAGATCACAATGTCTGATAAGGCAGGAAATCCTGTCCAGGGAGTATTCCGGGTGTGCGGTATTTACAAGACAACAAACACCGGTTTCGACCAGAGTGCAGCTTTCGTAAATGCAGGGGAGCTTGCAAAAATGTATGACGGCGACGGGATACTTACTCACGAAATTGCCATTTTGCTTAACGACATAGAGGATGCCGGAACAGTAGCTGTTAAACTTCGTACAATTACAGGCGGCAACAGCGTAAGGACATGGAAGGATCTGGCACCTGATGCAGCAATGATGAACGACTTTATGTTAATCTATTATTTCATCTTCATCGGGATCATAATGCTTGCGCTTGCATTCGGAATAATAAATACCATGCTGATGGCAGTCCTTGAGAGGACAAAGGAACTCGGAATGCTTATGGCGATAGGGATGAACCGGAGGAGGATTTTTACGATGATCATGCTCGAAACCATTTTCCTCACTGCAGTTGGTGCAGTTGCAGGCATCATCGCAGGCTGGGCCATAACGGGATCACTGGGAAAAACAGGGATCCATCTGGCCGGCTGGAAAGAAGGCTTTGAAGCTATCGGGTTTGCAGCAACCGTCTACCCTGTGGTGACCCTTCAGTTTATAATCTTTACTGCAATAATGGTAATTGTGACTGCCGTTCTCTCCTCAATATGGCCTGCCCGCAAGGCTCTTAAATTAATCCCGGTTGAAGCACTCAGAACAGAATAAAACAATTTTAAAACTGACTGGCAATGAAAGTACTTGAATTAAAAAACGTGAATAAGATTTATAACTCTTCGGAGGTGAAGGTTCATGCAGTGAGTGATGTAACCCTTGATTTTCAAGAGGCTGAATTCGCTGCAATAGTCGGGCCTTCAGGTTCGGGTAAAACAACTTTGCTGAACCTTATCGGCGGCCTTGATATGCCGACTTCCGGTGAAATAATCATCGGAGGAACAAACCTGTCCGGACTTAAGCCGTCGCAGCTCATAGATTTCAGGCTTTATAATATCGGTTTTGTGTTCCAGTCCTATAATCTTATACCTGTACTCACAGCAAAAGAGAATATTGAATTCCTGATGACACTGCAGAAATGGCCTCAGAAACAGAAAGACGAACGAACCCTTGAGCTTTTAAGAGCCGTTGGACTGGCTGAAAGGATCAACAGCAGACCGTCAAAACTTTCAGGAGGCCAGCAGCAGAGAGTGGCCGTGGCAAGAGCACTCGCCTCAAAACCCAAATTTGTGCTTGCTGATGAACCGACCGCAAACCTCGATTCAAAATCGGCCACGACACTTCTTGAAATAATGCATGAACTTAATCACGAAGAAAAAATAACATTTATTTTTTCCACACACGACCCAAGAGTCGTGAAAATGGCTCACAGAGTCATTACACTTGAAGATGGGAAAGTAGTATCGGATGAAACCAGGGAATTCTAATCGCTGCTAAGATAATCATGAAGAAAATACTGATCATTATACTCTTCATTTTATCCTATAATCCGGCTCTCTTATCACAGGATGAAAAACAAAAATGTATTGAGCTGAACGGTTACCTGACAACACTCCAGAGCGCCATGTTCGACACTCTTTCAGGGCCCTTCTTCTATGAAAATCTGCTTCACAACAGGCTCAATTTCAAAGGTTATTTAAATGAAAACATAACACTGGCAGTTGAACTTAGGAACCGTCTTTTTACCGGCGATATGGTCAGGTCATATTACGGATATTCAGATCTGATCTCAACCGATGAAGGCTGGGTTGATATGTCGTGGAACATAGTTGATGAAAATTCATTTTTTCTCAATACCACAATTGACAGGGCATGGATCGATTTTAATTATAATAAATTCCAGGCGCGGATAGGAAGGCAGAGGATCAACTGGGGACAAACATTTGTGTGGAACCCTAATGACATATTCAATGCATATTCATTTTTTGATTTTGATTATGTGGAAAGACCGGGAAGCGATGCCGTAAGGCTTCAGTATTATCCGTCATTTTCATCAGCCATAGAACTTGCAGCTAAAGTTGACAGCGAGGATGATCTTACTGTTGCAGGATTGTACCGGTTCAGCAAATGGGGGTATGATATGCAATTCCTTGCAGGCTATTCGAACGGCTCGGATATTGTCGCCGGCGCAGGCTGGTCAGGATCAACAGGACCAGTTTCGTTCAGGGGTGAGGGATCATGGTTCCGTCCCATAGAGAACTTCAGTGATACCACCGGAGTTGTGATAATAACTGCAGGTTTTGACAAGGTTTTTGATAATAACTCCATGGTACAGATCCAGCTGATGTACTGCAACAATCCTCTCAAGCTTAATAACATAGCCGGTTTTTATATGGGCAACCTCTCGGCAAAAGATCTTGCTTTTTCCAAATTCTCGGCATTCGGACAGTTCACCTGGGCGGCAACACCGCTTATGAATATCGGGATATCGGCAATGTGGTTTCCCGACCTTAAAGGATATTTTGCAGGGCCGTCATTTGACTATTCACTTGCCGAAAATGTTGATTTTTCTGTTCTCTGGCAGCACTTCAATGCTGAACTTTCAGGAAAAAATACACGTATAAATCTCGGCTTCCTGAGGGTTAAATTCAGTTTCTAGAATTTTCATACTTTTGCCGCAGCATTTTACAGTTAATCTTTCATGGCACTGATTCATGAATTCGAGAACAGCGGCAACTGGCTTTTTCGCCGGAGAGGATGGCTTCCGCTGGTGCTTCTGGCAGCAGGCATAGTAATGATGTATCTGGGCAACAGGCAGGCGCTCTTCTTTGACCTCCGCGACGAAATTATATTTCTTTCGGTGAGCATGCTGGGAGAGATCATAAGGATAATCACTGTCGGATTCGCTGCAAGAAACACTTCGGGAAGAAATACTGTGGCAGGACAGATTGCCGATGATCTTAATACCACCGGACTCTATTCAATAGTAAGGCATCCTCTTTATATTGGTAATTTCCTGATGTGGTTTGGTCCGGTGCTTTTCCTCAGATCAGCATGGTTTGCCGTGGTTTTCATACTGATTTACTGGCTCTATTACGAGAGAATCATGTTTGCAGAGGAACAGTTTCTGAGGAAGAAATTCGGCGAAGCTTATGATAAATATTCTGAGAAGGTAAGTTCATTTATTCCCTTTACTTTCCATTTCAAAAAACCTGCTTTGCCTTTTTCTGTAAGGAGTGTCCTGAGCAGAGAATACAACAGCTTTTTAAATATATTCCTGATATTCGCATTGCTAGATTTCTGCAGGAATTTCTTTCGCACGGAGAAGCTATTCTTCACTGAGATATATTTATGGATGCTTGCGGGGGCTGCAGTTATCTGGCTGATTGTAAGGTCAATCCACAAGTATACAAAATGGCTTGAGGCGGGGAGATGACCCCGCAATGCCGCCACAACATAAGTGGATGCGGCCCATTTAATTGATATCTTTACCTCATGATCGGACTGGCAAGCAGAATATTTTCATTTCTCCTTTCCCTTCCCGTATGGCTGTACAGGTATGCTATATCTCCTTTCCTGAAGCCGTCATGCAGGCATGTTCCTTCCTGCTCGCAATACATGCTGGATGCACTTAAGATCCACGGTCCTTTTTTTGGCTTTTTCATGGGGTTGAACCGCATTCTGCGATGCCGTCCCGGCGGAACGCATGGCTATGATCCGGTGCCGCTGATAAGGTTTAAAAGATATTTGCATTTGAAAAGGTTCAATAAATGTAACAGGCTGAAATCTTGAAATTACCCCCTTTCCTGTTTCCCCCAAGGGGGAAATGATTTCACTCCTGCCCCCTTGGGGGAAATTAGAAAGGGGGTTTTCGCCACCGCCACCAAGACACGAAGGCACCAAGTTACACCAAGAAATGAAATGGATTGTTTAGATGCTAAACAATTTTAAAAATTGAGCTCTTCTTTCAGGTGTTTATATCCTGCTCTGCTTACCGGAAGTTTTTCTCCGGTTTTAAGGACAGCAACATGATTGTCCTTTTCATAGGGCTCAATACGATGGATCTCCTGAACTCTTACGATGAATGAGCGGTGTATTCTGACAAAATCCTTTGACGGAAGGTTTTCCTCATAAAACTTCATTGTCTGCTGCTTCAGGGCTTTGCCGGAAGCATGATGGATCATGACATAATCATCCTGTGCCTCGACAAATTTTACCTGGTCGACAGGAATAAGGTTAATGGCGCTCCCCTTACGCACCACTATTCTGTTGACAGGTTCAGCAGTATCCGGCTTTTTTTCAAGTATCTGCGCCGGCTCTTTTATCCCGGAGCCTGTGCGGATCTTATCCATGGCTTTGTTTACCGCATCAAGGAACCTTCTTTTAGGGAAAGGCTTTAACAGGTAGTCCACGGCATTCAGCTCGAATGCCTTCAGGGCAAACTGATCATAAGCCGTGGAAAAGATTATAACCGGTTTTTCTGTCATCACTTCGAGCATTTCAATCCCTGTGAGCCTTGGCATCTGGATATCAAGGAAGACAAGGTCAGGTTTCATTGCCGAGATGGTTTTCAGACCCGAAAAGCCGTCGGAACACTCCGATATGATCTCTATATCCTCCAGTTCCTTTAAGTAATGCTTTATGATCTCCCTGGCCGGAGCCTCATCGTCAACTATTATGGTTCTGATCTTTGCCATTTTACGATTCTTCCTGCAGTTTTATTAACAGGAATAAAAATAAACAAAAAATTTCAAATGGCAATCAATTGCAATTTGCAGGTATATAAAGACTTACAGTATAAATACCGTTTTCCCGCGAGGTTTTCAGTGTAGCTTTGTTACCATAGAACAGCTCCAGCCTTCTGAATACATTTACAAGGCCGGTGCCTGTTCCTTTTCTCGATTCAGTGACGGTGTCGTAGTTATTGCTTATGGTTATTTCCATATAGTTCTCAATAATCCTGACGCTTGTAGCGATCTTCACGCTTTCGGTGCTTTCGTAAACGCCATGTTTGATCGCATTTTCGTACAGCGGCTGAAGAATCATTACAGGCATTTTGACTTCAAGGCACTTATCTTCGATCTGCTCATCAGTTGTCAGTCTGTCGCCGAATCTTACTTTCTCGATTTCAAGGTAAAGCCTCAGGTTCTCCAGTTCGCTTCTTAAGGTCACAGGCTGCTCGTCTTTCTTGGAGAGGGCATATCTCATGAAATCCGACAGTTTGATAACCATATCCCTTGCCTTGTCGGGGTCGGTAATAGTCAGGGAGCTTACTGAATTAAGGCTGTTGAACAAAAAATGCGGGTTGATCTGCGAGCGGAGCATCTTAAGCTCCGTCTCCCTGACCAGGCTTTCAAGTTTTGCCTCCTTCGATTTCTTTTCTGAAAGATTTGTGAGACTGACGAAAAGATAATATGTCAGTATTATGAGGCTGTAAATAAATACTCCTGTTCCTATCCGGTAAGGGAATGTTGCAGTCCAGTATTCATTGAAGTTTTCCTGTCCCGGCAGAATCAGCGGGATAAGCAGTTTTGTTATCAGAACCCAGAATGTAACAGAGATTGCACCGGTAATGACAAGATTTGTTACCAGGGTCAGCGGCTTTGCTTCTCCCTTGTTGAATATTGCAAAGGGGTACCATAACGATAACGCAAGTGCAGAATAAATAAGAAGTGAAAGTAAAGTATCAATTATGCTGATGCTGACGAAGCTGCCGTAGGCAAAATAGTATAAAAGTGTCTGGCCTGCTGCAAGGAAGAGCCAGACCAGCCACCAGACCACAAACCGGATCCTGTTTTCAAGGACGGGATGTTTCATTTTACCTTCCGGCTATTTATGGCTTTTTACTTCACCTCCGCCGAAGACCACAGCTCCCTTTATTACAAGCTGACTGGTACGGTCAATATTCATACCGGGATAGAGTTTCCTGGAATCGCTGAATCCTCCAAGCACCGGTGTGACCTCTATTGTGACAAACCAGTCATCAGGAACAATTATTCCGACACCTCCGAAGACAGCTGCTACTTCGAGCACATTTCTGCCGGGGGCAAGTTTTGCCTTTGTCAGGTCAAGGTCAATGCCTCCGAATACGGATGACATCTTTCCTCCCTTGAAGTTCTGGGAAATAATCTGGCGCTCCGACCCGCTGAAAATTGTGACATAATCCACAAAATCATCACTCTCCATGCCCTTGGATGAGATTGAACCCCACCCCCTTCGTTTGGTGACAATAAATATGATCCCTATGATTATGAAGATGGATGGCCAGAACATGTTATACATGTGGAATGTCTCCCTGAAGATCAGGGGTATCATGAAGAATCCGCCGACCGCCATTACAATGATGCCCGCTGTCTTTTCGCCTGAACCGATAGTCATTACCGTTCCTATTGCCACCAGAAGCATCGGCCAGCTGAATATGACGTGATCGATGAAATCAGGGAAAATGCCTGTATTCCTTATTACGAGAGCTAATCCGGCGAGAACCAGTATCACCCCTATGATCACCCTGTTGCTTGATATATGATGACGGTCGCCTCCCGAAGGCTGCTTGTTGTCATCCCTGAAATCGTTTATTGTTTCCATATCTGTAAATTTATTTGTTTTTAATTAATTCCGGTTACCTGTTTCTTCTTATGAGCGATGTTAGGATAAACGATATGCCGATAATCACTATAACCCCCGGCCAGTAAACAGTTTTTATGAATGCCGGGATCTCACCATAAAAATTATCAATGAGAAACCATGCCCCGCCTGCCATAAGCAGCAATCCCGGGACAAAATGAAGATTAAGCAGCAGCAGGACGCCGACAAATATCATGGCTGTCTCCCATGTGAAATACTCCTTTATGTCTCCAAGGTGAAGCCAGTCGTTTGTAGCAACCAGCAGGGCAAGCCCCAGGACAATGAAGAAAAGGCCGACGCCGATCTGGGGATGATGCTCCCTGTGTCTTTCCAAATTAAATTCTCTGTTTTTCATGACGGTTGATTTTAAATACCGGATCAAAAATAAGGTGCGTGAGCCCTTCCTGACAGGGAAAATCGGTGAATTGCAGGTTTTTAACGGTAACCTGCTGTTTACAGGAAAGATGTTACTTTTTTGTTTATAATTTTTTTAATTGAATAAGCTTTCATATTTTTGCAAACCAAAAAATTTAATGATGTCCGGTTTGTTTACCATACCGATTGGTGGTTTGAAAGAGGGGCAGCATTATTTTGAATACACGATTGACAAAGCGTTTTTTGAACAGTTTGAGGAGTCGGAGGTCGGAGAAGGTGATCTTACTGTTGTTGTGGAAGCTGATAAAAGAGCTTCCCATATTGACATAACAATTAAGATCAGCGGCTCGGTCCGGGTACCGTGCGACAGATGCCTGGGAATATTTTCACAGCCCGTGGATTCCACCGGCAGGCTGCTGGTAAAATTCGGCAGGACCAATGAAGGGGATGATCCGGATATGATAGTAGTGCCTGCAGACGAGCATGAACTTGACCTGAAGCACTATTTTTATGAATATATCCTGCTTGCCCTTCCGATAAAGCGGATGCATCCTGATGACATAAGCGGCAAAAGCACATGTGATCCGGAGATGCTGAAAAGACTGAAGGAGCATATTGTTGGAGAAGATAATGAATCCGATCCGCGCTGGGATGAATTGAAGAAATTGATGAACAATAACTAAAGAGAGAAGCAAATGCCAAATCCAAAACGTAAACACTCGAAAACCAGGAGGGATAAGCGCAGAACTCATTATAAGGCTGTTGCGCCTACAGTATCGGTCTGCTCCAACTGCGGGGCTTCGGTACAGTACCACAGGGTTTGTCCTGAATGCGGATTTTACAGGGGGAAGCCGGCAGTTGAGAAGAAAACTACGGCCTGACCTTTATAACCAATCATAAAGACTATGAAAATTGGTCTTGATGTAATGGGCGGTGATTACGCGCCTGAAGCTATCATTGAAGGCGCTGTGGATTCCCTTGCTCATTTATCTCCAAATGACCGGCTGGTGATGATCGGAGACAGAGAGGCCATTCTCAGGAAGATGGCAGGGATGAAAGCCGATCCCTCGCTTGTGGATATTATCAATACCACGCAGGTGATAGAAATGGGGGATGTCCCTTCAAAAGCCTATTCCCAGAAGAAGGATTCAAGCATTGCTGTCGGATACAGGATGCTTAAGGACAATGAGATAGACGGATTCTGCAGTGCAGGCAATACCGGCGCCATGATGGTGGGAGCAACCTATACGGTCAATGTAACGCCGGGAGTCATAAGGCCGGCACTGGCGCTGATAGTACCTTCAATTGACAACCGCCACTCTGTCCTTCTTGATGTTGGCCTGAATCCTGACACTAAACCCGATGTGCTGTGTCAGTACGGAATCCTGGGAAGCATATTTGCCAAATATGTGCTGGAGATTAAAAATCCGGTTGTAAAGCTGCTTAATATCGGAGAGGAGGAGTCAAAGGGCACACCTTCATTAAAATCGGCATATGAACTTCTTAAGGAGTGTCACCAGATCAATTTCGGGGGAAATGTTGAGGCAAATCACCTCTTCAGGGAGACAATGCCGGATGTTATAGTATGCGACGGGTTTGTTGGAAATGTGATAGTAAAACAGACCGAAGCCCTGCATCATATCTTCGTATCCAGGAATTATAAGGATCCCTATTTTGACAGCCTTGATTCTGAAAACATCGGAGGCACTCCAATAATCGGAATCAACGCCAACGTCGTTGTCGGACATGGAGTTTCAAAGCGCAAGGCTGTCATGAACATGATACTTCAGACATGGGCTGTCGTGCATGCTGACCTGGCCCGCAAGATAAAAGAAGATATCTGATATGGAAAAGATTCGTGCGGCCATTACCGGAATTCATGCCTGGGTTCCAGAGTACAGGCTTACAAACCACGAACTGTCAAAAATGGTTGATACTTCCGACGAATGGATCATGCAGCGGGTCGGGATAAAGGAGCGGCGCATACTTAAGGGAGAAGGACTGGGAAGCTCCGATCTGGGCGAACAGGCCGTCAGGGGCCTCCTTGAAAAGACACATACCTCACCTGATGAGATAGAACTCCTGATCTGTGCCACAATAACGCCCGACATGTTTTTCCCTGCAACAGCTAACATAATATCAGACAAAGTCGGAATAAAGAATGCATTCAGCTTCGATCTCGGTGCAGCCTGCTCGGGTTTTCTTTTTGCACTTCAGACAGGGGCTTCATATGTTGAGTCTGGCAGGTATAAGAAAGTAATTGTTGTGGGCGCCGATAAAATGTCGTCAATTACCGATTATACCGACCGTACAACATGTCCTCTCTTCGGTGATGCAGCGGGCGCCGTTCTCCTGGAGCCAACCACTGAAGAATTCGGAGTCATGGATTATCTTTTTCACACCGACGGCTCAGGAAAAAAATTCCTTCATTTAAAAGCAGGAGGATCGGCCAGGCCCGCTTCACATGAGACAATTGAGGCAAAGGAGCATTTTCTTTACCAGGAGGGACAAAGCGTTTTTAAGTTTGCTGTTGTTAATATGGCAGATGTTGCAGTCGAAATTATGCAGCGGAATAATCTTAAACCTGAAGACATTGCATGGCTTGTCCCGCACCAGGCTAACCTGAGGATAATTGATGCTACAGGAAGAAGAATGGGACTGACTCCGGAAAAAATAATGATCAATATCGAAAACTACGGAAATACAACAGCCGCAACCATCCCGCTCTGCATCTGGGAATATGAGAGCAGACTGAAAAAGGGCGATAAGATAATTCTGGCCGCTTTCGGCGGAGGATTCACGTGGGGATCAATTTACCTGAAGTGGGCGTATGATCCGGAATAGAACATGTACCCACCCCCTTCATCCCCCTCCCTGCTTCGCAAGGAGGGGGAAACTTATTGGTAATGTGTTACTTAGCCCCCTTCCTTACGTAGTAGGGAAGGGGGTTGGGGGATGGGTACGTGTGGCAATGGGCAGGGAATGAAGGGAGAAAGTACATGCTGAATATCTGCAATAGTTTCTATATTTGTCAGTTATTTGTAAAACTCTATAACTCTTTCGGCGATGGCAAAAAACAACGAGATTGAACCTGCTGCAATAAACCTGATAAGCAATGGCACCGATATCTCGGGCGATATCAAATCGACCGGTGATATACGTATCGATGGAACCCTTACCGGGAACCTTACCACCAAGGGAAAGGTTGTCATCGGGGTCACAGGAAAGGTTAACGGCGAGGTAATATGCAAGAATTCCGAAGTGTCGGGCAGCATTGAAGGCAAAATAAGCGTCAGCCAGTTACTGATCCTTAAAGCTTCTTCAAAGATACTTGGCGATATAGCCACTTCAAAATTATCCATTGAGCCTGGTGCGAAATTCACAGGAAACTGTAAAATGAGCGATAACGATGACAACGGAGGAGCAGCAAGACCAAAAGAACCAGGAGGACCCGGAAAATAAAGGGCTGACTTCCTACGCTAAATATTCCGGAATTGTCATCCAGATGGGGGTCATCATATTTCTGACAACCTGGGGCGGTATCAAGCTTGATAAGGTGACCGGAACCGAAAAACCTCTCTTTACCATAATTCTTTCACTCCTCGGTGTGTTTGCAGCTATCTGGGTTGCTATAAAAGACTTCATCGTTAAAAAATAGAAACTGCCTTGAAACCGCTGGCCAGATCAATATTCATGCTTGCAATTCTAGAAATGATTATCCTGGTTGCAGGATTCATCATAACCTCAAATTCATATGCGGAACTTGATTATGGGGATATCAGCATTGCTTCGGCAGTTTTTACAGTCCTTGCCCTTGTTGTTCTGATAATCTTTTTCAGGGGTCAGCGTAAAGAGCCCGGAGCACAGACAATGCACACTCTGGTTGCAATAAGCATTAAATTCCTTGCTGAACTCATCTTCGCATTCCTGTGGTTCTTTACTGGTAAAAATACAGGAATATCATCCGTTATATTATTTTTTGTTTTATATTTAACATTCACTTTGTTTTCGGTACTGGTTATATTGAAAACACTGAAAAGCAAATCTTTGGAATAATTACGGATTTGAAGATGCGATTAACGACAAGCCTGTTCCTGATTTTGTTTCTCCTTTCATTTTCCTTCCCGGCCGCCGGGCAGGAAGGACACGGGTCTGAAGAACCATTTAATCCCAGCGAGTATATTATTGAGCATGTGAGCAATTCGCATGAATGGCATCTAATGACAATTGCAGGGAAGGACGGAGAGGAAAAACATATTTCAATACCGTTGCCCGTCATTCTTTATTATAAACCCACGGGGCTTCATTTCTTTTTCTCGAATAAGCTTGCTCACGGACATGAGTACAAAGGCTTCAAAATGGGAGAGGGCGAATATGACGGGAAGATAGTGGCAGTTAATGCAGCCGGTGAAGCCGATACAGAAAATCTTCTGCTTGACTTTTCCATGACAAAAATGGTAGTGGGCATGCTTGCTGCTGCCATTATCGGATTATGGCTTTTCCTTGCGCTTTCACGTTCCTATAAGAAAACCGGTATAAGCTACCCTAAAGGCATTCAGAGTTTTCTGGAACCGGTTATCCTCTTTATCCGTGACGATGTTGTAATACCCAATATCGGGCATAAGCATCATGAAAGATACATGCCCTACCTCTTATCAGTATTCTTTTTTATCCTTATAAATAACCTCATGGGGTTGATCCCATTCCCCCCGCCTTTTGGAGCAAATGTAACCGGGAACCTGGCGCTTACCATGACCCTGGCACTGTTTACATTCTTCATTATTCAGTTCAGCGGAACAAAAGGTTACTGGAGGCATATTTTTGCCACGCCAGGAGTGCCGGTATGGCTGCTGCCCATCATGGTTCCGGTTGAGCTGATAGGAATGATATCAAAACCAGTTGCACTGATGATCCGTTTGTTTGCAAATATTACAGCAGGCCACATCATTGTATTGAGCCTTATGGCTCTGATATTCATATTTGATACCATCTGGGTTTCTCCGGTTTCAATTTTCTTTGTGATATTCATGGATTGCCTTGAATTACTTGTGGCATTCCTCCAGGCATATGTCTTCACACTTCTGTCAGCACTGTTCATAAGCCTGGCACTGGTTGAAGAGCATCATTAATTTTAATTGTTCACTAAATTTTTTAATTATGGAAGAAGCACAGGCAGCAGTACAGCTGGCATCAATCGGAGCAGGACTTGCAGTTATTGGAGCAGGCCTTGGCATCGGCAGGATCGGTGGTTCAGCAATGGACGCAATTGCCCGGCAGCCCGAAGCTGCAGGGAAAGTTCAGTTAGCTATGATCATTTCAGCAGCCCTTATTGAAGGGGTTGCCCTGTTTGCCGTTGTTGTAGCAATGATTAAATGAAAATGAGATCCTGCAATGGTTGATTGCAGGATCTTTTAATTGACAATTCTTAACCGGGAAACTATGATATTATTAGCAGGAAACAGTTTGACCGCAGTTGGCATAGGAACCATTTTCTGGTCAGTCCTTATCTTTTCCCTTTTCTTCTTCATACTTGCAAAATTTGCATGGAAGCCCATCCTTTCCATGATAAAGCAGAGGGAAGAAATGATAAAGGGATCCATCGAATCTGCCGAAAGCGCCCGCAAGGAGATGCAAAGGCTCCAGGCCGACAATGAGGCTATCCTGAAAAAAGCCAGGGAGGAACGCGAAGTTATCCTCAAGGAGGCAAGGGATGTCCGCGATAAACTGATTGCCGAAGCCAAGGGAAAAGCAACCGAAGAGGCAGAAAAAATTGTTGAGAAAGCCATGACAGGCATCGAAAGGGAGAAGGACAAGGCACTCTCTGAAATACACGAGCAGGTGGCAACACTCTCTGTTGCAATAGCTTCAAAGCTTCTTGGAGAGAAACTCAGCAAGAGTGAAGAACAGGACAAGCTGATAGACAAATATCTGAAGGAGATTAACCTGAAGAAAAATTAAACTCTGCCCAACTGATGAACGACAGCAAAATATCTGTAAGATACTCGCGTGCATTGTTCCGGTCGGCCCTTGAAAAGAAAATGCTTGAAAGGGTTTATCAGGACATGAACTATATCGGGCAGGTATGTGCTCTTCCGGGAGTCAGGGAACTGCTTAACAGTCCTGTAATCAGGCCTTCAAAAAAGACCATAATACTTCATGCCGTTTTCGGCAAGGATATCAGCGACCTGACATTTTCGCTTGTTGACCTGGCAGTAAAAAATGGAAGGGAAAGCTTTATTCCTGCTATAGCCAGGGTGTTTATGAGTGAAACCATGAAATATAACGGTATTACGGAAACGATACTGACTACAGCAGTTAAGGTTGATGAAAAAGTTAAGAAGCAGGTATCGGATCTTGTTTCCTCAGCATTCAAAACAAAAGCAGAACTTAAAGAGGTAGTTGATAAGGACATCATAGGCGGATTTATCCTGAGGATCGATGACAAGTACATTGATGCCAGCGTCAGGAACAAGCTCCGCCGCATTGAAAAAGAGCTGAAAGGCACAACGCTGACAGCCTGAAAGATAAAATTGTATCACAAGAAAAAAAGATATGGCAAGCATTAAACCCGCAGAGGTCTCAAAGATCCTCCAGCAGCAACTCGAGGGGATACAAACAGGAACAGAACTGGAAGAGGTAGGAACTGTCCTTCAGGTCGGTGATGGTATAGCCCGCATTTACGGGCTTACAAATGCACAATCGAATGAGCTCATTGAATTTGAGAACGGCATTGAGGCGATTGTGCTCAACCTTGAGGAGGATAATATCGGAGCCGTGCTGCTTGGTCCTACCCAGGAGATCAACGAAGGCGACATTGTAAAACGGACAGGGAGGATCGCTTCCATCAGTGTTGGTGAAGGTTTGCTCGGCAGGGTTATCACACCGACGGGCCAGCCGCTCGACGGCAAGGGCCCGATAACAGGCAAGCTTTATACTATGCCGTTTGAAAGAAAAGCCCCGGGCGTAATTTTCAGACAGCCGGTGAAGCAGCCTCTTCAGACAGGAATAAAGGCTATTGACGCCATGATTCCTATCGGCCGCGGACAGAGGGAACTGATAATCGGCGACAGGCAGACAGGCAAAACAGCTATTGCAATTGACACAATAATAAACCAGCGCAGCAACTTTGAAAAAGGGAAACCGGTATACTGTATTTATGTAGCAGTTGGGCAAAAGGGTTCAACAGTTGCCAATATTGCCAAGACACTTGAAGAGTTTGGTGCCATGGAATATACGGTAATTGTTCTGGCAACCGCATCTGACCCGGCTGCATCACAGTTCTATGCACCTTTTGCCGGGGCCGCAATAGGTGAATATTTCCGCGACACAGGAAGGGATGCGCTCATTATTTATGACGACCTGTCAAAACAGGCTGTTTCATACAGGGAGGTTTCACTGCTTCTCCGCCGTCCGCCGGGACGTGAAGCTTATCCTGGCGATGTTTTCTACCTGCATTCAAGGCTTCTGGAGAGAGCAGCCAAGATCATCGAATCAGATGAGGTGGCAAAACAGATGAACGACCTGCCTGAATCAATAAGACCGTTGGTAAAAGGCGGCGGTTCGCTTACCGCGCTTCCGATAATTGAAACACAGGCTGGTGACGTGTCAGCTTATATCCCTACCAACGTAATTTCAATCACCGACGGACAGATATTCCTGGAGTCAAACCTCTTTAACGCAGGAGTCAGGCCTGCCATCAACGTAGGTATTTCGGTATCAAGGGTGGGAGGAAACGCACAGATCAAATCGATGAAGAAAATTGCGGGAACGCTGAAAGTAGACCAGGCACAATACCGTGAGCTTGAGGCATTCTCAAAATTCGGATCCGACCTCGATGCTTCAACTCTTGCTATCCTGAACAAGGGATCAAAGAACGTTGAAATACTGAAACAGGGGCAATATAAGCCCGTTCCTGTTGAAAAACAGATCGCGATCATCTATTGCGGAACAATGGGTCTCCTGAAGGATGTCCCTGTGGTTAAGGTGAAAAGCTTTGAAAATGAATATATTGAATTTCTCGATCTGAAACACCGGGATGTTCTTGATAATCTCCGCGACGGGATACTGAACAATGATATAACAAAAGTCCTGGAAAAAGTTGCGGCTGAAGTGGCAGCTAAGTATAAATCATAAGCGGTTTCAGGTCAGGTGAATAATTAAGGTCCAGATGGCGAATTTAAAGGCGATAAGGGTAAGGATCGGGTCGGTAAAATCCACAAGGCAGATCACTTCGGCAATGAAGATGGTTTCTGCTGCCAAGCTGCGGAAAGCCCAGGATAAGATAGTGCGTCTCCGTCCCTATGTGAACAAGCTTAAGGAGATTCTTGCCGGCCTAACGCAAAGCCTTGCCGAACTGGAGGTGGAGAATGTTTACGGCAGAATTTCTCATCCCGAAAAGATACTTTTTGTTGTAATAACCTCAAACCGTGGACTTTGCGGAGCCTTTAATGCAAATATCATAAAGGAAGCAAGGAAAATCGTTGCTGAAAAATATATCGATCAGTTCAATAAAGGGAATGTTGCATTCCTGACCATTGGCCGTAAAGGCTGGGACTATATGCGCAAACAGAAGCTGAACATGCTCCCCGAGCGGAATGCACTGCTGAATGATCTTACATTCGATAATGTTTCAGTGGTTGCAGGGGAAATAATGAATAGCTTTGTTAAGGGAGAATACGACAGGGTTGAGATCATATATAACCATTTCAAGAATGCTGCTGTTCAGATAATTACAGACGAACAGTTCCTGCCTCTGGAATCGATACCGTCGGGAAAAACCAAAAGCGCTCCGGTCGATTATATTTACGAACCTTCTGAGGAGGAAATAGTAAGGGAGCTGATACCCAAATCACTGAAAATACAGTTTTACAGAGCAGTACTGGATTCATTTGTGGCAGAGCATGGGGCCAGGATGACCTCAATGCATAAGGCTACCGACAACGCCACCCAGATGATAAAAGATCTTACGCTTCAGTACAATAAAGCAAGGCAGGCTGCCATTACAAACCAGATACTCGAAGTGGTAAGCGGCGCTGAAGCCCTTAAAGGCTGATCCATAATATGTACAATAATTCCGAACTTAAGGAAATAGTCGATAAGGCTCTGCTGAATCTTTCCTGCAGTATTGAAGCAGAAAAGCTTTTCGACCCCGTCAGGTATATTCTGTCCGTGGGCGGCAAGCGGCTGCGTCCGGTCATGGCCCTTATGGCCTGTAATCTGTTCAGCGACAAGATAGATGATGCTGTAATGCCGGCAGCCGGGATCGAGATTTTCCATAATTTCACCCTTGTACATGATGATATAATGGACAATGCCCCGGTAAGGCGCAGTTTCCCTACCGTACATTCAAAATGGGATGTGAACCAGGCTATTCTTTCGGGCGATGTTATGGCTTTCGTTGCCAACGATTGCTTTCTGCAGGCACCTTTCGGAAGCCTCCTGAAGGTCTTCAGGGTTTTCAATAATGCAGCCATCGAGGTGTGCACGGGCCAGCAGCTTGATATGGATTATGAAAAGGCCGTAATTGTCTCTCATGATGAATACCTCAGAATGATAGAGCTGAAGACTGCAGTCCTGGTAGCCGCTTCGCTTAAGATAGGGGCAATTATAGGAGGCTCAGATGACCGGGATTCGGACCTGCTTTATGATTTTGGAAGGAACCTTGGCCTTGCCTTCCAGATACAGGACGATATGCTCGACATTTGGGGCAACAGCGCACTTTTCGGAAAAACCAGGGGCGGAGACATTGTGGCCAACAAAAAGACATTTCCCCTGATAAAAGCATTTGAACTGGCAGAAGGAGAAACGCTGAAACAGCTTCAGACCGAGCTTGCTGCAAGAGATTTTGATCCTGAAAGGAAAGTGAAGAGCGTGACAGGAATTTACGACCAGCTGAAGGTCAGGGAGAAGACGGAAATCCTGGCAAACGGATATATTGACCAGGCATTCAGCCTGCTCCGCAAAGTCAGCGCAGATGAGAAAAGAAAGCGGGAACTGGAAACCCTTGCCGCTTCACTTATAGGCCGGGAAAAGTAGATCAGAGTCCCCCGGTGTCTTCGTGCTTCTTCAGCCAGTCAATGTTGATCAGCACCCCCGCATTCAGCATGAACTGACCATATTTACTCAGGATATATTTTGCTTCAACATAAACGTCAAATTGTTCTGTGATCTTAATGTATGAACCAACACCAAGGTTCAGCCCGAGAGCATTGTCGCTCTCCTTAATGGGTTCATCATCAAATTCATACTTTTGTCTTTTCCAGGCTAACATGACATCCAGACCAGCGAGTCCATAAAATTCGAACTGATCGAGTGAATTGAAAACATAATGGCCGTTAATATCAAACATCAGTGTATAAACTGAATACTTTGATTCAAATTCCTTATAAATGTGCGGAACGAAAAATGTTATTGAAGGGGAAATGTGAATTGGAACAGTTATCTCATAAATACCTTTGAGAGATGCAAAAAAATGGCCACTCTTATTATAATCATACTTCATTTCATGGAAGTAGTAGCCTGATGTGAACCCTGTTCCTCCGCCGGCCTTTGTGAATTGTGCATTTATTGCGGGAGCCGAAATTGCAATTATCGTTAAAGCAAGTAATAATCTTTTCATAGTATTTTTTTAGTATTAGAATTTCAATGACAAAATAAAGATATATGATTAAAAATTACAAGTCAATAATAATCTTAAAAATTGCCCCCGGAAACCTATCTTTTGCAAATTTTATTAAATTTGTATATTCTGAATGACAAATAAATAATTAACTGATATGGCACAGAATACCGGCAAGATCAGCCAGATCATAGGACCTGTGGTTGACGTGACGTTTGACAGGCAGGGCACTGAAATGCCCGATATTTACGATGCCCTTGAGATAAAAAGGGACGATGGTTCGGTCCTGGTTGTCGAATGCGAGCAGCACATCGGAGAAAATACTGTTCGGACTATAGCGATGGACTCCACTGACGGGCTCCGGAGGGGCATGGATGTCGTCGCTACGGGATTGCCTATCACTATGCCCATTGGCGAACAGATCAAGGGAAGGCTGATGAACGTCACCGGAATGGCTATTGACGGGATAGGGCCGCTTGATAAAAAAGGAGGTTATCCTATCCACAGGAAACCTCCGAAATACGACGATCTTTCAACCGAGAAGGAAGTCCTTTTTACCGGGATCAAGGTTATTGACCTGATTGAACCATATTCTAAAGGAGGTAAAATCGGACTGTTTGGAGGTGCCGGCGTAGGGAAAACTGTCGTTATTCTTGAGCTGATTAACAATATAGCCAAAGCCTATTCAGGACTATCGGTATTTGCAGGAGTTGGTGAAAGAACAAGGGAGGGCAATGACCTTCTTCGTGAAATGCTTGAAGCAGGGGTTATCACTTACGGGAAGGAATTTCTTGAAAGCATGAAATCAGGTGGATGGGATCTGTCAAAAGTTGATCATAATGCTCTGAAAGAATCAAAGCTTGCACTTGTGTTCGGTCAGATGAATGAGCCCCCCGGAGCAAGAGCAAGAGTCGCTCTTTCAGGCCTTTCAGTAGCTGAACATTTCAGGGATGGCGACGGCAAGAGCGGCGGCAGGGATATCCTCTTCTTCATGGATAATGTGTTCCGTTTCACCCAGGCCGGATCTGAAGTATCGGCACTTCTCGGACGAATGCCTTCGGCAGTGGGATACCAGCCTACCCTGGCGACTGAAATGGGCATAATGCAGGAGCGCATAACCTCAACAAGGCACGGTTCAATCACCTCGGTCCAGGCAGTTTATGTACCTGCTGACGACCTCACCGACCCGGCCCCTGCAACCACCTTCGCACACCTTGACGCAACAACGGTTCTAAGCCGTAAGATATCGGAGCTTGGCATTTACCCCGCTGTTGACCCGCTCGATTCAACATCAAGGATCCTAACGCCCGATATAGTCGGCGAACCTCATTACAGATGCGCTCAGAGGGTGAAGGAGCTTCTCCAGAGATATAATGAATTGCAGGATATTATCGCAATCCTCGGAATGGACGAGCTATCAGAAGAAGATAAGATGGTGGTGCACCGGGCAAGAAGGGTACAGAGGTTCCTCTCACAGCCTTTCCATGTGGCTGAACAGTTTTCAGGGGTAAAAGGTACACTCGTATCAATAGAAGACACCATAAAAGGATTTAACATGATAATGGAAGGTAAGGTAGATCAATATCCTGAAGCTGCATTCATGTTTGTCGGCACCATTGAAGATGCTATAGAAAAAGGCGAGAAGATACTTGCCCAGACCAAGTAACCAGGCAACTGATGAAGATAGAGATCATCACTCCCGACAGAAAAGTGTATGAAGGGGATATCAAATCAATCAGGGTCCCCGGCAAAAAAGGCTCTTTTCAGGTACTGAAAGACCATGCGCCGATCATTTCAACGCTGGAAAACGGTACCGTTATAATGATCGATCAGAATGATGACGAAAAGAGATATCAGATCGACGGAGGGGTGATCGAAGTAAAGGTGAACAAGATCATCCTTCTTGCCGAATCGGTAAAATAATCCTCCCAGGATGACCCCTGATGAATTCCGGAAACATGCCCATGAGCTGGTCGAATGGATGGCCCGCTACATGGAGAATGTTGAGATTTACCCGGTGAAGTCAGCCGTGAAACCGGGGGAGATCTTCAGGCAGATCCCCGATACAGCCCCTTCTGATCCCCAGCCTTTCAGCGAACTCATGAACGATTTCGAGGAGATCATTATGCCCGGAATCACTCACTGGCAGAGCCCTAATTTCTTTGCTTATTTCCCGGCCAATACAAGCCCGCCGTCAATCCTTGCTGAAATGCTCACATCAACACTGGCCGCCCAGTGCATGATGTGGGAGACATCTCCCGCAGCAGCGGAACTGGAAGAGAAGATGATGATATGGCTCAGGGGTCTGATTGACCTGCCTCCTGAATTTGAGGGAGTTATACAGGATTCTGCATCAACAGCCACCCTCGCTGCCATCATTACAGCAAGGGAAAAATGTACGGAATTCAGTATCAATGAGGAAGGATTTCATCATAAGCCTTTCCTTAAGGTCTATTGCTCCCAGCAGACTCATTCATCAGTTGAAAAGGCGGTTAAGATAGCAGGCATCGGCAGAAAAAACCTCGTAAAAATTCCGGTCAGACCTGATTTCTCAATGGATGCCGAAAAACTCAGGGATGCTGTAACTGAAGATAAAAGGAACGGACACGTGCCATGCTGTGTCATTGCCACGCTGGGGACAACCGGCACTGCCTCTGTCGATCCGTTGGGTGAGATTGGAGAGATCTGCAGGGAAAACGGCACCTGGCTCCATGTGGATGCCGCAATGGGAGGCACGGCCCTTATCCTGCCCGAATTTCAGTGGATGCTTGAGGGGAAGGAATACATCGACAGCTTTGTTTTCAATCCGCATAAATGGATGTTCACCAATTTTGATTGCTCCGCATTCTTTACCAGGGATACAGGCTCTCTTATAAGAACTTTCGAAATATTGCCTGAATACCTGAAGACGAGGACCAGGGGACTGGTAAACGACTACCGCGACTGGGGCATTCCACTGGGGCGCAGATTCAGAGCCCTGAAGCTCTGGAGCGTGATAAGGTCATACGGAATAAAAGGGCTTCAGGAAAAGATCAGGTATCATATCAGCCTGGCTTCGCGGCTTAAGGAGATGATAACTGCAGAGCCCGATTTTGAACTGCTTGCCCCTGTGTCGCTCAATGTGGTTTGTTTCAGGTATTCACCTTCAGGGGTTGCTGAGGAAAATCTTAACAGGACCAATGAAACACTCAATCACAGCCTCAACGATACCGGAAAACTCTACCTGTCGCACACGACACTTAACGGCAAGTATACACTGAGAATGGTGACCGGGCAGACCAATGTGACCCTTGAGCATGTGGAAAAAGCATGGGATCTCATCAGGAGCAAGGCAAGGGAGATCAGGATCTGATCAGCGTCTCTTCTTGCCGATATTCATTCCATAAATATCAATATTGAAGAGGAACTCAAATGAAGGAGCTTCACTGAAACTTTTCCAGGCGGCCTGTACACCAGCTGAAACAGGATATGGTATTCGTAACAGGTAAAAATCTGATAGCAATTCGATCCCAAAAGAACTGAATGATTCCTTTCCTTCAGTGAAATGATCGACGACCCTGCTGCCTTCAACCCATTCCAGGTGATAATTGTCAGTTCCCCTTGCATGATCATAGAACAGGCTGCCACGTATCCTTGTAATATAAAGCAGTGATGATATGTTGAAATCGGGATACGCCAGTGGTGCGGCATATTCTGCTGAAAGAAAATCAAGCTCCCCGGAAATGATGTCTTTATAGCCCCTGGGATAATGTACATTATTGGCTGTCAGGTATTTTACAAATTTCTGGTTCTCTGTTTCATACCTCAGACGTATACCATGATTCCTGAAAAACCCGGGGAAGTAAAACAGAGTCTTCAGGCAGATATCTGATCCTAAAACCTGTTTATCGAATGGAGCATATTCATATGAAGCATCGATCATCTGCCCAAACCTGGGATATATATCGCGGTAAGAGGATCTGTGGAAATTGGCAAAATAGAGCCTGCCTGTAACCTGTGCCTGCCCGTAATCATAATATCCGGTTTCCCTTATATACATGTAATTATTATGATAATCTATTGTTAGGAAAGGATAGAAATACTGGGAGAACTTCCCGGTACTGAAATACCATGGGATGTAGATATTGTTATAGAATCTGAACCCGGTCCTGACCGGGGAAGGCATCCATCCGGGGTTCTCTCCGAAGAGGTCGATAACAGGTTCATTCCCGTAATCAAGCCGCGATTCAATAACAGGATACCATCCTTCCCATAGGATGCGTGAATGGAATTTGTGTCTTTTATCGGCTGAATACTCATAACCTGCCGAGGCAGTCAGCGTGCTGAGCTGATTTTGTGAAAGGATGGTGAATCCGGGCCTTATAGAGGCAGGATCGGATTGTACTGCTTCAATATCGGCATACAGAGGCATCCAGCTGTGAATTCCAAAGAGGTGCTGCCATTTTCTGTACGGCTCAGGAGAATATTGAATATCTGACCTTTTTTCTTCTGCCTTACTGCTTTCAAACCTGTTAATAAGAAATGATGAATTTGCCTTCTTTGTTTCTTCATATTCAGATGCTGCAGAAATGGGCGCCGCACTGATATTATTTCCGGCCGAACTGTAATTGCTGAAAGATGCTTTATCCCCTGAAATACTGGCGTCGGTTGCCCCGAATTTTGAATTTGAGAGCATCAGGTTTCTGCCGCCCGGAGTGAGAATGAAAATGTTGTCAGTTCCTGATATGGAGCTGACATAGAATAAAGAATCGTTTCTTAAAAAAGATGACTGCAGGTCGTCGCGCCCCTCTTCGATCAGGGTTGTCCAGCTGTTGTCAGAAGGGCAAAAGCGGAGTATTCCCTCTCCTTCATCTGTTAAAGAAATAACAGTAATATTATTCCCGTCAGCTGACCATTGCGGGCGTTGCAGGTAAGCATTCCCCGGTGCGGGGAATATTCCTTCAATGCTCCCTTTTGCAGAATTGAGAAGCACCAGGCTGTTGATGTTGTTCTCTGTGTTTTCCGATGCGGCTATCAGTTTTCCATCAGGGGATAATGATGCTGAAAGATACCTGGTCCTGAATGTCAGCTGCGATGCCGTGGAGCTTTTAAGATCAAAAAGCTTTATTACAGAGTAACTGCGGTTCTCCCAGCGCGGGTCAGGCTGCGATTCAACCCAGACGATTTTTCCGGCAGCATAAGATATGATCCAGGGGTAAAGATTCCCGGGGACAAAAAGCTTCTTTTCCGATCTGTCGGATGGCCTTATCAGAACGAACCGGACAGGATCCGCAATCGATATTTTTACAGCGATAACAGAATCCTTTCCGGCACTCACGGCAGAATGATAGCTTTCGTAACAGGTCTTTTTAACCGGATTTACTGAATTGTAATCGATTGCACCGCTTCTTTCAATATCACTCTTCCAGAGGCTGGCAAGAGTGTCAAAAGTCTGATTGTAAAGCTGCTTTTTTGTAAATCCGGCATTTCGCCTGAGACTTATATTAACCGGATTCAGGGTAAAGGGCTGATTTGCAGTAAAACCAACCACCTTGTTCCATAACGACAGGTCATTATTCAGCACCGACCACGCAACCATCTGGTAACCATATTGATAATAGTCAGGAGTGAAATCCCTGTAGGATCCGTTAAATAGTTTGTCGTATTTATACAATTCTCCTTTTTCGATAGCAATCGCCTTAAGTGAATTCTGAAATGAAGGGCTCCTTCCCCTGCCTGAACCAGATAATAATGTCTCGGCCAAAACGGCTTCGCCTTCCATATACCACATGGGCAGCAAGGCGGCCATTGCGCCGGGGATCTGTTGTCCGGCAATATATGACATCACTTTTGAAAATCCGGTGTTAAGCGATTCCATCTGCATCACATGTACCATTTCATGAAGGGAGAGCTGCCGTTTATGATCCAGGGGGATGGTATTCTGATCAGGTGTAGGATAGATTTCCATGCGTTTGGGAGCCCATGCTACGTACCCGTTTGATTCGGTTGTATGATTATGAATTATTACCGGGATCCTGATTTTCTTTTCAGGGTATAAAACTGAAAGATCCGAATAAGCCTCTTCAAGAGCCTGCGCGAATTCAACTCCTGCCCGGCCGTAATCTTCCGGGTAAATAACATTGAATCTTCCGGTCTTTACCTGCATCCATTTCAGTGAAGCAGGGTCCTGCCCCGTATTATAGTACTGGGCATTAATCGAAATCGAGAACAGAAAAAAAGCAGTTAAGGCAATTAACGGCTTTATTACTAACCCTTTGATCATGGCTCAAAAGTAACAAATTATGCGAGTCTCAAAAAATTAAGTACTTTCGCCGATGACCTGTTGCTGCAGGTCGCATAAATAAAGCGCAAATGAAAAAGTTCAGGTTGATAAACAACATTTCAGGATGGGTTGTGTTCACAGTTGCAGCAATTACTTATCTCCTTACCATTGAACCAACAACCAGTCTCTGGGATTGCGGTGAATTTATTGCCTCCGCGTATAAGATGGAAATAGGTCATCCCCCGGGAAGCCAGGTGTTCATGGTTCTTGCAAGGATATTTACTCTTTTTGCCGGGAATGATGTTTCAAAAGTGTCGGCAATGGTCAACTCGATGTCGGCGCTGATGAGTGCCTTCACTGTACTTTTTCTTTTCTGGACCATCACTCACCTCGCAAGAAAGATCATTGCCAGGGAAGAGAGCATGTTCACCGCCGCAAGGCTTGTCGCTGTCATGGCAGCCGGAGCAACGGGAGCACTTGCTTTTACATTTTCCGATTCATTCTGGTTTTCTGCTGTCGAGGGAGAAGTATATGCGACATCCTCACTCTTTACTGCCGCGGTGTTCTGGGCTATCCTCAAATGGGAGGACGTTGCCGATGAAGAACAGGCCGACAGGTGGATCATTCTCATAGCATTCCTGATGGGTCTTTCAATAGGCATACACCTTCTTAATCTTCTCACCTTTCCGGCAATCCTGCTTGTATATTATTTCAGGAAATTTGAGTTTTCATGGAAAGGAGTGATAATTGCCGTTATATCTTCATTCCTTGTCCTGGCACTTCTTATCTGGGGAATAATGCCGGGAATTGTGACCATATCATCGAGGCTTGATCTTTTCTTTGTCAATTCTCTCGGCCTGCCGGCAAACAGCGGAATGGTGTTTCACTGGATAATACTGGCCGTGGTCTTCATTCTTGCAATAAGGTTTACCAGGAATTCCGTCAACAGTATCAGGAACGGAATACTTGCAATACTGGCACTTTCCCTTACAGGAGTATGGATCGTTTCAGGTTCGGCCTTTCTCAACATACTGGTACTTGCCGCAATAGCCGGGACAGCCTGGTACTTCACCGGCAGGAACAGGGTTGCAATGAACACCCTGCTCACATCACTGATGGTCATACTGATCGGGTATTCCACGGTGGCTATTATAATGATCAGGGCATCTGCCAACCCCCCCCTTAATGAAAACAATCCAAGCAATCCTTTCAACCTGCTCTACTACCTCAACAGGGAGCAATACGGTTCCCGGCCCCTCATCAGGGGAGCCTATTATAATGCACCGGTATTGGAGTATAAAGACGGCAAGCCGGTTTATATGCTGGAAAACGGGAAATATGTGGTGACTCTCCGCGATATTGAAAGAGTTTACGATGAAAGATTCATCACTCTTTTCCCGAGAATGTGGAGTGACCAGGCAGAGGACCACGCGGAGGTTTACAAAGAATGGGGAGGAAACAAGGGTATCCCTGTACAGGTTACGGACCAGTCGGGAGAACGGACAACGA
>JBFYPG010000189.1:0-32173 GCA_041303415.1 Bacteroidales bacterium
AGCACGGGAGAACAACCTGAAGATAAAAAGTCTTCAAATGCGGAAGAAAAGCCTTGAAGACATTTTCATAAATCTCACGGGAAGGAGTTTGCGTGAATGAAGACATTTGCATGTTTCATAAAAACATTCAAGGAGAACCTGCGGGATTGGAAAATTCTGATCCTTGCAATTGTCTTTGCACCATTTTTCATTTACCTTATGTATTTATACATGAATGGTTCAGGATCATCAGCGTACAATGTGGTCTTAATAAACAATGATATCAACGGCTCATTCTCAACCGAACTCACGGAAGAACTGGAAAATCTGAAAACAGAGGATGGCAGATTTGTTTTGAATATCTTAAAAATCACAGATTCAACAGAGGCCAGGAACATGATAAAAAACAAAGATGCAGATCTGTTGATTACTATTCCTGAAAGCTTTTCGTCCTCTCTGGATCGATACATTAACAGCAGAAACGGTTTATTCCCGACAGTAAGGAGTTACGGTGATCAGACTAACACAAGATACATGATCGCAGCTTCTTTTTTTGATTACACATTATTCAATTATATATGCCTGCGAACCGGAACAGAAATACCGGTCAGCATAAAGTATGAATATGCCGGCAGGGGAAAGACTTTAAAGGAATTTGATCTATATGTGCCGGCATTGTTTGTTTTGTCAATCATAATGATCCTTTTCACAACCGGAGCATCCATTGTACGTGAGGTTGAAAAAGACACTATAACAAGGCTTTCATTGTCGAAAGTCAGATCGGTTGAGTTTATGACAGCCTTGAGCCTTAATCAGATTATTCTGGGACTGGTCTGTCTTTTATTGTCATACCTGGCGGCCATATCTATCGGATACAGAACATCGGGGTCGGTACCCTTACTGCTGCTCGTGGGAGCACTTACATGCTTCTCTGTGATAGCTATAGGTATAATAACCTCCTGCTTTATAAAAACAATGTTTGGTCTTCTGACACTAGGCTGTTTTCCGTTTTTTATCCTTATGTTCTTTTCAGATTGTTTTTTGCCTTTGCCAAAAATTGATCTGTTCAATATTTCAGGTAACCAGGTTTACCTCAATGACATTCTTCCGACAGCTACAGCAACAAGAGCCCTGAACAAGATTCTCAATTACAATTCCAGCTTTTCTGATGTGTCATTTGAGATATTATGGATTATGGCCTTGTCGCTGGTATATTATTTTATTGGTATCCGGCTTTTCAGAAAAAAATTCGGGTACTAAACCCCGGTTATGAGAGTTTTTATTCTCCATTAACAATAAAAAGAGATCCCTCAAACCTGTTACCGGGAATGAGGGATCTCTTGCAAAATGACAAGATGTTCCTGGTATCAAGTTAAACTTATTATGTCGCTAAATATTAGTTGGCAGTTGG
This sequence comes from Bacteroidales bacterium, assembly GCA_041303415.1. Taxonomy (GTDB): domain Bacteria; phylum Bacteroidota; class Bacteroidia; order Bacteroidales; family VadinHA17; genus LD21. The sequence continues at coordinate 1,391 of JBFYPG010000189.1, forward strand.
CAAATGGCAGTTGGCAATTATCCCTTTACTTTTTGCCCACTGCCCACTGCCTACTGCCACCTTTTATATTCCGTCAAAATTGAGTTTACACACCACTTGTATAGTCTATAAGTATTTCATCAGAAGATTCTTAGTTTTAATAACACCTTCATTTTCAGGTTGGTTCAATCCCTCATATTCTATACCCATGTATCCATTAAATCCTGAATCCTTAACAATACCGATCAGTTTCTTATAATCGAACATAGGCTGTTCACCTGCTGAATCAAAGTCATATGTTTTCGCGCTTACTCCTTTTGCGAATGGGAGCAGCAGCTGTACTCCCCTGTAAATATCATACATTTCACTGCAACCTTCCTGGATGGTGCCCCAGGGATGAGATATGCACCAATTGCCAAAGTCGGGAAGTGTGCCGATATTCTTCAGATTTACCTGCTTCATCACTTCAACCAGCCATTCGGCATTTGAAGTCACCGATCCATGGTTTTCAACAACCACATTCAGGTTAAAGGGAGAGGCAAATTCTCCCAGGTGTCCGAGTGAGTCAATTGAGGCTTTTTTCCTGTCCTCGGGAGAACCTTCACCATGCAGATTAACCCTGACTGTCAGGCATCCGAGGATGCTTGCAGCCTCAATCCATTTCTTATGATTATCAACCGATTCAATTCTCTCAGCCTCATTTGCTGATGAGAGCGGACCTTCGTCGTCAACCATAAGAAGGTGGTTGAAGACGCCTGAATCCCGGCTTCTTTTCAGCAGTTCGTTCAGATAGGTTTTATCTTTTGCAGCATCCTTGAAATTCATTTTTCCACCTCCAAAGAAACCATTGACATATTCAACTGCCGATATGCCGTATTCGTTCTTTGCAATGCCGGGAAAATCAAGATGATCCATTTTACCGCTGTAAAGTGCCCGGTTAAATGACCATTCGGCCAGTGACAGCTTAATTCCGGGATCTGAATTACATGAAAGGTCAAGTGCTGCACCAGTCATTACAGCACCTGCTGCCAGAAATGAGTGTTTAAGAAATGTTCTGCGGGTTTTCATGAATTAAAAATTGAATTTATGAGAAATAGATTTTCCGATCAGCTTTTTAATCCCTCGCGATCTCTTTCTTATCACTATCCCAGTACATTGTTCTGCCTTCGAGGTAAGCCCTGGTGCCCATGTGAGCCGTCATAGCTTCCTGGAAAGCCATGTCTATGTTGCATGACGGAGTCTGTCCCTGGCGGATGCACTCAAGCCACTCTCTCATGTGAAGATGAGTGGTATCATATCTTTTACCGTTCACATAAGTGTACAGCAGTCCGCGTTTTGCAAAGTAAAGTTCTGTAGCTGAGGTAACTGCATCTACTTTGCTCTGGCCGGGAACATAGGTAAAGAAAGGCTGGTCTGTAGGTATTATGCCCTGCTTTATTTTTTCTGCATATCGTTCAGAATCCCTGTCGGCGACAATACTGAGTACGTCAGATACTTCCATTGAGGCATCATGACCCATGAATACTTTTCCCCTGTCCCGTGAGCTTGCAAGTGTGGCACTGTAGAGCATTGAGAGGTTCCTGTCGGGCCATTCAAAAATGGTCTGAAGAACATCGGGAACCGTTCGGCCGTCTTTAAAGAAGTAAACGCCTCCTGAAGAGGTAGCGGAAGCAGGTATTCCGATATGCATTATCTGGTTAACAGCATCAAACTCATGGGTCAGGAGATCTCCTGAGAGTCCGGTACTATAGTCCCACCAGCAGCGCCACCTGAAAAAGCGTTCGAGGCTGAATTTACTTCTTTCATCAGGACCCATATAACGTTCCAGTCCTGTTGATTTCATGTATTCGTTATACTCTTTTATGCGTGCTTCATTACCTTCAAACTGCTTCCAGTCAATGGTTTGCGGATTTGATCCCTCAATAATATCATAAACCCAGGCACCGTTGGGGGTATTTCGGTTTGTACAGACCTCAATGAGGTTCACATGTCCGAGCAGGTTATTGTTGATTATCTCTGCTGCTTTCTGATAGCTTGCGGTCTGGCGGCCCTGGTGGCCGAGCTGGAACACGACTCCTGTCTCTTTGATTGTCTGGTGGAGAAGGTAAGTCTCCGGAACTGTCCAGGTCAGCGGTTTTTCACAATAAACATGCTTGCCTCTTTTCGCTGCTTCCATAGCCATTGTGCCATGCCAGTGATCTGGTGCTGCGATAATTACAGCATCAATATCATCTGCTGCCAGCAGCTCCTGGTATGTCCGGTAACGTTTCGGGGCAGGTCCCGATTTCCCGTTCGTGCCTTCCCTGTTTATGTTTGCACCAGCTCTTATTGCTGCCTCACCATAAACATCGAAAATGTCACATACTCCATTGATTACAATATTAAGATCATCCTGTTCGCGAAACTGATCGAGCCTGGTGTCATCAGGATTATTCTTTTTGGCTGCAATAAGAGTATCAATATATGAGGGTTCAACAAACCCGATAGCCCTCATTAATTGATTGCCTCTTATACCATATCCGATAAGGCCGAGACGTATTTGCTTTCCGTCGGCCTTTGGCTGCAGGAAAACTGCATCAGAACTGCTGATATGAAAAACATCGGATATGTCGCGGTTCAGAAGTGCTGTTTTTCTTGTTTTTATGACTCCGTAAGCCACTGCACCAAGCAGCGGTACTGTGGCCAGGCTCTTTATTATATCGCGCCGGGCTATTTTTTTTGGACTGTTTTTTTCTTTTTCCATGGCTTTATAATATGAATTTCCGGAAAGAAGCCGGTAAAATATTTTTGAGTAATGCATCAATTCCTATGATCCTTGAAGCAGGGAAGACGAACAGAACGGCCAATGCTGCCAGTTCAACAAGATTCTTGTCGATCAGAAAGTACGATCCTTCGAATGCCATCATATACTGAATTCCGATAAGAGCAGGATGCGACAAAGTATATAGCATCAGCAGCAGTATTCCTCCCAGGGATGCCAGCCTTGCAAACATGCCCAGAAAAAGGGCAAGCCCGATAGCCACCAGCGCCCACTCATTAAGAAAATCGACAAATTTCATAAGTCCGGGATTTGCAGACATATTAATAAAGAACTGACCGAAGATCCCTTTTGAATCCATCAGGTAAGCTGCAGCCGACCAGTTTGGATTTAGTACTTTTACCATCCCCTCGTAAAGGAAATGCCAGCCTATGAAGACCCGCAGTATTACCAGGAAGGTAATCTGGGACCTCGAATAATTGTTTTCCATTTTTTTCTAAGGTTGTTTTTGCGCCCGTAAATATATTAAGATTATTAAAATGACAAAAGGATGTAACTGGAAGTTAAGTTTTTTTAACTCTCATTGTTGTGAATGAAAGAGTTCTTGTTATCACTCTCCAAACCTGTAACCAATTCCCGATTCAGTAATTAACAGTGTCGGTTTAGAGGGATTATCTTCTATTTTTTTCCTTAGCTGGGCTATGAAAACTCTCAGGTACTGGGTTTGTTCAAGATAGCTGTATCCCCAGATCTCTTTTAAGAGGAATTGATGGGTCAATACCCTTCCGTGATTCTTTGCCAGAAGTGACAGCATGGCGAATTCAGTAGCAGTAAGTTTGATTATTTCATTATTTTTTCTTACCACGTGGTTAATCATATCGATGCTGAGCGATCCAAATTCCAGGAGGGGAGTGTCTTTTTTTTCTTCGTTCCATTTTATCGCAGAGCGGATCCTGGCAATCAGCTCCCCGCTTCTGAATGGCTTTGTCAGGTAGTCGTTTGCTCCCCTTTCCAGGGCTGTGATAATATCATCTTCAGAATTTCTGACGGTCAGCACAATGATTGGTTTGGTGTACCATTCCCTGAGCCTGCCCAGAAGGTCAAGGCCGTCAATGTCGGGCAATCCCAGGTCGAGGAGTATCAGGGCGGGATGGAAATTAGCCGCGGCGATCTGCCCTTCCTTCCCGGTGGATGCAAAGACAGTATTGTAATTGTGCGATGACAATGAGATCTCCAGAAGCCTGCGGATCTGTGCTTCGTCATCAATTATCAGAATATCCCCGTTATTTGTCATTCTTCAAATATTATGGATTTCATATCAGGTATTTCAGAAGGAATTCTGATCGTGAATTTTGCTCCTCCTGCTTTAAGGTTCTCAACCCTTACGTTACCTTTGTGCGCCTCTGCAATTCCCCTGACAATTGAAAGTCCTAGTCCAAGTCCGCCGGTCTTTGAATCAGTTACTCTATAGAACTTGTCAAATATCCTGGGTAAAGCTTCTTCGGGGAATCCGGGGCCACTATCAGAAACCTGTAATAACAGATCCCCCCCATCATAGGAGGCTTCAAGCAGTATTTCGGATGAAGAGGGAGAATGCTGGCATGAATTTAAAACGAGGTTGTAAAGGGCCTGTTCCATCAAGCCGAAATCAAGCCTTACCGGAGGCATTTCCTGCTCAACAACAGTAGTTAACTTGTAAACGCTCAACTCCCGGTCCAGGTTACGAGTAACCCTGTTTATAAGGTCATTTATGTCGCACCAGTCACGGCGTAAAGAAATTTTTCCGCTTTCAAGACGCGACATGTTCAACAGGTTCTCTATCAAGTGGTTAAGGCGGCCTGAAGCTTTAAATATTTCATTATACAAAGCTTCCCTGTTCTCTTCCGAAGCCTCTGACATAAGCAGTGAATCGGAGGCGCCCATTATTGTTGCAATGGGTATTCTGAATTCGTGGGATATAAGGTTAAATAATGTCTTATATAATTTATCCGATTCGTCCAGAATACGCGCTTTTATGGCAAGTTCCGCAAGAAATTCCCTTTCAAATGCATTTGAGATCTGAGTAAAGTAGGTATCCCAGAAGGAGTCCTTTTTACCGTAGGCCGGTTTATCAATCCTTATCCCAACAACTCCGGGATTAAGGCGCCTTCCTGTAAGCGGGTAAAAAAGAAGGCCGGAAGAGCTGAATTTTTCGGTAAATCTGCCTGCTTTAGTGGAATTTTTATGTACCCACTCAACAACTTCCTTATCAAATCCTGGCAGAAGATCCTGCACCTGAGGCTGATCCGGAAATATCAGATTGTTCCGGCCATCCTGCAGAATGAAAACTGAGCAGGCATCAAAGCTCCTCTTCAAATCCTGCATGGCAACCTCACGAACCGTTTCAATGCCGCTTGCCTTTGAGAGTTCACGGGTAAGCTGAAACAGTGTGTTAGCCTGATCTTCTCTCTCTCTCACCATTTTTTCCTGCCCTCTGATACGGTTGGTCAGTATTCCGTTAAGCAGGGCAATTACAAAAAATGAGACAAACATCAGTAAGTCTTCAGTTTTTTCAATATGGAAGGTGAAATGAGGAGGTATAAATAAGTAATTCCAGACAAGCGCACTCAGTGTTGAAGCAAGCAGAATCGGGCCTATCCCCAGGAATGCTGCCATGATCGATATTATAAACAGAAGAATGAATGAGACTATATGATAGCCCTGCTGGTTTGCCAGCGGTCTGCATAAAAGTGCTGTCAGTGAAATCACTGCCAGCACAATCAAATACTGGATGATTCTGGAACTAAGGAAAGGGACGGTATTTCTCTTCGTCTGGTTCATATAATATCTTTATTCTCAATTGAATTCAAAAGTAATCTATATTGGATCATCTTATTCATTACAACTTCCATCTTGCTAAATAATTTTTGGATTAGTACCCCGGAAAATTGCCCTGATCAGTACAAAAACAGGTATGATCTCAAGCCTGCCTGTCCACATCTGGAAGATATAAATAACCTCAAGCAGAGGTGACATAGAGGGATCGGTTATGCCGCTTGACAGACCCACCGTGCCCTGTGCTGACCCTGATTCAAAGAGCGCAGCCGCAAAAGAGTAATTTTCATTTGTAAGCAGATAGGTGATAAATGATGAGCCCATCAGCATAAGGAAGAATATTATTGCCATTGAAGCTGCCTTCGTGAATTCCTCATACATCTCCCTCGGAAGAAGGGTTTTACCATTGAACTTCACAACCTTTATGGTATAATCTGAAAAGAAAGCCTTGTTGACCTGCCATCTCAGCCCCTTCTTAATTAAAAGGAACCTTATCATTTTTATCCCGCCCACAGTGGCTCCCGAAGCGCCTCCTATAAACATGGCTGCAAAAACGATATATACTATTGAATACCAGTTCCAGTTGTTTACATTCGATGTCTGCCAGCCTGTGGTGGACATGGCGCTTATGAACTGGAAGACACCCTCCCTTACCGGATTGGGAAGCAGATCATCCTTTATAAGCAGAAGCGCCTGAACAGCACTTCCTGCAATAAATGCAATTATAAGTGAGCGGGTTTGAATATCTTTCCATATCTCACTAAACTTCTTTTCGAAGATCACTTTGTAGAAGAACGGAAGGGAGAAGGCCCCCAGGATCATAGGTAAAAGATACAGAATATCCATTTTTGCCGACCTGTAGGTGGCTATGCTGTCATCGAGAGTACTGAACCCGCCTGTGGATTGCCCGGCCATTGCATGATTAATTGAGTCGAAAAGATTTTCAGACAGAGCATAATCTGGAAGGATAAGCCATGTTCCGATTATCAGGTAAACTGTCGAGAAAAGTGTCACAAGCACATATACTTTCCAGATCGCTTTTGTTGTTTTTTTAACCTGCGGAAGCAGTTTTATCCCGGTCGATTCAGAACCGTAGAGAAGCACTGAACTTTTGCCTGATGTGCTTTTAAACAAGGCCAGCGAGGTTACAACGAATCCGGCTCCTCCTACCCATTGCGCGAAACACCGGTAGAAAAGAAGTCCCCTGCCGATCGAGGGCTCATGTACAGCCATTGAAAGACCTGTTGTTGTATATGCACTCATGCTTTCAAAGAGACAGTGCAGAGGATTTTTAAAATAGATAATGCTTGATGTTGTATATGCAGCGTCTTCCGGTATGAATCTGTTCATTACTTCAATGGGAGTTATAAGAGCTGTAATCAAAAAAGGGAGTCCGCCGAAAATAGTCACGGCAAGCCAGCCCGACGCAGCGATAATCAGAACATGCTTATATTGAGGATCTTCCGTGTCTTTATATCTTTCATACAATTCTGAGCCTGCCATAAAAATGATAAAGCCGGAGATCAGAAATCCCGCAAGTGAATACCACTCGGAATAGATCAGGCATACAATTACAGGGACTACTGTAACAATGCTCAGAACCATCAGCAGACCACCAATCTGTTTTAAAGTGATCTTATAGGTGTCCGTTTTCAGCATCATGAAATACTTTCAATCATACCGGGTGCAAATATGACTGCGATTTCATAAAGACTTTATAAGGACAATCAGCAGGAGTATAAATAAATTATAAATTCGTTAGTCCGGCATAATTAATTTCAACCTCAAATTTCAGACTATTGGAATTGAAAATTTTCGTAAAACATATTTTTTGGAAATCAAAATCTGCTTTTCTTTCAGTAATTTGCGTAAATTGGATTAAGATTCCTCAATAAGAACAATGATCAATTTCAGCATTGATTTTATTCATCCTCTCAGGAATTTCTGGAACAAGATATCACAGAAAGGACTGAAAGATGAAATGGCTATCAGCGAGCAAAAGAAGTTAATACTTACCAATCAGGTAAGTATTCTTATGTTTTTATTTATTTTTATCTATATAACAATCCTTACACTTTTCAAGTTAGTTCAGTTTCAGTTCAGCCTCCTGATATTCCCATTGTCTTTTTCAATACTGCTGATTCCTTATATGAACAGTAAGGGTTTTTATCGTCTTACATCTTTTATGATTTCCATTAGTTTTCCGGTTGCTGTCCTGATCTTTTCAACACTTACCAAGGTGAGTTTTCACACAAGCATTGACATTATTTACTACTTCATACCAAGATTGCTGCTTCTCGGGACACTTGTAATACCATTGATACTCATAGATATCAGGCACAAGGCAAACCTGATCCTGGCTGTTCTGATAAACCTGGCAGCGCTTATATTTTATGATTCTGTAATGAGTATTTTCGGAGTTGGTTTTGGCAGCCTGCCTGTTACAATCGAAAAATATAATCTTATCAATGTTTTTATTCTCCTGCCATACCTGCTGATCTTATTCGGAATAGGATTTTTATTGAATATTAATATCAGGTATGAAAAGCGGGTTCAGAAACTTCTGAAAGAGGTAAAGGAAAAGAATGTTAAGCTGGAAGAACAGAAGAACTATATTGAAAAAATTCATCTTGAAATTACAGACAGTATAAATTATGCAAAACGGATACAGAATGCCCTCCTGCCTGATCACTCTCTCCTGTCCTGTTATTTTAAAGATTATTTTATCCTGTTCAAGCCCAGAAATGTTGTAAGCGGAGATTTTTACTGGTTTTCAGCGATAAAAAATAAAATTGTATTTTGTCTTGCCGACTGTACAGGTCATGGTGTGCCTGGGGCTTTCATGAGCATGCTTGGCATTTCATTTCTTCGTGAAATAATTATTAAGGAGCATTTGGATGAACCCTCTGAAATACTGAATAAACTCAGGAATGAGATTATTATCGCTCTTAACCAGAGAGGAGTGCAGAGTGATCAGAAGGATGGGATGGATATTTCATTGTTTGCTCTGGATATTGTTTCACAAAAAGATGATTCCGGTGAGTTTTATGAATTCCTGTGGGCAGGAGCAAACAATCCATGCTGGATAATAAAGAATAGTAATCTGGAAGAGCTCATCCCTGACAAGATGCCTGTTGGAATTCATAACCATATGGAAAGATTCAAAACAGTAACAGCTCAGCTCAGAAAGGGTGATAAAATATATTTGTTCAGCGATGGATACAGGGACCAATTCGGCGGTCCCTCCTCAAAAAAATTTATGTCAAAGCATCTGCGAGAGTTGATTATTGAAAACTCTTCCCGACCTATGTCGGAACAAAAAGAAGTTTTTGAGCAAAAAATTGAGGAGTGGAGAACCGGATTTGGTACGAACCATGAACAAACTGATGATATAACTATTGCAGGGATGGAGATTTAGAATTATTTGTGTTAAAGGGCAAGGTAGTTGAGTTATTTTTTTCAGACGCATAAGGGATACATCTAAATATTAATATGAGAATAGTGAGAATTTCAGTTTGTCTTCTGCTGGTAAGCATAACCACTAATGGATTTACCCAGGGGAAGCAGGATACCATTAAAAGAAAGCTTGAGTCCGCAGTATCAGTAAGTCTTAACAGCAACGGAATTGCCTCAATACCGGCGTTTTCACTCGACAAACCCGCTGTTATGGCCTCAGTGAACCTTACAAAGGGCAGGTTCAGCTATGATCCTGTACTTGCATACAGCCTTGAAATGAAACCCTGGTATATTGATAACTGGCTCCATTATAAGATTGTCCGCAGACCGGCATTTGAGCTGAGGGCAGGAGTGAACTTCAGCACTTTCTGCTCAGGGTTTGTAATTAATGATGAAGAGATCCTGAAAGCCGAAAGATACTTTGCCTTTTCCATGACCGGTACATACAGGTTTTCTCCTGTCTCATCCCTCAGCCTTGATTACTGGAGCGACAATGGCCAGGAAAAAGGGAGCCTGAGCGGCCATTTCATAGCGCTGGCATTTGATCAATCAGAGATAGCCCTTGGCGGAAAGGCTTTTTCTTCGGTTAATCTTATGCTTTTCTATATCAACTATAATGGTGATAATGATGGACTGTTTGTCTCACCCAGGCTTGCATTTTCGATAAGGAACATCCCGTCATCAATCTTCTTCCAGGCAACACAGTCCATACAGAGTAATATATCACCAAAGCCGGGTTTCCGGTGGAATGTGGGAATAACTTATAACCTGATATAGCGATCATGAATATCATTCCCGTTACTACCCCTGCTGAGCTTAAAAGATTCATCAGGTTGCCATACAAACTTTACAAAAATGATCCCGTCTGGGTACCACCGTTGCTGTCAGAGGTCTCAAAACAGTTTGACAGGAAACGGAACCCTACCCTGGACCACTGCGAATTCGCACTCTTCCTTCTGGAAAATGCGGGCGAGATAATAGGACGCATTGCTGCATTCACTGATAAAGTTGCCTTGCAGGAATGGAAAGAACCTGTAGGGCTTTTCGGATATTTTGAATGCATTGATGATAGTAATGCCGCCAATGCTCTTCTTGATGCTGCCGCCGGATGGCTGAGGGGCAAAGGAATGAAATTCATAAGAGGGCCATGGAGCTTTGTGTCACAGGAATGGGGACTCGTAATCGAAGGTTTTACACCCTCACCGACTGTAATGGCTCCCTATAATCCATTATTTTATATTAACCATATTGAAGGATACGGATTTGAAAAGGTAAAGGATTTGCTCATTTACTATATTTCTGCCAGTGAAGGGTATAAAATCCCTGCCAGGATCCTTACACTTACTGATGACGTGGCAAAACGCTACAATATCCGCACAAGACAGTTGAATATGCGTGATTATGACAATGAAGTAGCCAGGATAATTGAACTGTCAAACCAAAGCCTGATAGACAACTGGGGGTATACACAGGTCACCAGGGAAGAGGCTGTAGCGATCGCAGCTGACCTGAAATCAATAATACATCACAAAGGTGTGATTTTTGCAGAGGATCCAAACGGACGCCCTGTCGGATTTGCAATTACCATACCGGATATTAACTCCCTCATCAAAGATCTCAATGGACATCTTCTGCCATTCGGATGGCTTAAGGTACTGCTCGGACTGCCCCGTTTGAGGAGATATAGAATGTTCGCTCTTGGAGTTCTTCCTGAATACCAGGGAAAGGGCATTGACAGCCTCATCTACAGGGCTCTTTACGAAGCGCTGTATGCTCCGGATATATGGCTTGAAATAAATTATGTTCTGGAAGATAACGCTCCAATGAGTAATGCCATTAATAAGCTTGATGCCAAACCGCTCCGGAGGTACAGGATCTACCAGAAGAGTATTTAACCATGTTAAACAGATCTTTGTTAATTTATTTATTACATCTGTTAAACCATATTATCAAATCGTCAGCGCCTGAAATTATAATACCTTCATATTCAGAGGATCCCAATTGATTATTTTCTTCTGGAAATAGCTGTCATTACATGCCAGGGTTGGAGCAGCAGCTCTGAAAGCGAATTCCGGGCCTTCCACCAATGGTTTGCCATCGCGGACTCCATCAAAGAAATTCCTGAAATGTTCCAGGTGTTCATCAAATCCATCCGGTGCAGTATAATTTACCGGTGGTTTAACAGGTCTCTTCTGGTCTTCTGCCGAGTATTTCCTGTTGTATTCATTTAAAAGCTCATCCTGCATCGCCTTTGGATAAGTATCGAATGCATCCCAGCCTCCGATTCCCGGTGCCTTTGACATTATACTGTGAGTAATCTGGAATCCGTTATCAAGCATATCCATAACTCCTTCACTTCCGATAAACCTGGTAATACCTTTATCACCCTGTCCGCTGACAAAGTTCACCCGTAACATAACCTGGAATTCCGGATGTACTTTTGTTTCAGGATAATGCATGATGCCGGTCATGATATCAGGTACATCGCGCCCGTCTTTCCAGTAGCATGTTTGCCCTGTTGCATAAATTTTTTCAGGTCCGATCGAATCGGTCAGTAAATGAATGCCTGAAAGCAGATGAACAAAAAGGTCTCCTGCGACGCCTGTACCAAAATCCTTGTAATTTCTCCACCAGAAAAATTTCTTCGGATCCCATGGTATTTTTGTCATTCCTTCTATATAACGGTCCCAGTCGACTGTTGTGGAAGATCCGTCTGTAGGCATAGTGTATTCCCATGCTCCAAGTGCATCCTGCCTGTCAAAGGAGGCTTCAACGCAATTAAGCTTACCGATGTTACCTGTCTTATACAACTCCTTTGCCTTCTGGTATACAATGCTGCTTACTCTCTGGCTTCCCACCTGCATTGGCTTTCCGGTTTTTTTCTGAGCATCAATGACCGGAAGTCCTTCACTGATTCTCTGGACCACGGGTTTTTCGCAGTAGACTGCCTTACCGCTGTTCATCGCCTCTATGGCAATTCTGGCATGCCACAGATCAGCAGTTGCGATTATCACCGCATCAATATCCTTCCTGTTCAGGATCTCACGATAATCGCGGGTTGTGTAGATATTACTACCAAATTTTTCCTTTGCCCTTACCAGCCTTCCGTTGTATAAATCACATACTGCGGCAAGTTCAACACCGGGAATTTTAAGCGCTGATTCAGTATCTGCGTGACCCATGATCCCCATGCCGATGGTTGCAATCCGGATTTTATCGTTCGGACCAATATCTCCTTCAAACCGGGAGTAAGGTTTATTTGATTTACCTGATCCAATCAATGGAACCGAACCTGCAGCAAGGAGAAGTGATGTTCCGCCAAGCTGCCTGATAAATTGTCTGCGTGATGATTTTGTTTTCATATAAATGCGGGTTTAAGGATTTAAAAATAGTGAATTTCAGTTAAAGCAACAGGATTAAGAAGCAGAATACAGAGATCAAAGACAATTTTCAGGTTTCCACCCTGCCATGCATAAGCAGATCAAGGGCTTCATTGAATGATCCTGCCGCAATTATTTTACCTGAATTAACAAAGAATATCTCATCAGCATTTTCAATGGTATTCAGACGATGAGCAATGATGACCTTTGTTGTCGACTCAGGAAGGTCATTCAGGATTGCTTCTAGCTGCTGTTCTGTCACAGTGTCAATGTTGGCGGTCGCTTCATCAAGAATGAGCAGCTCAGGCTTGCGAAGGATTGCCCTCATAAAAGCAATTATCTGCTTCTGACCAAGACTGATCCCGTCACCGGATGCCTGGACAGGTGTATCGAGGCCCTGGTCAAACCGCTTAACCAGGCTGGCAAGGTTTGAATCTTCAATTGCCTGTTCCAGCTGATCAATTGTAAGTCCTGAACACTCCGGATTGCCATACAAAATATTATCACGTACACTACCCGAGAACAGCAAAGGTTCCTGGAGGATAAACCCTATTTTCGAAGCTCTCTCGCAGGGTGTGTACGACCTGATATCCCTGCCCTCAAGAAGTATTGTACCTTTCGTTGCATCGTACAGCCTGGCTGTCAGGGAAGCAGTTGTTGTTTTACCTCCTCCTGTAGGGCCCACGAATGCATAGGTCCTGCCTCTTTGCAGATCGAAGCTGACCTTATGCAATACTTCCGCCCCGTTGGGATAAGAAAATGAGACATCCCCGAAATGAATGAAGGATGTACTTTTAACTTTCCCCGGATCATTTACAAGTGAAAGATTGTTTTCAAAGGAGAGAAGATAAGAGATCCTGTCCCATGCAGCCAGCGCCAGCTGAAAATTTGCCCAGAGTGCAGCTATCTGACGGAGAGGGTTATAGAAATTTGAGACATATGCAATGAAGCTGATCAGCAGTCCGATTGTAAAATTACCTCTGATAATCAACCATATACCCAGGGCAAGCACAATCAGCTGTCCGATATTTGATGCAAATGTATAAACCGGAGACAGAATATTATTTGCAATACCTGCCTGAACTGATCTTTTGTAATTTTCTTCGTTCACCTCAGCGAACCGTCTGCGGAAATAGTCGCGCCTGTCAAATGCAATAACCACTTTGAAGTTTGCGAGGCTCTCCTGTATCCCGGCCGACAGGCTGCCAAGGCTTTTAAGACTAGCTTCATTCTTTTTCCTGATCCACGGAGAAATGCTTTTTGTCAGGATCCACAGTATAAGCGCCGGCGAAAGAGCGGCCAGACCCAGGGGCAGATTGATGACCAGGAGAATGATCCCTGCCCCGGTCATCATTATAAGACTGCCTATAAACTGCATAAACGACTGGGAAAAAAACTGATTTACCTTATCGGTATCGTTGTTGATCCGCGATATAAGGTCACCTGCCTTATTCTGATTAAAGAAGTCAAGAGGAAGTTCCTGCAGCTTGCTGAATACTGAATTCCGTAGAGTGAACAGCATCCGCTGGCCTATTCCGCCCATCATTCGCATCTGGGCGTAGTTCACGATAAATGCTGTAATAAACATAGCCAGCAATATCACTGCAAAGTGAAGTACTCCCGGGTAATTCTTTGTCTGGACATAATTATCAATTGTATAACCAACAAGATATGGTCCCAGCAGGTTCAACCCTGCATTCAGGAAAATTGCAGCAAATGCAATGGTAACATTACGGCGCTCACCGCTGATAATGCCGATCAGTTTCCTTAAGGATGCTATTACAGGGAGTTTCCCTGCTGTTTTTTCCGAAGCCTGATTCAGATTATAATTCATAATGATGAGTGCTTTTCTGTGAACTGTATATCTGAATATATTCAGGTGAACTCTCCAGTAAATCCTTATGCTTCCCGGACGCTATTATTTCACCTTCCATCAGAAGGATTATCTGTTCAAAATGTCTTACCGGTGCAATTTTCTGCGTAACGGAAATCAGTGTCACTCCCGGGTAATTATTCCGGATGTTGCACAGAATTTTGTTCTCTGTTTTCCTGTCAACTCTTGAGGTAAAGTCATCGAGCAGAAGTACTTTCGGATTTATGGCAAGTGCGCGCGCGAGCATTATCCTTTGCTTCTGTCCGCCAGAAAGGCTCGTTCCCCGTTCCGCAACCACAGTATCAAGTTTCTCCGGGAGAGATTCTATGAAATCAGTCAGCTCGGCGGTTGAGATAGCTTTCCGGAGAGATTCTTCTGTAACATTATCGCTGAATGCAATGTTTTCACGAAGACTCAGGTTGAAGATCACACTGTCCTGAAATACGTAGCCTGTCTGTTTATGCATACTCTGGCCTGAATAGTTTTCAATCGGGATCCCATCGAATTCTATTCCTCCTGAGTCAGGTGTGATAATTTTTGCAATGAGACTGAGCAACAGACTCTTTCCTGCTGCAGTAGGCCCGATAATGGCACAATTGCTGCCTGCTCTTATGGAAAAGGAGACATCTTTCAGAACAGGTTTCTTTCCATAGCTCAGTGATATGTTTTTCACCGATATATCTCCTCTTATTTCCGAACTGACAGTTCCTCTTTCTGCCGGCGGAGGTTCATCAAGCACCTGCCTGATCCTCCCGTATGATGCGGTGGCTGCTGCAATGATATTGCTCATGAACCCGATCATCATCACCGGGAAGATGAGCATTACCAGGTAGCTGTTGAATGCGGCAAAATTCCCAAGTGTAAGAGTACCGGCAACAACATAATGGCCGCCGAGAGCCAGGATTATTACCACAGCCACATTTGAGACGAACATGATTATCGGTACCAGGGCAGAAAAGAGTTTTACAATCGTTAACCCGAGGTCGCGTGATTCCATGTTTTTTTCAAGGAACTTCTGGTTTTCCGGCTGCTGTGAGTTAAGGACTCTTATGAGAGCGGCGCCGAGGATGCTTTCATTGATTATCCTGTTAAGGGCATCTATAACTTCCCTGCTCTTTTTAAAAATGACCCTTACCTTCCGGAACACAATAATAAAAGCTGTGGCTATAACAGGAACTATTGAAAGAACAGCCAGGGCCAGCTTCCAGTTTATCATTATCAGGAGGACAGATGCACCTGCAATAACAAAGAGGGAAGAGATGATAGTGACAAAAGCCTGTGCGACAAACATTTTTACCGAGTCCATGTCGGAGGTCATGTTTGTCAGAAGCTTTGAAGGATTTGAACTTAAAATGAAAGAGTAGGTCTGATGTGATAGTTTTTCAGCTATCTTTTTACGCAGATCCTTTGCGACTCTTTCTGCAGTAAGTGTCTGTAATACACCCTGGAAGAAGGTGAAGACAAATATCCCTGCTGCTGCTGCCAGGAATTCGGCAATTACTGTTCCTGCCCTGAAGGTGTTATCAGAGAAGGCATCTATACCACGTGCTATAATTTTCGGAATAAAAAGGTTTATGGCGCTTCCTGCCAGGGCCATGAAGATCAAAATAATTACAATTCCACGGTAGGGGCGGAGCACGCTGAACAATCCGGCTCTCTTTTCCGCGCCTGCCTCTTGTTTGTTCCCGGATTTGTCCATCTTCTGTTAAGATATTTCGCGGACAAACTTACACAACAAACTTCTGATTTGCCAGAAATGAAGTTGAATTAAGCTTCAATACCACCAACAGACAACAGTTGCAGCCAGGTAACTGTTCTATATGGTTCAGGTCAGTGCACTATTCCTGCTCGTTTTAAAGATAGCTCCAATAGCATAGAGGGGAATAATTTTTATTTTCTCCATCCTCGAAAAATTCTCTAAGGAAGTTCTGACTCCGAATTCACTTCCCTTTTCTTCCATAAAGATCCGCAGACTCTGCATTTTCCCTTTTATGCCTGATTTAACTTCTATTGGTACAATTTTGCCGCCAAGTTCAATTACATAATCAACCTCGGCCTGACTCCCTTTCTTTTCTCTTTGCCAGTAGTATAATGATGCAACCTGGTTGCAAGGCTGATTTTTAATCAGTTCCAAACCTGCATACAGTTCTGCAATTACTCCTTTATTTACCAATGAGACTTCAGCATTCAGAAACAATTCAGACAGATCAAGATTTATAAAACGCTGGAATATCCCGGTGTCAAAAATTAAGTATTTTCTGAATTTATAATTTGTCTGAGCACCAAGGGGAATCCCATTTGATGATGAATGCACAACAGGAAATATTATCCCGGCTTGTTCCAGAAGTTCCATGCTCTCTTTTAACTGAAGGCGGTTTGCTTGTGTATCTATATGTGAAAGAACGAATTTTGAACCTGTTTGCCTGATAACTGAAGAAAATACCTCCCTTAGTCTGGTTGATGGAATTTTTGATTTATACTTTGAGAAATCATCATATAAAGAGTTTGTTAACTCTTCTAAAATACCCTGGCAGTTAAGCAATGATGCTCCATTAACATATGATGCCACGACTTCGGGCATTCCACCAATCGTGATAAACCTGATAAGATATTCTTTGAGCTTGTTATGAACAGGTTCAGAGAAAGGTTTTTCAATGGTAAATTTATTAATAAGCTGAACTAAGGATCTCTCGTTAAATGCAATGAGGAATTCACTGAATGAAAATGGGTATAGGTATATGGACCTTACTCTGCCAACTCCAAAAGAAGGTAAGTCTTTTAGTGCAAATTCTAATAGTGATCCTGCAGCAATCAGGTGAATTTCAGGAGTTTTCTCATAAAAGTATCTGAGGGACGCTATTGCCGGGACACAGGACTGAATCTCATCAAAAAAAACTAACGTCTTGCCTGGAACTATTGGAGTGTTAAATATCAGAGATAATTCTTCTAAGATACCTTTAGGATTAATATCACCATCAAACAGCTTATGCACTGACTTGTTTGATATAAAATCCAGCTCAATAAAGTACTTAAAAGTCTTACCCAGGTTTCTGACAGTTGATGATTTTCCAACTTGCCTGGCTCCCCTGACCAGCAATGGTTTCCTGGCAGACTGGTTCTTCCAGTCAATCAGTATTTTATCGATCTCTCTTTCAATATAAAGCATATTTAAATTTTATTCAAAGATAGAGATATTTTGAAAAACGGATCTTAATAAACAATAATAATGCAAAATAATGGACCATAGGGAACGGTGATACTACAAAAAAGCGGACCATAGAAGTATTAAGAATGTAATTAAAAGGCATCTTAGAGCCAGGCTGAATTAATAAACAGAACAAGGAAGATATTAAGCTGTTCTCAGCCGAAAAAACCATGTTGATATACTTACCGGAGCCAGCTCCGGCATAAACAGAATTCCCGAAATGTAATTCAGAACTTATACCTGCAGGTAAAGGTAAAAACCTGGGTTTCAAAGTAATTCCGGTACTCCACGTTGAATCCCTCACCATCAATTTCCTGGCGGATGCCCATTGTATTGAATATATCTGTAGCAGACAGGTTTAATTCCAGTCTGTTTTTAGCTAAAGACTTTTTAATACCCAGATCGATTCCCCACCTCGATAGTTCTCTTCCCTGTCCTGTGTTTTTAGAACTGAAATACTGTCCGCTTGCTTCGATCTGAAAATTACGGGGAAGGGTAAACTGGTTTATCAGCTTTGCAAAAAACGGGATATCAATCCTTTCTTCAATAGAATAGGGCTGAGGAACAGGAAAGTTTATCTGACCCGAATGGCTGAAGATCTTATTTCTGTACAGGTTTGCACTGGCAGATAGTTTCCACTGTTTCAGGATCTGCTGGTCAAAGGTGAATTCAACCCCCGAGTTGGATGCTCTGCCGAGGTTATCGTATGCCTTAATAGTGATCTCACTGTGATCAGGATCCTGAATATAAATGCGGGTATAATAATCATCTATTATCTTATGGTAAAGCGATGTATAGAATGATCCGGTCTGCCACATATATTTATGTGCCAGTTCAAAATTCTGCGTGAACTGTGGCCTGAGCAGGGGATTTCCTATTTTCAGTAATTCAGGGTCATCATATTTTGGGAATATCCTGAGAATATCTTCTCCTGGCCGGTCAACCCGGCGATTATAGAATAATGAAATTTTATTTGATCTGTTGACTTTAAGTGTGAGCCTGACATTCGGGAAGAGGCTGAAATAATCGTACTGATTCTCTGTAAAGTATTGATTAGGCGCGAACTCATATTTTACGCTGGTATATTCGGCACGAAGTCCTGCTTCAATGTCGGTTTTCAGAAACTCAGCTATCAGATTTGTGTATGCTCCTGCCAGGCTTTCATTCCATTCTGACCAGTCTCCGAAATTGTAGATCAGTGCTGTGTATGCCGGATCTTTTGTAACAGTGTAAGTTATGGGCATATGCCGTAATCTGCCCGATACTCCCGCTTCAATCCGTCCGAAAGAAAGTGGTTTGATGTAATCTGAGGAGAGCAGGTAAACATATTCAGGAGCAAGTACCCGGGTTTTATCTGTTCTGATTACCGGGAATGGTGATGGTCCGTCCTGGCTCAGGTTATATGTCTCATCCTCCCATCCCTTTGTAAAGAGGAACTGGGAGTTCAGCTCGTGCCCTGCCTGCTGAAATCTGAATTTGTGCTGCAGTGTGATATTTGCAAATCCTGTTCCCTCACTTTCATGGAATCCCCATTTTCTCAGGGGTGACTGATAATCCTGATTCCCGAAATACCAGACTCTTGTGGTATCGATGTGCCATTCATAGTCATAAAGTCCGAAAAGAGTAATTGCCTGATTTGAGGTAATATTCCAGTCGAGTCCGAGTTTCAGATTGTAATGGTATTGAGAACGGTTTTCAGCCACCTGGCTTTCGGTCATATTCCCGTTATCATAATACCGGGTGGTGAACTCGTTATTGGGTAGCCTGCGTTGATTGATCAGGTAGGATTGCCAGTAGATATTCAGTTTTTCAGTTTTATAGCTCAGATTCAGTGATGGTGTGATTTTCAGGTTATTTGAATAACTTGGCATTCCTGTCGGAAGATCAGCTTTCCTTTTTGTTATCATCCCTATGCCCGGAGCGAGTCCGATGTCGCCTGTTAATCCTGTACCGGCTGACTTTTTGAATATAATGTTTACGATACCTGCCATACCTGCCGCATCATATTTCGCCGAAGGATTGTTTATTATTTCTATGCTTTCTATCTGTGACGCCGGTATGTTTTCCAGTCCTTTCTGACTTCCGAACCCGGTAAGACTTGATTGTTTTCCGTCGATCAATATTGCCACCTTATCGCTTCCACGCAGAATAATTTTACTTTCCTGGTCTATGACCACTCCCGGCAGAGTTTTAATAATATCCAGGGCTGAACCGGTGGACCCGGTAATAAAGCTTCCGGCTGAATAACTCTTTTTATCAAGAGCTGATGAGACTGCCTGTTTTTGTGCGACAACACTTACTTCATCTAACTCAACATCTAAAGGTTCAAGGAAAATGTTTCCCAAATCAAGTACTTTGTTCAAAGATCCCACGAGCACCCGTTGTTTTACTGAACCATATCCGATATTTGATATTATGAAATCATATTCACCTGGTGGCAAGCCTGATACTGAAAACCTTCCCTGCTCATTTGTAATTGTTCCGGTCACCAGATCGGGTAGTTCAGCTTTCAGAACTGCTACTGTTGAGCCTGAAAGAGGTTGCCTGTCGTTAATTGACAGTACTCTGCCCGACACAGTTGTCTGTGCTATGGAGGAGAGGGACGCAACAAAAAAGACGAATATCAGGAAATGTTTTTTCATTTACCATTCTAAATGAGAAAGTCTATATGGATATAGACAATTCTAATTGTTGTTTTATTGCTTGTGGGAATCCTTTCTGCCATACTCACACTCGCTCTGTTTTCAGTACCAGAACGGTTAAAAGCTGTAACAGGTTGACAGACAACCATCTTTTTTTGAATACTTAAATAATTACCGGATATGGAAATTCAGATACAAGTTTTATCCTTTTTCCTTCCTGTTGTGATCTTCGGGCAGCTTCAATGATTTCCAGGACATGAAGTGCATGCTCCACATTTATTCTGGGTTCGATGCCGGTAATCATGCTTTCGCCTACCACCTTTGCACCTTCCTGCCATTTGTAGCCGCCCTTATCGGTGCAGACGAGCTGCGGCGGTTCAGTGTATGAGGTCTCTGTGATTACTCCATTTGTTTCCCAGTCATAACCAAGCAAACGGATATTTCCCTTATCACCGAAGATCTGAATTGAGTGAAGCATCTGGCCGCCGGCAACGTGCCCATGCGGATCGAAGAAATTAAAACCGCACATCACGTGGCTTATTACGTTATTATCATGTTCCAGCAGTAAATGTGCATTATCTTCCGCTTCAACCTTTATTTTCCCTTTATCGTCAACAATTCTGTCTGGTTTTACGATGCTTAACATTGCCATTACGCTCCTGGCAGGCCCAAGCAGCCCTGTCAGAGTAGTCATATTGTACACACCCAGGTCGGGCATGCTGCCGCCTCCATTTTCGTAGAAGAAGGCGCTCCAGCCCGGACCTGTATGACCATATTGGGCGTGTGCACTTGAGATAAGCCCTAATCTGCCCTCCTGAATAAATTTACTCATATAAGCAAACTGAGGACTGTTAACAACTGCAGGCGCACCCCACAACCGCAGGTTCCTGGTTTTTGCCAGATCGAGCAGTGCCTTGCCTGCGGCATAGGTATTTGCCAGGGGTTTTTCGCTCCAGACATGTTTCCCTGTAGTAAGCGCTTTTTTGTTCAACTCTTCGTGAACCTGCATATCTGTCAGCGTTACCATCATGTCGAAAGGAACACCTGCAAGCATTTTATCAATATGCGGGTACGTCTGAGCATTGACATTATAACGCTTGTTCTGGTTGACAGCCCTGTCGTATTTAATGTCACAGAGGCTTACTACCTCAATTATTTCTGATGCGAGCAGTTCCGGCAAATACATATTGCTTACACTACCGCATCCGATCACTGCCACCCTGATTTTTTTATCAGCGCTGGATGAAGCCCGGCTTTCCAGTGACGATACCAGCAATCCGGCTGCAGCCGTACCAGAAATCTGTAAAAACTGGCGGCGATGAAGTCTGCCAGGTTCTTTTTCAACTTTTTTCATTGAGGTAAAGTTATGTTTTAAATTCAAGTTTCATTAAAACTCATTGTCCAGGGGATCATAACAAAATATTCCTGCATACACCCTGGATGCATAGTGGTTCAGGACCTCAGTTAAACCAGTAAGATAGCTTGAAAACCAGTCCCCTGTTTTTATTCACAAAATTTTCGGTATAGGAATTTCCTGTGTATACGATAAACAGATCCGACACGGGTGCAAAACGCCACTGGAAGCGGATATTCATATTCATGTTATCGATCTGGTTGTTGTACTGGATAAATGTGGAGAGGAATACTTTATCCGTGAAGGTTATATCCATTGTGGGTCCCACAAGGATCAACTTCGCACTGTTGTAAGGCACGGGTAATGAGATGTTGTTATAATTTATAGTCATACCGATGCTCCCATATGGCTGTACCCGGTAATTCATCAGTCCTTTGATATACCAGTGATTTCCGTTATAATACCCTCCGATGCCTGCATTCAGTGTGTAGTTGAATAATTTGCGGGCATCTGAGATAAATTCCGTCTGGGCATTTTTCCAGTGAAACTGCTCCCCTGCGGCAAGTTTATCTCCCCCGGTATTGGTAGGATCGAAATCAGTGCCGAGCTGAACGAATTCTTCTCCCACGCTAACGGAGAGCTGGCTTTTATTCTGCCATCCTATAGTGTATGAAAGCTCTGTTTCCCGGTCCGTAAGGTTGAATTCCGGATCGAAGATCGCATTGAAGCTGGCACCTGGACCATGACTGATGATTCTTTCCGATTCTGATGGATAGAACAAGTAGCTGACGGACGGTGTGATCTCATAGATACCTGTCCTCCTGATATAACCAGCTTCGGCGATATAGTCCGATCCGATCCACGATTGGTTGATGGCGGCTTTCAGGTATTGAGAGAAATAGCCGATATTTCCGGAAACAGCTGCAGCGTCCCTGTCCGCTCCGGGATAAAACGAATGGTGATAGAATGTTTTGCCCTGCCAACGGTTATCTGTAGTAGCGAAATTATATTCAAGTCCTGCCACCCTGTTGTAACGGTACCCGGTGAAAGCAGTATCATTGTATGATTGGGTGATTTCCTTATTCACCAGAAATCCGACAATGCTGGAGCGGCTGAAGATCTCACGCTGCAGGACAGCTACCGCATAATTACCGGATAGGTTTTCGCCTTTTGATCCTGTCTGCATATCCATCATCCCGATCCTCCATTTATTGCCAATCCTTCCGGTCAGTCTTCCGCCGAAATTTACAGGAACATTAAGTCCTATGCGCCTTGAAAAGAAAGGCTGTGCCTGGCTGTTCCCGAGATTGGCAAACAGGTCACTGTTCTCAAGAAAAAACTGTCGTCTTTCAGGATAGAATAATTCAAACCGATCGAGGTTAGTCTGCTGCCTGTCTTCCTCAACCTGCGAATAATCGGGATTGACCGTCAGGTCGAGGTTCATTGATGTTGATAATATCATTTTGGTATCAAAGCCTGCATTCCATTTCCATTTTGCAGATTCGCCTGCTTCACTATTTTTTATGACCTTTGAGGTGGCATATGGGATGACGGATATCCGTAATCCTGCTTTATCAAGGGGCTTATCCCATACCAGCGTTCCTGCGTAAGGCAGGGAGTTATGAGGAAACTGGCGCGGGACAGGAGCCCATGCCGATTTCTCGTTCGTTTTAAGATCGAGCCTGCCAAAGTTGACACCCCACTCTTTCTCTCCCCCGAAATACCGGAGACTACGGAAAGGAATGGCCATCTCAGCCACCCAGCGGTCGTTGTAGCTCTTCACTGCAGACTTCCATTTGGTATCCCAGGTAAAGCTTGACTGGCTTCCGTTGTTTATCACTCCGTCAGCCTGAGCGCCAGCTGCAGAGACACTGAAGGCATAACCGTTGGTAAGGTTATTGTAGGTATCTATGTGTATCCTGAAGTTATCATTTTTGCCAAACTCAAAATCCCTGCGCAGAGATTCCACAGGCCTTTTTCCGGGTAAGGGATCATAGCAGACAGCCCCGACATATAAATAAGATTTATCATAGGTGATCACAACAGTCGTCTTTGCGATCGCATAACCTGTATCGACCGGGGTCACACGTGTAAAATTCTCAGCTGTTTCTGAGTCCTGCCAGGATTGCTCATTCAGTACCCCGTCGATCTTCATTGTTTCACCGGTATGTGAAATGTTAATACTGTATTTATCTCTGTTCACAGCCTTCTCCTGGGAATAAAGCAATATTTCTCCGGAAAGAAAAAAAATACAAAGGAGCAGTAGTCGTTCAGATCTGACCATATTTTCATTAAAAGTTCCGAAAATAGGAAAAAGAAATCAAACACTTCGCGTTCAATAAGGTTAATTGTTGCATTTAACCATCTCATTGCTTCCCTATTGATACTCCAGATAAAACCATAAGGTTTTGCAAAAAAGATTGACTTTAATCCAAATAGGTTTAACTTTGAGATACATAGTTAATTAACTAATACTTCTTCGATATGAGAACCATTGTAGAGTTACTTGAGAACAGTGCACAGAAGTTTGGCAACAACCCATATCTTCTCGAAAAAAGAACTGACAAATATGAGGCGCTTACCTTCAAAGAGACAAAAGAGCAAACCTACAAACTGGCAGCCGGCCTTCTGGCGCTTGGAATAAAGAAGGGCGACCGGATTGCATTATTATCCGAATCCCGTACAGACTGGGTGATAAGCGAACTGGCAATTTTACACGCAAGAGCCATAAATGTCCCTCTTTCAATTCTGCTTAAAGAGGGTGCTGATCTGAGATTCAGGCTGGATCATTCGGAATCAAAATTTGTGATAGTATCCGGCAGCCAGGCTGATAAGATAAATTCCATTAAAAATGATCTGAAGAATCTTGAGAAGATTATTCTTCTGGATCCAAAGGATAACTATTCCCGGGATGAAATATATATCGGGGAGGTTAAGAAGACAGGTGAGGAATATCTGAACAATAACTATGATAAATTCATGAATGGGATCAGGTCAATAAGCCCTGATGATTTTGTAAATATCAGCTACACTTCGGGGACAACGGCTGATCCAAAGGCAATAACACTGTCTCACAGGAATTATACGGCTAATATTGAACAGACTCTTTCCCTTATGGATGTTCCGCAGTGGTGGACAACACTGCTTATACTACCCTGGGACCACTCATTCGCCCATACAGTAGGAATATATATTATGTTGGCAACAGGAGCAAGCCTGGCAGCTGTTCAATCCGGCAAAACATATCTTGAGAGTCTTAAACACATTCCTGAAAATATAAGGGAAATTAAACCTGTCTTTCTCCTTAGTGCACCGGCTCTGGCAAAAAACTTCCGCAAGGGAATTGAAAAGGGAATAAAAGAGAAGGGTAAAACAATTGAAAAGTTATTCAGGCATGCATTAAAGGTAGCATATGCCTATAATGGAATAGGATGGGATAAGGGGAAGGGATTTAAAATCTTGCTTAAGCCGTTATACAAACTTTACGATGTCATTCTTTTCAGAAAAATAAGAGAGAGCTTTGGAGGTAGATTAAAATTCTTTTTCGGAGGCGCAGCTTTGCTTGACATCGAACTTCAAAAATTCTTTTCTGCAATAGGAATACCAATGTTGCAGGGATACGGTCTGTCCGAGGCATCTCCGGTAATCTCAGGAAATGTGGAAAAAAGATATAAGCTTGGATCATCCGGCACCCTCGTCAAAAATCTTGACCTTAAAATTTGTGATGAGGATGGGAAAGAGCTGACTGTCGGGGAAAAAGGTGAGATAGTGATCAGAGGAGAAAATGTTATGAAGGGATACTGGAAGAATGAAAAAGCCACAAGGGAAACCATTCGTGACGGATGGTTATATACGGGAGATATGGGATATATGGATAAAGACGGATTTCTTTATGTTCTCGGGAGGTTTAAAAGCCTTCTAATTTCAGATGATGGCGAGAAATATAGTCCTGAAGGAATAGAAGAAACCATAACCGACAGGTCTCCATATATCGACCAGTTGATGTTATATAATAATCAAAAGAAATATACCTCTGCACTGGTAGTACCGAACGGAGACGCTCTGGTCAGATGGGCGAAGAGCAAGAATATCGATCTGACCGGTTCAAAAGGTCAAGAGGCTGTTCTTATGGAACTCGATTCAGTGATCAGTCAATACAGGGCAGGCGGTCCATATAATGATCTGTTCCCTTCACGATGGCTTCCTGCGGCTATTGCAGTTCTCGATGAGCCTTTCAGTTCTGATAATAAGCTTTTAAACAGCCTCGGGAAGATGGTAAGAGCAAAAATTGTTGAGCGATACAGCGATAAGATAGACTACCTGTATACTCCTGAGGCTAAAAATATAGTGAATCCGGAGAACCTTGCCGGAATAAAAAAGGTATTAGGGATCAAGTAGCTTGTGACAAAGAAAGAGTGATCAGAGTTTGTTCTGTAGAACACTTAAATAATTACCGGATATGGAAATTCCGATACAAGTTTAATTCTTTTGCCTTCCTGTTGTGATCTTAGGGCAGCTTCAATGATTTCCAGGACATGCAGTGCATGCTCCATATTTATTTTACAGGGCTCTTTATGTAGCATTGTATACTCCGGATGTTTGGCTGGGGAAAAAATTATGTCATGGAAGACAATGCTTCTATGAACAACGCCATTATCAAGCCTGATGCCAGGCCACTGCGCAGGTACAGGATTTATCAGAAGGCTATTTCATAACTTGCTGAAAGCGTCACTGAAACCTGTGAGATTCAGACCGAAATAATAGACTTCTGAATCTGATTCCCTGATCTCAACAGTAACGATACCTGTATTTTGAAGCAGAAAGATCCTGAGCTGGCTGTAATCGTTATTGTTCCTTTCAATCATTATACCCCCTGAACTATTCCATCTCCTGGTGGAGGTCATGTTAAGCTCCTCACCCGAAGCACTGGTCATTTTAATCTGAACCTGTTCACTTAATTTCTCCTGGGGATTCGTTTTTCTCAGCTTGCGCAAAAAGATGCCTGCATGTATTTTATCAATAAGCATCTCCGCATACAGGGAACTGTTGGTATGGGTCGAATCAGTGAAAACACCTTCAGCAGAACACCTGATATACTTTCTTGCCTCCGTTTCTCCTTTCTTCATGGGGAATGATCCGGCTGACCAGTGACTTGCGGCTGGTCTGGGAGCTGGTGCTTCAGGTTTAACTGCAATAACATCACTCACATTTGTTTCCTTTGGAGGGGGTTGGTTGCTGCATCCGGCAATAACGACGAAAAATAATGATAAAAGCCCTTTCTGCATGATAAAAAATTATTGACGATTACTTAATAAAGATGCAATATTCAAAAATTATCTCATTTGGCAACAATTATATTGCTTTTTCCAGAGGCGAATCAGGTTATAAAAATGATTAAACGGATTTCAAGCTGAGAGGACTATTTTGACGGATAGATTATGAGTATGGTATAGGTTCTTCCATATTATTGCAGTTATTGATAAATTTACCGGCATATATTATTTTCAGAAGCAATTAGTTCCTCCAAGTGAACACGGTTTCTGTCTTCAGGGTATCTCAATTTCCGCAGGATCATCAGGGTTCTCTGAATAAAACCATTGTTCATTCATGAATTCATCACTTGCTATTTTATCAATAGTCAGCTTAATGTATTTCCCTTCTGCTGACACGGCAATTTCGCCGTTGGGCAGAACAATCTCCCCGGTGCCTTCGAAAGTCCGGGTTCCTTCCATGGTGACCCGTCCGACGACCTTCAATTCCTGACCGAGAGGTACAGGTTTCCTGAACCTGGTTTTCAGTTCCATTGTAACACCCCACAGCTGTTCATCCTTACCGTTGCATATTGACCTGGCTATAGTCTCATCAAGAATGGTTGTTGCTATTCCACCGTGCATTCTTCCGGGATAACCCTGGTGCTGCTCCGAAGGATTGATAACAGCTACGAGTTCATTATTATCAGTTTCATAGAATCTGGCATGCAGTCCGAAATCATTCTTCTCTCCGCATACAAAGCACATTGTTGAGACGTGCTGCTTTTTCAGGATCTTATGTTTCACTTATATAATATTTTTTGTAAAAATAATTATTAAGTGGTGTGTTTCAACAAAAAATAAAAGTGAGAGTGTGAGCGTAGCAGAACACTGTCGCTCTCACACTCTTATCCCGACAACCAGTACATCATCAACCTGGTTATGATTTCCTTTCCAATCAATAAAAGCTCTTTCAAGATTCATTTTCTGTTCTGCCATCGGGGAGCTGGCATTATCAAGCAACATATTTCTAAAAGTCCTGTAGGAGAGTTTTTTCTCTGCCTGCCCTCCGAACTGATCAGCGTATCCGTCAGAAAATAGGTATAGTATGTCTCCCGGTTCCAGGTCAATTTCATTCACTTTAAAATCGTTCATTGATTCATGTATGGATATCGGCATCCGGTCTCCCCTGATATCATATAAGGTATGCGATCCAGATGTTGTAGGACTTCCGGTATTCAACTCAGGGCAGGATTTATTCCTGATCAGATACAGAGGATTATTTGCTCCCGAAAACTGCAGTTTCATCTTTTCAAAGTCAATTACGCACAGTGTAATATCCATCCCATCCTTCAGCTCACCTGTATGCCCTTTCTGGTGCAGTGACCTGATAACCTCTTTTCTTAGATGGCGTAAAATGACTCCGGGATGAGTTATATATTCCTTATTCACTATTTCATTCAGAAGTGCCGATCCAAGCATGCTCATGAATGCACCCGGGACTCCGTGACCAGTACAATCAACTGCAGCGATTACAGTCAGGCCTTCAATTCTGGTTCCCCAGTAAAAATCACCACTTACAATGTCCTTTGGCATGAAAAGTATGAAATACTCCCGGAAGTAATCATCGAACATTTCTTTTTGAGTAAGTATTGCCGATTGGATATATTTTGCATAGTTAATACTGTCTTTTATCTGTCCGTGAGCGGTTTCAATTTCAGTTTTCTGAAAACTTATCGTTTCAAGTGTAGCGCTTATCTCCTCATTTTTCTCTGAAATCTCTTTCTTCTGGGCAACCAGGATTCGGTTTGTTTTCTTTTTCTCGTTAAGGTTATAGAAGACATAGAACAGCAATCCCAGGACCATTGCAAGACCCGCAATAAGCGAGTTGCGGATTATTTTCTGGCGTTTTATCTTTTCTGCCTGAATGGCGTCCTTCTTCTGCTGTTCAGCGGCAGCAAGCTCCTTTTCCTTTTCATATCTGTAAGTATATTCCAATCCGGTGAGCTTTTTAGTATTTTCTTCATTCAGCAGGCTATCGCTATAGTTTTTATACTCAATGTGATATTTATAGGCTTTTTCATAATTACCAATCCCCGCATAAGCCTGTGACAGTAGCTCAGATGCATTTATAATAGGTTGCTTACTTCCAATTGCGATTGCCGACGCATATCCCTTTTCCCCGTAAATTATTGCCTGGGGATAATTTTTTAATTTTATATAAACCAGGCAAAAGCCAATATAACTCTCAGTTATTGTCTGCATTATGTTAATATCCTTCGCTATTTTCAAACATTTGCCGAGGGATTCTAAAGCTTTTGAATAATCTCCCTGATCAATATGAATTAATCCAATATTATAATTACATATAGCAATGTTTTGCAAATCAGTTACATCTTCACTGATTTTCAGAGCTTTCTGATGGTATTCCATTGCTATTGAATACTCCTTCTGATCGGCATAAACGCCCCCGATATTTCCAAGGCTGTAAGCTATCCCCTGCTCATCGTTTAATTCTTCACTCAATTTCAGAGCTTTCTGCAGGTATTCCAGGCTTTTAGGATAATCTTTCTGTGCAGTATAAATGGTTCCAATATTATTAAAGGCTTTCTGCATGCCTCGTTTATCATTTAGTCTTTCACATAGTTTTAACGACAGCTGCAAAAACTCCAGACTTTTAGGAATGTTACCCTGATAAGAGTATATAATTCCAATATTATTGTAACATTTCACAATCCCCGTTTCGACATTCAGTTCCTCGTATATTTGTAAGGATTTATGAATATATTCCAGCGATTTCGGGTAGTCGCCCTTTACAGTATATAAATTTCCAATTATCAGGTTACTATTTGCCACGCCTATACTATCACCCAATTCCTGATAAAGTTGTATTGCGTTCCGCAAATATTCCATGGATATATCGAAATCAGATAAAAGAAAGCAGGATTTTCCTATCATTAATAAGCTCATCGCCTTACCTTCTGTAAAGCTGAGGATCCCTGCAAGCGAGTCTGCCTGTCTGGCATATTCCAGAGTCCTTTCAGGATCTGAATAAACCAGTATGTCGGCAATTTTGTTTAGGAGGCTGATACGTGATGTATCCATTGCAGGATGCTGTTGCAACAAGTTCTCCAGGCTGTCTATCTCATTGTTCTGTGCAAAGATCAATGTTGACAGATATTGAAGAATTAATAACTGGAATATGAATTTTCTCATATGTTAACAGTAGTTTTCGTATCAGATCAGAATTAATGAAAAAGAGGAAAGGTTACTAATAAAGAAAATAGTAATTGGTTATTGATCAATATAAAGTTATGACATAAGATGTTAAAAACGAAAATAAAATGTATACAAATGCTAAGGTGCCATTAGAGGATTAGCGTGAGTGTGTTTTTTAAGGAAAGAGATGAGAGTGAGATGTGGGAATAATGCATAACTTTAACTTCGTCTATTTAAAAATCATTTATAACCTGAAACCTGCAAGGAGGAACCAACCTATGAAAGAAAAAAACAAACAAATGGTATCCAGACGAAAATTTCTGGGTACTGCTGCATCAGCTGCAGCGTTCACCATTATCCCTAAGAATGTATTAGGGAAGCCATTTTGTGCTGTCGCTCCAAGTGATAGAATCAGAATGGCACATATCGGATGCGGATTACAGGGATTCTCTGAACTGGGTCCGCTTATCAATTCTCCCGATCTGCAGATAGTTGCTGTCTGTGATCCTGAAACTGACGGAAGACATTATCTGAACTTTGGTAACGGTGCTAACGGAGTACCAACTGGTACGTTAAATACTATCAGGAACCTGGTTAGTAATCCAAAATGGAGGGAAGGCATAAATTATGTTCCCGGCGGCCGTATGGTTATGAAGGAAGTTATCGAAACCTTTTATGGTAATCAGAGAGCTGCTGACAAGTTTTCGGCAGTAACAGCTTACAACGACTTCAGGGAGTTGCTCGAAAAAGAGGATATTGATGCAGTAAAGATCATGACTCCCGATCACCTGCATGCCACAATTGCAATTGCAGCAATGAAAAAAGGTCTTCATGTTATTACTCATAAGCCTCTG
>JBFYPG010000190.1:0-44212 GCA_041303415.1 Bacteroidales bacterium
CTGCATTTTCATGTTCTTATCACTTCCGGCCAGAATATCAGCTTTTCGCAGTTCCTCAAGTGAAGTGGCATAATTTTCGTTTTCACTTGCTCCCGTAGCATAAAGTATCTTTGCAAGAAATGATCTGTTGAACCTGGTGGCGCACTCCTTTCCCCTCTCTTCCAGCTTTTTTGTTTCTCCTGCGTCGAGATAAACAAGTAAAAGCTTCTCCCAGGCAAAATAATTATCAGGATGCTCACTGATTACCTCCTCAAGTCTGGCAGACGCTTCTTTATAATTTTTCTCCTGTGATAAAAGCTCAGGTCTCAGTAACTGTACTATATGATCGTTGGCGTATTCAGCTTCCATAATCATTAGGCTAAGCTTCATGGCGTCGCTTTTTTCCTTAATGATATCCGGTGTTTCAATCATACTTGCAAGCAAAGAAAGTTTATCTTCTCTTGTCACAAGAGCATTAAGAATGACTGTATTCAAGAGCATAAGGAGATCATCGTATTTCTTTTCTGTCAGCAGAAAATCACATAATGATAGCTGAGTTTCAGGATTGCCCGGATTTCTTTGCATCAGCTTATCATATACCTCCATTGCTTTTCCCTGATCACCTTTTCCCCTGTAAATCTCAGCAAGCAGGCCGTTGTACAATATTTCATCTGGATACTGTTCAAGAAGCAGTTGTGCTTTTTCCAGAGCTTCATCATATCTTCCTGACCATATGAGATTCTTTATTCCGTCGGCAGTTGAGGATTGATTTATTCCATATTTTCTTTCAAATCCTTCATAGATTTCCAGCGCTTTATCGAATTTCCTGTTTTCAGAGTAAAGCCTTGCCAGAGTTATAAGCATGTCATCTTTCGAGGGATTGCGTGCAGCAGCTTTCTCATAAAACAAAATGGCACTGTCAAGCTTTGCCTCCTGATAATAGGTTCCTGCCAGCATGAGTAAATACCAGATATTTGCAGGTTCATTCCGGATTGCCTGTTTCAGGTATTTTTTCCCGCTTATGATATCTCCTGATGACATAACGATTTGGGCCATTTGATAATATGCAGCACCGCTTTCAGGATTTATCTTCAGGCATTGCTCAAAGAATTTAAGGGCTTCACCAATATTTCCCAGTACTTTCAGTTTTACTGCCTCCACAAAGAAGTAATCAAACTTCACCGAATCATAATCTTTAATTATTTTTACGGCGGAAGGTGTTGTTGTTTTGCCGCAGGATATGAAGATGAATAAAATTCCTGAAAATATAAATAATATATAACCTGCCCTTTTCATTATTCGTTCTTTTTGAAAAATACCGTTAAGAATTTATCCTTCATCTGGGCATATGTTATAAACAGCGCCAGAAAAACCGTATTTATCAGAATTTCCGAAGCTATTCCAGGATACCTGAACACTCTGCTGAAGATCACCATTCCAATGGCTATGCCTCCATAAGGAATAAATTGCTTCATATTGTAATCAACCCTGTAGTGCTTTTGAGCAAAAATGAATGAAAATATAATCATTGCCCCATACGATGCAACATGTGCCCATGCAGATGCCATGTATCCATATACAGGTATGAGCAATATGTTTATCAGAACAGTTATTGCCGTTCCCATCAGTGTAATATAAATGCCAAACCGTGTAAGGTCATTCAGTTTGTACCAGATGCTGTGGTTGATATAAACTCCGTACAGCAGGTATCCCATGCTTACGACCGGCACAACTATTATTGCTTCCCTGAATGATTCTCCTATTATGAACTTAAAGCCTGAAATGTAAAGGTTTATGCCCAGGTATATCAGCAGCATCACAATTATGAAATATTTCATCACAAAGGCATAGCTCTGCCTGGCGTTTTCATGCTTTGCTCTTTCAAAAAAGAATGGTTCAGCGGCAAACCTGAACATCTGGATGAACAGCGCCATAAGCACGGCTATTTTGTATCCTGCGCCATACTCTCCTACGGTCTCGAGTCCGGTTTCGTCGCCTACCATTCTCCTCAGTATCACCTTATCAAGGGTATCATTGAGTGATCCGCTGAGTCCGGCAATAAGCAGCGGAAATGAATAGCTTATCATCCTTTTCCAAACTGCACGGTCGAGCACTGGTTTTATTCTCACTATGAACGGAAGCAGCATTATCAGGGTGGCAACGCTTCCAATAAGGTTCGCAACGAACACATAGCCCACCCTGTAACCGGGGTCATAGATCTTCCTGAACCAGCCATTGCTTTTCTCATAGATACCGGGCGCCACCAGAAGAAGGAATAGTACTGCAGTAATTGTAATTATTACATTAGCGATCTTAATAATGCTGAATACCACGGGCCGGTTCTCCTTCCTCAGCCATGCAAAGGGAATAGCAGTAAATGCATCTATTGCGACAATGGCTGCAAAGAGCTTAATATAATCATGATTCCCGCTGTAATTCAGGAGCGAAGATAATGGTGCGATGAAGATGTTGGCAAGCACCAGGAATAATGATGAAGTGATAAAAAGACTTATTAGTGTTGTGCTGTAAACCTTTTCAGAATCTTCCCTGTTCCTGGCAAACCTGAAGAATCCCGTTTCCATCCCATATGTCAGGATAATCAGAAGAAGGACCATCCATGCGTATAGCTCGGTAACCACACCATACTCTGCTTTTTCAAAGATCCTGGTATAGAAGAAGGTCATGATGCCATAGTTGAGGAACCTGGGGATTATAGTCCCGAACCCGTATATGGCAGTTTGCTTAGCTAATGTCCTGATCTCGTTCAAGTTGCTTTCTTAAAATAAAAATGGCCTCCAAAATGCGGTCATAGCATGTAAACTCAAAACATGAAATAAATCATATTTTGAAAATCATTTCTTTCGTGATCGTTCAAAGTTAAATATCTTTGTCATCAGATTTGCACAACATTATTAACCAAAAGCAAATATTCATGAACAAAATAATAATCAGGATATTGATCCTGTTTGCCCTTGTTCCGGCAGCATCCTGCAGTACTACCGGCAGCCATGACAATACCGTTGTTCTTATGAAGACCTCTCTCGGTGACATAAGGTTCAGGCTTTACAATGAGACTCCTCTTCACCGTGATAATTTCATCAGGCTGGTGAATTCGGGTTTCTATGAAGGCATATCTTTCCACAGGGTCATAAATGGCTTCATGATACAGGCAGGTGATCCGGCGACACGTTCCGTTCCAATCGACAAAAACTCTGATTCGCTTAATACTTATACCATCCCGTCAGAGTTCAACAGGCAGCTGTTTCATAAGAAGGGTGCCCTGGCGGCGGCCCGTGAAGGCAATGATGTGAACCCGGAAATGAGATCTTCCGGCACGCATTTCTATATTGTGCAGGGTGTCAGATTAAATGATGACCAGCTGAGCCAGGCAGAAGACATGATAAACAACAACCTGAAGAGGGCCATGTTCAGCAAGTTCATTCATCAGATTTCAGACAGCGCGGCAAAATCAGGTGCTCCTCTTTCTGACTCTGAGGTTCAGATGCTTGCTTCAGACAGGATGTTCAATTACCTTACAACGCAGGGCAATTATAAAATACCCGAGGTTCAGCGCATTGACTACAAAACCATAGGCGGCGTCCCCCGCCTTGACGGCACATATACGGTATTCGGAGAGGTGATAGAAGGATTGGATGTCGTCGATAAGATAGCTGCCGTAAAAACAGACCAGGCTGACAAGCCGTTGAGTGATATTAAAATCCTTAAAATTAAAATAGAAAACTAATTGCTTTAAAGCCTTCCTGATGATCACTAAAATAAACAATCTCTTTTCTGAGATCTCTGCTTATTCTGCAAAAAACAATGAAGAGCTTGAATCATTCAGGCTAAGGTTCCTTAGCAAAAAGGGGCTCATTCCGGAATTGTTTGAGGAGTTCAGGAATGTTCCGGCATCAGAAAAAAAAGAGACAGGGCAGAGGCTCAATTTGCTCAAAGAGGCCGCCCAGGAAAAATACAACAGCCTTAAATCAGGGCTTCAGTCTATTGAACAATCCCTGCAGGATAATGATCTTACAAGGCCTTCATATCCCTGGCTTCTTGGTTCGCGCCATCCTATATCCATCATCAGGAATGAGATAATCGACATCTTCACCAGGATCGGATTCACAGTATCCGAAGGACCGGAAATAGAGGACGACGATCATGTGTTCACAAAGCTGAATTTTGCACCCGAACATCCTGCAAGAGATATGCAGGATACATTTTATATTTCCCGTATTTCGCCCGAGGACTCAAATCCTTCTGATGTTGTTCTTCGCACGCATACCTCGTCGGTGCAGGTACGCGTTATGGAAAACCAGAAACCTCCGATCAGGACCATTTCTCCCGGCAGGGTATTCCGTAATGAAGCGATTTCGGCGAGGGCTCATTGTATCTTTCACCAGGTGGAGGGACTCTACATTGACGAGAATGTATCTTTTGCCGACCTCAGGCAAACACTTTTCTTCTTTGCCAGGGAGATGTTCGGGAAGGATACGAAAATACGGCTGAGGCCTTCATATTTCCCTTTTACGGAGCCATCTGCAGAAATGGATATAAGTTGCAGCATATGCGGCGGCAAGGGGTGTAATGTATGCAAATATACAGGGTGGCTTGAGGTACTGGGGTGCGGGATGGTTCATCCTGCTGTGCTTGAAGCCAGCGGCATTGACAGTAATAAATACACCGGTTTTGCATTTGGAATGGGAATAGAAAGACCGGCGATGCTTAAATACCAGGTGAACGACCTGCGGCTTTACTTCGAAAATGACATCAGATTTCTTGAGCAGTTCAGGTCGGCATTTTAAATGAACATAATAATCTATTCATTGTTAGTCTTTTAAATATTACAATAACGAAATGAAACAACACGAGGTACCGGTTCCTTTCTGTGACAAGTGTGCAATGGATACCGGCGCCATTTTCAAACATCTCACACGCGACGAAGCTGATACGATCAATTTCGAAAAGGAGTTCCGCCAGTTCAGGCGGGGTGAGATACTTTACAATGAGGGCGGAAGGATCAGCGGATTCTACTGTATTCACAGGGGGATCGTAAAAGTATTCAAGACCGGCTTTGACGGAAAGGAGCAGATAATCCGTTTTGCCAAGCCCGGAGACATAATTGCCTACCGCAGTGTTCTCAGCAATGAGCCGGCATGCACCTCTGCAAAGGTCATTGAGGATTGCCAGGCATGTTTCATTCCTTCAGAAATACTTATCAGGCTTGTTAAGACCAATTCAAATTTTGCCCACGAGCTGCTTAAACTTGCCTGCCATGAACTTGGAGAAGCAAATGCATTCATTACCGATATAGCCCAGAAAACGGTTCGCGAAAGGCTTGCAGAGATCATCCTTCTTCTTGTCAATGATTTTGGCCTCGACGAGCAGAATTACCTGCAGATCTCGCTTACCCGCGAAGAACTGGCAAATATTGTCGGAACTGCAACGGAATCGGTGATAAGGCTTCTTTCAGAATTCAAATCCGACAAGCTGGTTGAGCTGAATGGCAGAAAGATCAGGATCCTCAATAAGAAAGGACTGGTTAAGATCAGTAATGTATTCAACTGATCATTTTCAGAAAAGTGTTTTTTCGCCCGGTCTGAACAGTTTTCCCAGATGTTTATATGCCAGTTCCGTGGCTTCCCTTCCCCTTGGTGTTCTCTTCAGAAAGCCTTCCTTTATCAGGAAAGGCTCATAGACCTCTTCGATCGTACCGCTCTCCTCACTCACGGCAGTAGCAATGGTATTAAGTCCCACGGGGCCTCCGCTGAACTTATTTATGATTGCTGAAAGGATCCTGTTATCCATTTCATCAAGCCCGTACTGGTCGATATTAAGGGCATTCAGTCCATATTTTGTGATCTCCAGGTCTACTTTCCCCGATCCCTTTACCTGGGCAAAATCTCTTATCCTCCTAAGAAGGGCATTGGCTATCCTCGGAGTTCCGCGGCTTCTTCTCGCTATCTCCACGGCTGCAATGTCGTCAATCTTTACGTCAAGTATCGAAGCTGATCTCTTAACTATACCTGTAAGTATAAGGTGGTCATAATATTCAAGATGGAATTTAATCCCGAACCTGGCCCTGAGAGGGCTGGTAAGCAATCCTGACCGTGTCGTGGCCCCGATCAGTGTGAATTTATTGAGTGTCAGCTGAACTGATCTGGCGCTGGGTCCCTTGTCGATCATGATATCTATCTGAAAATCCTCCATCGCAGAATAGAGATATTCCTCTACCACCGGGCTGAGGCGATGTATCTCATCAATAAACAGAACGTCTCCGCTCTCGAGATTTGTCAGAAGCCCGGCAAGGTCGCCCGGCTTATCAAGTACCGGTCCGGATGTGACCCGAAGGTTAACTCCGAGCTCGTTTGAGATAATATTTGCAAGAGTTGTTTTTCCGAGTCCGGGAGGGCTGTGAAGCAGGACGTGATCGAGAGATTCACCCCTTTGCTTTGTAGCCGTTACAAAAACCCTGAGATTATCTATCACCTGCTTTTGTCCCTTGAAATCGTCAAAAGAAAGAGGACGCAGTTGTTTTTCGAATTCCCTGTCGACAGAGATGTTTTCCTTCCGGATATTGAAATTCTCTTCCATGAAGCAAAGTAACTATTTTATAAGCTTTGTATCGCTTTCAGGAAGATTTATTTTAACGCCGTTTATGCTTATTTCAATATCATCCTTATATGTAATTACCAGTACGGGAACCCCTTCCTCATCAAATTTCTTCCATGTCCGCTCTCTTATTCCCATCTGGTAATACTGTTCTTCCTTTACCTTTCCGGATTCATAGTAATAGAGATGCTGTTTATCGGGGTTGCCCTGTACATAGCTTCCCCTGAATTTAAGTCTTCCGCTTTCGTAGAATGATTTCCACTGCCCGTCCTTAAGACCAATGATAAACCGGCCCTCTTCGGTAAAGTCGCCCGACCTGAACTTCCATTCACCGTTTTTCTCGCCGTCAGAATACTGGCCTGCAGCAATGACCTCTCCTGAGGGTGAATACTCGGTATACTGGCCATCGCGCTGACCCTGGAAATAATCTTCTTCTCTCAGAACCGATCCGTCTTCATAATACCATGTCCATAATCCGTCAGGTCTCCCGTTATTAAATGAGCCTGTTTGTTCTACTTTTGATCCGGTGTTATAGAATTTCCATAATCCGGTTCTCCTGTTATCGGTGTATGCCCCTTCGGCTTTGATTTTTCCGTCTGCATAAAAGTCTTTCCACCTGCCGTTAAGGTTCCCGGATTCATCGACGATACCCTGGGATAATAATAATCCGTTATCATTGTAAATGAATGCATTGACCACTTTTCCGTCACTTCCGAATTCCCTGTGGGTTCCTACCGGGACATTATTTCTGAACGGACCGCTGTAAATGAGTTTTCCGTCCTCTCCGTACCGGTTAACGATCTCAATGTCGGGCTGGTCCTCAACCAGTGATTTGACTATTGCACCGTTGTCATAAAGCATTGTTACCATAAGATTTCCGCGCGTATCATATTCCTTATAATACCCGTGAAGCTGATCGTCCTTATAGGTCATTTCGACCTTAATGGCTCCGGCAGGATAAAATTCTTTCCATTCGCCCTGCTTCAGACCGGCGTTGTCGATGCGGTTTATTTTCTCTCTGGAAACCAGGAAATCGTTATTGTATTCCAGAAGAGTTATTACGCGGCCTTCCCTGTCATATTCCTTTGACAGACCCTCTTTTTTGCCGCTGTTATATGTTATGGTTTGCTGTATTCTTCCGTCAGGAAAATAGATATATGCCGTACCCTCTTTACTGTCTCCGGC
The DNA here is from genome assembly GCA_041303415.1 of Bacteroidales bacterium. Lineage (GTDB taxonomy): Bacteria > Bacteroidota > Bacteroidia > Bacteroidales > VadinHA17 > LD21. The sequence continues at coordinate 7,777 of JBFYPG010000190.1, forward strand.
GTAAAGCTCCTTTGACCATATATACAAACCCTTTGAAGGATCCTTTTTATATCTTAAATAATAACCGTTCTTTTTGCCGAACAGGTAACTTATCCTGTCGGTTGTATCGCCTGTCTGATCAAAAAAGACCCAGATGCTGTCGAGCATGAAATTTCTGTACATCCCCTCTGATTTCCTTATTCCTGTAACATAATAGCTGATCCAGAATCCGTCAGGTTTGCCATTTCTGATAAAACCCTTACTAGAAACCGTGCCGTTCGGGTATTTAAATACCTTATATCCGTCCTTAAGTTCGTCAATAGTCTGGCCAGCTGCAGATACCGAAATCAGTACAATGATAAATATAACGATGAATTTTCTCATATTTACTTGCCCTTCTTCCCTGATATATCCAGCATTCTTTTAATCGGTTTTAATCCTTTATTTATTATATCATCATCAATAATTATTTCAGGTTTTTCGCTGAGAAGGCAATTATATATCTTCTCTACTGTAATAAGCTTCATAAAATTGCATTCGCTGCAGCCGCATGTTGAATCTTTTGGAGGTGCAGGAATAAATGATTTTTCCGGTTCTGCCTTTTTCATCTGGTAAATTATTCCTGGTTCAGTGGCTACAATATAAGTCACTGATTCATCATTTTTCACAAATTGCAAAAGTGCCGATGTGGATCCGATGAAATCAGCTACCATTCTAACAGGCAGTTCACATTCCGGATGCACTATCACTTTTGCCTCAGGATGTTCTATTTTTAATTTTATAATAAACTCAATTGAAAATTCCTCATGAACATGGCATGTACCGTTCCATACCACAATATCCCTTCCGGTAAGCTTCTGAACATAATTTCCAAGGTTTCTGTCAGGAGCAAATATTATTTTTTCTTCTGTAGGAAGAGAGTTAACTATATCCACAGCATTTGATGAAGTGCAGCAGATATCAGAGAGTGCTTTTATTTCAGCTGTTGTATTTACATATGTGATAATTGTCCTGCCAGGATTTTCCCTGATGAACTTTTTAAAATCCTTAGCTCTGCATGAATCAGCAAGGGAGCATCCTGCGTTCATGTCGGGAAGAAGTACTTTCTTATCCGGGGCAAGAATCTTAGCGGTTTCGGCCATGAATTTTACTCCTGCAAACAAGATAATATCAGCATCATTTTCAGCAGCTTTCTGTGAAAGAGCAAGGCTGTCGCCAATGAAATCAGCAATATCCTGTATATCCGCCGTTTGATAATAATGTGCCAGAATAATGGCATTCTTTTCTTTCCTTAACCTGTTTATTTCATCAATATAATTTATCTGTTTTCTCACCTTATTTCCGGTTTAATTAACATCATTATAAAAGATATTGATTTTAAAATTTAATTTTCTGGTTATGATGTTATCCTGTTAATTGTGTTTGAAAAATTTAACGAATAATGTTTGATTTTTCACAATTATCATCAGACAAACATGTTTTTAACATATCAAAAAATGTACCCTTTTTGAAAATCAGGCAATTACTATTCTTATTAACAATTGTTATGACAGGAATGTTGATAGCCATATCATCACAAATTTAATTTTTTTAATGTTTACTGACTGTTTACAATCTGACATTCTCCGGTAAAAAATCAGCAGTAATATTTTAAAAAACGATTTCTCTTCTGCACATAATAGAAATCAACAGTATTTTCAATACCAAATAAACAGGTTTATCAACAACAGGCAATAAATATAAATTAAAAAAAGATAAAAGAATATTTTTTTCTTAATTTAGCGGTAAACAATTTTACTTCCGGTAATGAAAAGGAAAAAGATAGCAATTACTTCGGATCATGCAGGCTTTTATCTTAAAGAACTGCTGATACCATACCTGAAAAAGATGAACTATGAAATTAAGGATTTCGGCACATCTGGCAAAGAACCTGTGGACTATCCCGATTACGGTCATCCATTTGCAAAATCAATAACAGCGGGAGAATATGAGATTGGCATTACTATATGCGGGACGGGAAACGGGATGAACATGACAGTAAATAAACACCAGGGGATACGAAGTGCCTTATGCTGGAACGAGGAGATCAGCAGGCTTGCAAGGGCTCACAATGATGCGAATATATGTGCCCTGCCGGGTAGATTCATCAATGAAGCGGAGGCATATCTGATTGTAAAGACCTTCCTTAAAACCGGATTTGAAGGAGGAAGGCACAAGCAGAGAATTGATAAGATCTCTTTAAAAATGTATTAGGATGCTTTCAAGTTCCTGCAAATACGGCATAAGAGCATTGATCTACCTTGCCAGTCAACCCGGCGACAAGGGAAAAACCGGCATAAAGCAGATATCCCGTGATCTTGATCTGCCGACGCCCTTTCTTGCCAAGATCCTTCAGCAGCTTGTGCGCCAGAAGATACTGACTTCAATGAAGGGACCCCACGGGGGATTTTCGCTTCAGCAGGATCCTTCAAAAATATCACTTCTCGATATAGTCAAAACGATTGACGGGGACGGCCTTTTTGCGAATTGCATAATTCACAATTCCACATGCAGGTGTGTTGACAGGGACAAAGACCCGTGCCCGGTTCATGATGGCTATGCCGGTCTTCGTGAAGAGCTGATAAAGATTTTCGGCACTACCATGGTAAGCGATCTTGTGAAAAAAGCAGGAAGCACCAGGAAAATATCTATCTGATGATCTGATTTCTCAGGGGCCTGATAATAAGAAATATAATTATAGAAAACAGGATCCCTGTCAGGTTGAAAAGCAGATCGGTGGCAGATCCCGACCTGGTTTGAGTGAGCCACATCTGCAGAAACTCCATCAGCAAGCCGTATAAAAACGGAATCATCCCTGTAATAAATAATAATTTCAGTTTTCCTATGTTTTTTCTGTTTTCAAATACGATTACTGACATAAATCCAAAATACATCAGGAAATGCATCACCTTATCGGCGCCCCTGAAATTGAGGAAAGACAACCGGTTGAAATTATCTGATGCGGAAAGGCTCAGGTATGCTATGGCTATGGCAACAAGTATTGAAAATATATTCCTGCGGAACATCTTTGTCGTTTGCTCCAAATATAGGCATTAGAATCGTAAATTATTTCTAATTTTAGGTGTCTAAGATTTGTAATGACTGGCATATATATCCATATTCCTTTTTGCAGGAAGCTGTGCAATTACTGCGATTTTTACCATGTAATTTCACCCGGCGACCATTCTTCATTTCTTGACGCTCTTATAAAGGAGGCGGAAATACGCCGGAATTATGCGGGAAACGACCCGGTTTCAACGATCTATGTTGGCGGGGGCACACCATCGGTCCTGAGCAATAATGATCTGGAAAACGTTCTGGAGAGGCTCAGAAGAAAGTTTACGATTGTGCCGGAATGCGAAATCACCATTGAACTGAATCCTGACGATGTGACCCCGGAATACATGAAAGGTCTCAGGAGTACCGGATTCAACAGGATAAGCCTGGGTGTACAGTCGTGGCGCGATGAGGACCTGAAAATGCTGAACCGGAGACACGATTCGTTGCAGGCGGAGAAGGCCCTTGGTGATACATTCAGAGCCGGCTTTGAGAATGTGTCCATTGACCTGATTTATGGCATCCCCGGAATGAGCCTTAAGGCATGGGAATCGAATCTTGAACGGTCGCTGGCATTTGATATAAAGCACCTGTCTGCATATCATCTTACGATTGAACCAGGGACCGTATTCGGAAAAATGAAAGAAAATGGCCTGCTGACAGAGATAGATGAGAAAAAAAGCAATTCGGAATTCAACATCCTCGTGAAAAAAACAGAATCGGCCGGTTTTATACATTACGAAATATCCAACTTCGGAAAGCCCGGTTATTTCTCCCTTCACAATACAAGTTACTGGAAGCAGGTTCATTACATCGGCCTGGGGCCATCAGCGCATTCATTCAACGGATATTCAAGGCAATGGAATGTATCTGACCTGAAGGATTATGTAAGCCGTGTAAATGACGGAACGACGTTTTTTGAAAGGGAAGAGCTCGACCTTAAAACAAGGTTCAACGAGTATATAATGACCTCACTGAGGACGATGTGGGGAATTGACCTGGATTACCTTGAAAAAACCTTTGAAAAAGAGAGCTATGATTATGTGGTCAACCTCTCGGGGAAGTTCATCAGTTATGGCATGATGAAGCATGACAAAAAAAACCTGGTCCTTACGAACCAGGGTAAAATGATATCTGATAATATAATTTCTGAATTTATGCTTCCCGCCGACAGATGATCATCTCTTTGTCAGCATGAAATTTGTCTGTCCGATCATGTTCTCCTCAAGATAAAGCTCAACATTGTAGTTGCCCGGAATGAAATCCCCGGTGTTGTCAAGATAGATGCACATCTCTATATCCTGGTTCATATAATCGGCGACGCGGCTTGCGGAATAGATCAGCTTTCTGCCGTTGAAGTCAAAAACATTTTCGGAGCTGCTGGTTATGACCAGAGAGTCGGGGCGGATCACTCTCATGAAAACCTCTTTCTGTCCTGCTTCGGCAAGAGGATTTTCACGCAAGGTATAACAGATCCTGAGCTTGTCAAGAAGATTTATTTTCGTTGTCTCCTTCCTCTTTTTATTTAGGGCTGCAGCAACTATGTCTTTGGCCTGGATCACCGATGCTATCGTGACTTTTGAGGTAAGCTCCTCCTTCACCTTTTCAAGCTTTACATTTGAGTCCTGCACCCGTTTATACTGCTGTCTTATCTCCACATTTTCGGCAATGAGTATCTTGTTCCTGGTGTTCAGCGAGTCGATCTGGACGATATAGCTTTTCATTATATCGCGCATGGTGGATATCTCATTGCGGTACTTTCGTATCAGCTGTATGTTGGAAGCATTCACTTCAAGGAGTTTTATTATTCTCTGTTTTTCCCTTTCCATCCGTGCGTTCAGGCTGTCATTGTTAGTTTTGAGCGTATCAAAACTGTGAATCATTATGCGAAGTTCATTTGCCAGGGAGTCTTTTTCATGGGTCAGCTCCGTTTCCATGGCAGTCATTTTGTTTTTCTGGTCGAAATACATCACAACAAGGAAAACAAGAGCTGCCGCCATTATTATTGTAATGGCTATAAGTCCTATCGGCGCCCCGGATTTTTTCTCCTGCATCCCGGAAGCAGCATTGCCCTCTTCAGTCATTCAATTGATTTTAAAATGATTATCGGTGTGCAAAAATAATAATATATCGGGAGATATAATAATATTGAACCAATGATTACATTTACGTACGCACGGTGAATTTTTAACATTTTAATATTCAGCAACATGAGTGGTTTTTATGGTGTGGTATCCAGGAAGGATTGCGTTAAAGAGGTTTTTTATGGGACAGACTATCATTCCCATCTGGGTACAAAACGGGCGGGTATGGTGTTTATTGTTCCGGAAAAAGGATTCAGGCGCTCTATTCACACCCTTGAAAACGCATATTTCAGGACAAAATTTGAAGATGATCTGAAGACTTTGTCCGGGAATTCAGGAATGGGAATTATAAGCGATACGGACCCGCAGCCGATTTTGTTTAATTCACATCTTGGCCGGTTTGCGATAGTGACAGTAAGCCGCATAGTAAATCTTGCAGATCTTGAAGCCAGGTTCCTGAACCAGAGAAATCATTTTACTGAGAATTTTGAGGGCAGTATTAATCCCACAGAAGTGGTTGCCAATCTGATTTGTGAAAAGGAAAGCTTCGTTTCGGGTATTGAAAATGTGTTTGAAAGCGTGAAAGGATCCTGCTCCCTGATGATCCTCTCTGAGAACGGTATTATTGCAGCCCGGGATAAGCTGGGAAGAACCCCGGTAGTAATAGGAAGAAAATCAGGGGCATATGCAATTGCCTCCGAATCGTGCTCGTTCCCCAATACAGGCTTTGAGCTCGAATATTATCTGGGGCCGGGGGAAATATTGAGTGTTACGCCGGAAGGATACGATCAGTTAAAAAAACCCGGCGGCAGGATGCAGATATGTGCATTTCTGTGGGTCTATTACGGATATCCTCCTTCCTATTATGAAGGCATCAATGTTGATGAGTGCCGTTATAAATGCGGTGCAGCCCTGGCCAAAAGGGACAATGTGGAAGCAGATTTCGTTTGCGGAATACCCGATTCGGGTGTAGGGCATGCGATCGGCTATGGCAATGAAAAGAAGATACCTACCATGAGGCCTTATTCAAAATACACTGCTACATGGCCCCGAAGCTTTCTCCCGTCAGTACAGGAGCAGCGTGATCTTGTTGCCAGGATGAAGCTCATTCCCAACAGGGCCGTCATTGAGGGAAAGAAAATGGTATTCCTCGATGACAGCATTGTACGGGGAACCCAGCTTAAGGACAATACTAATGATATGCGTAAGTGCGGGGCATCTGAAATCCATATGAGAATTGCATGTCCGCCGCTTCTTTATTCCTGCGATTTCCTGAATTTCACCCAGTCGAGATCACCGCTTGAACTTGCTGCCAGAAGGGCCATAAGGGAGTTGGGCGGAGCAGATGACGAACTGGCGCAATATACCGATCCTGATTCAGATAAATATAAAAAGATGGTTGCCAGGATCGCTGAAAAACTCGATCTTGACTCCCTGGTCTACCAGAGGCTTGATGATCTTGTTAAGGCAATAGGTCTGCCGAAGGAGAGGCTCTGTACTCATTGCTGGGACGGCAGTAGTTATTTTTAAAGGCATCAGGCGACAGGCGTCGGGCGGCAGGCAGATCATTTCAAGAACTGATGCCCGACGCCTGTCGCCTGACGCCGTTAAGTATTAAAACTAATTAAAATGTCATGAAATATGTCGGAGCTCATATAAGTGCAGAAGGCGGTGTTCAGAATGCCCCTGTAAATGCAAACGCGATAGGAGCAAAGGCTTTTGCCCTGTTCACAAAAAACCAGAGGCAATGGTTCTCATCTCCGCTTTCGCAGAAGGCCATCACGGAATTCAGGGAGAACTGTGAAAAATTTGACTATAATCCTCTCCAGATATTACCGCATGACAGCTACCTTATAAACCTCGGAAATCCTGAAAAAGAACCGCTTGGCAAATCACGGGCATCATTCCTTGATGAAATGAAACGGTGTGAACTCCTCGGCCTTGACAGACTCAATTTTCATCCCGGCAGCCACCTTAACCTCATTGAACCGGAAGAGTGTCTTAAATTAATTGCCGAATCAATAAATATCACGCTTGACAAGACCGCCGGGGTAATCGCAGTTATTGAAAACACGGCGGGCCAGGGCACAAACCTCGGACACACTTTTGAGCAGATCAGGTTCATAATTGATCATGTTGAGGACAAATCAAGGGTGGGTGTTTGTATTGATACATGTCATTCATATTCTGCCGGTTATGATGTAAAAACAAAATCGGGTTTTGCTGAAACGTTTACCAAATTTGATAAAGTAATCGGATTCGGTTACCTAAAGGGCATGCACCTTAATGATACCAAAAAGGAATTCGGTTCCCGGGTCGACAGACATGAAACACTTGGCAACGGACTGCTTGGAGAAGACCCCTTTCATCATATAATGAACGATCCTCGTTTTGATGATATGCCACTTATTCTTGAAACGCCTGATGAATCATTATGGGCGGCTGAGATAAAGAGGTTGTATTCTATGGTAAAATGACCCCCTAACCCCCCTGAGGTAACCGACCCCCCAACCCCCCTGAAGGGGGGCTATAAACCCAGTAATATAAAATATTGTTTGTCAGGGTTTTAACCCCCCTTTAGGGGGGCTTGGGGGGTGGTTATCCCAGCTTCTCCGAAATAACCTTCTGTACTTCCGGATCTTTAAGTTTTTCAACAGTCTTGTTGTAGCCCATTTCGTAGATTGCATCAGCTTTTTCAACTTCCAGGAAACCGAATTTTGTAAGCTGGGAAGGAGCAATCAGCAGATCGAATTTCTTTCTTTTTTCAACAGCCTCTTTTGCCTGGTTCAGCATGAAGGTCCGCATTGCTATTGTAATAAGGCCCGAGGTTGTCTCTTCATATCCGACAGGGTTGACAAATGAGCCTATAAGAAGAGTACATTTGTTTTCAAGAGGCTTTACCGGAAGGTTGTCAAGGACGCCGCCGTCAACATAATATATCCTGTCAATTATAACGGGTTTGAAAAGGACAGGTATGCTTGAAGATGCAATCAGTGATGTAATCAAATCCCCCTCAGAGAAGTAAGTTGGCTTGCCCCTGTTAAGGTCCGTAGCAGCTGCAATAAGTGGAATTTTAAGATCTTCAAACCTTTTAGCCCGGAGGTTTGCTTCAAGGATCTTCACAATTCCTGAAATCTGGAGAAGACCGTTCCGAGGAAGAATGGGACGCATATAATCAAGTTTGCTGTGAAGCTTCATGATTGTGAGGATCTCTCCGGGCGAATATCCGTCGCAATAAAGCGCTCCTGTAAGGGCTCCGGCACTGGTACCGGAGATAATATCCGGAAAAATACCCGCCTCGTTAAGTGCCTGCAAAACACCAAGATGAGCAAATCCCCGTGCCCCTCCGCCGCTGAGTACTATGCCGGTCCTGTAGCGTTTTTCCTCCATGATCCTGTATTACGATTGCTTCGGCAAAGTTAATAAATGAACCTTAAGATGTTGTATGAAACTTGTCATTCTGCTGCTTTAATTGTATAATTTTGAGAGGTAAATCAATATTTCATAAACATGCAATTCTTACTTATAGCATATGACGGAACAGATGCCGGGGCTCCTGGCAGGAGGATGAAAAGCCGTCCTGAACACCTTGAGAAAATTGCTATTGTGAAAAAAACAGGAGAGTTTCTGTGCGGCGGTGCAATACTTGATGATTCAGGAAATATGATAGGATCGATGATATTGTACGAGGTGCCAGACAGGGCGACTCTTGACGAACGGCTCAGGAACGAACCCTATATCTATAATAAAGTCTGGGAAAAAATAGAAATACGGCCGTTCAGGATGGCTAAAATCGAATAAATAAGAGGGCAAAACGATATTTCCGGCACCGGAATTATCGAGAGTGCTTTTATCCTCTAATATGTTTTTCATGGCAGGGTTTTTGATCTTAATCCAAAATTCGAACGTTAATAACAATTCAATATTTTTTCTGTTATTATATTGATTAGTAGTAATTTTGTTTTGGAAGATAAAGACTTGGTGTTACCTGGAGCCTTGGTGCCTTGGTGGCGATATTTTTTTGCCACCAAGACACAAAGACACCAGGAATCACCAAGATTATTTAAATTGCAGGATATTCAATTAGTAAACTAATATCAAGTTAAACTTATTATGTCTCTGAATATTAGTTGGCAGTTGGAAATTGGCAGTTGGCAATTATCCTTTTACTTTTTGCCCCCTGCCCCCTGCCTGCTGCCAACTTTTATATTCCGTCAAATTTGAGTTTACACAACACTAATTTATTTTTAAATCAATGTCATTTACATTACAACCAGGTAAAAAAGCTATTGATTTCAGGCTTCCTTCAACTGACGGCAAAGAATACAGCCTGTCGGATTTTGACAAATACAAATACCTTGTGATTTTCTTTACATGCAATCACTGTCCGTATGTTATTGGTTCCGATGAGGTTACAAGAGATGCTGCCAATAAGTTCAGCGGAAGGGGAGTGAAGTTTGTAGGTATTAACTCCAACAGCGAGCACACTTATGCAGAAGATAGTTTTCCCAACATGATCGCCCGCATGGAAAAATACAAATTCCCCTGGGCTTACCTGTACGACAAGGATCAGAGCACAGCAAAAGCTTATGGAGCTCTCAGAACGCCGCACTTCTATGTCTTTAATGAAGATAGGGAGCTCGTTTATACCGGCAGGGGAATTGATTCTCCGCGTGATACTTCGCGCATGACGGTTAATGACCTTGACCGGGCTCTTGAAGAGCTGACAACCGGTAAACAAATATCTGTTCCGGTGACGAATCCTATCGGATGCAACATTAAATGGGAGGGAAAGGATGCTCACTGGATGCCGCCGGAAGCCTGTGACCTGGTATGAAAGTAATTGATGAAACGGATTTTGAATCCTTTTCTTCTTTTTTCAGGGGAGATAAGGGACACCGGCGCGCGGAGTTTTTAATGCATTTGTTTTCTATAGACAAGATAAACCGCGTGTATAACAATTCCGGTGCATATTCCGGAGCAGAATTTGCATCACATCTGCTTGATGATCTGGGAGTTAATTATTTAATTGGAAATTCTGAGCGATTGAAGCTCCTGCCCGAAGGAGCGTTTATTACCATATCCAACCATCCCTACGGAGGGCTGGACGGGATCATTCTTATTGACCTGATGGCCGGAATCCGGTCCGACTACAGGCTCATGGTCAACAAAATGCTGTCGCTGGTAAAAAGGATGAACGAAAATTTCATTTCAGTCACTCCGACGCTTAACAAAAAAAACAGGATATCAGCCGAAAGTATTCATGGTGTACGCGAAACATTATCCAGGCTGAGAGATGGTCATCCTGTCGGTTTTTTCCCTTCGGGAGCTGTCTCCGATTTCAGGCTGAGAGACATGCGAGTCAGGGATCGTAACTGGCAGGCAAGTATTCTGCATGTGATTAAATCGGTAAAAGTGCCGGTCCTGCCAATAAGGTTTTTTGATGGCAATTCCCCATTCTTTTATTTCCTGGGACTGATCAACTGGAGAATCAGATCATTAAGGATGCCTTCAGAGGTTTTCAACAAAAGAAAACAGAATCCGCGTATCGGAATTGGCAATATTATTCCGGTAGCCGAACAGGAAAAATACAGGGATATCAACTCCTTTAACGATTTCCTGCGCGAGGCTGTATATAAAATGCCTGTGCCGAAATCATTCTGCCTAAAAACAAGTTAAGATAAGTTCTCATGGATAAGAATAACAAGAAAAATTCTCCGGCAATTCTTAACGAGATCCTGGAATCAATTTCGCGCGACAGGACAAGGACCAACCTGCTCAAAAAATATGAACAGAAGGCTATTGCATTTCTGGTTCAGCGGATTCCTTCATGGATCTCGTCCAATATGCTTACGGCTGTCGGATTTACAGGCAGTTTCATTGTATTTTCAGCATTCGTTCTTGCCACGTATTTCAGTAAATACTACCTTCTTCTTGGTGTTCCGGGGTTTTTTATCAGCTGGTTTGGTGATTCACTGGACGGGCGTCTTGCTTATTACCGCAACAAGCCCAGAAAAAATTACGGTTTTGTACTTGATGTCACCATCGACTGGATAAGCATCATCTTTATCGGTGGCGGTTACATCATTTACTCTGAAGGGATATGGGAAATACTTGGGTATGTCTTCGTTGTAATGTACGGCTGGGAAATGATCATCGTGGTGATGAGGTATAAGATAACGGGAGATTATTTAATAGATGCCGGCAAATTCAGCCCCACCGAAGCAAGAATCCTGATCTCGGCCATAATGATACTTGAGGTGATTTTCCCCGGCTCTCTGGGATATTCAACAATTATTCTGGGGATAACCCTGTTTTTTATCAATATTTTCGATACCCATAAGCTGCTGAAAATTGCTGATGGCATTGATAAAAAAGCAAATAGTGAAAACTAAAATTTCAAAATTATGAAAACAAAACTTCTTATTATTTTAATTGTTTTTCTTGCGGCTGCAGCTGCATGTAAAACAAAACCGGCCGAAGAGCAGAAACAATCCGAAGCTCAGGTTGCAACAGCTGATTATCAGAAAATGATAACAGCCAGAATATTTATCAAACCCGGCTTTGAGGAAGAATTCATTAAGTCGGCACAATGGATCATTGATAACACTCACAAGGAAGAAGGCTGTATTGAGTATACCCTTTATCAGGATCCATATAACAGGAGCAATTTCTTCTTCTTTGAAAAGTACAGGGACCAGGCGGCCATTGACTTTCATTTTGCCGCATCATATTTCAAGGAGTTTGGTGACAAGGTTGCTGAAATGACAAGTCAGCCGACGGAGATAAAGATCATTGATATTGCAGGAGAAAAATAACCTACCGGTAAGCCTGATACCTCGATCATTTGTTTTTCAGAACAAGATCGTATGAATGGTCAATCCATGAGAATATTTCCTTATCGGGAATAGTACCGTCGATATAAACTGTGTTCCAGTGCTTCTTATTCATGTGATAACCGGGCACAACCGAGGAGTATCTTTCCCGCAGCTCCAGCGCCAGTGCAGGATCGCATTTAAGGTTTAAGCTGAGGTCGCCGTCAAGGTTTGCCAGAAGGAATATTTTGCATTTTCTTTTAAAGACAAGAGTATCATCTCCAAAAGGAAAGCTTTCGGTAACATCCTTTTTTTCGATACAGTATTCCCGGATAATTTCAATATTCATAATGGAAAATTAAACAATTATTCCGAAAGGAAGAAAAACCTTAATTGACACCTGCGAGCCTGTCCCGCTAAAGTGGGATGTCAAAATCCAGTATCCATGGTAACGTCCAAGGTATGATTCTTAAACCCACTCCGGGATTGAAACCACTAACCCTGGAAAACCACGGATGTAATCAGGGATATTGGAATTAGAAGCCTCCGGTTTCAGGGTTTATTAAAGACAGGCAAATAGGGATAATCTGCATAGGTCAAATGGACTGATCATTATTGATAGATCAAATTTCATTTTACATACCTACCCCAACAACATATATATAACTCAGGGCAAGGATGATCAATTTTTTCTTAAGTATAGTGGCTTCTTTGTCAGCTTTTCCCATTTTCACCTTGCCCCCGATAGCTCGGGAACCCCAAATTAACAAGAATATACAACTTACCAGGGTCTTTCGAAAAAGGAATTTGCATGCTTATATTAAAATTGGTTCATATAATAAAATTAATTTGTAACTTCAGTGCAACATACTATTTTTTATTCTGTTATTTAATTTCCACATAAAACCTGAGGTAACTAACATTACAGCCAAAATTCAGTTTGTAATTATTAATTCTTGTTTCGTTGACATTAAACAACAGATATAAGAATTTCACAATCAATTTTATAAAAGGAATCATGAAAAATCGAGTAACAGTTGTCAGCTTGTTCATGACTTGCTTATTAATACTTTCTTTAAATCTATTTTCGCAGCCTTCTGCTACTGACACTACTTTGGCAAAGAAATATTTTGTCCTTGCTGATAAGTACTACAGTTCCGGCAATTTAGATAGTTCTAGCATTTATTATCAGAATGCGGCGGATATCTACAAACCAATTGCGCTAAAGACCAATGATCCCGGAGTGTGGAGGAAATTTATAAATTGTTTAAATAGAATATCTAATAATCTAACATCACAATATAGGCTTGATGAGGCTCAAAAATTATTGGACACTGCATTAGTATATTCTTTAAAATATCTTCATGAAAAAAACCTGGAAACAGCAAATTTATTGAATGGGCTTGGGACGGTTTATGGTACTGCAGGAGAATACGATAAGGCTTTGGATTATTATTTTCAGTCCTTACAAATAAAAAAAGAACTTCTCGGCGAAAAACATCCTGACATAGCTGTGAGATTTAATAATATCGGAATTATTTATAATCTTAAAGGGGAGTACTACAAAGCTCTGGAATATCATTCTAAGGCTTTACAAATAAGACAAGAAATCCTTGGTGAAAAACATCCAGCTGTTGCTATGAGTTTTGATAATATCGGACTTGTTTATTCTAATTCAGGAGAATACAATAAGGCTTTGGATTATTATTTTAAATCTTTACAAATAAAAAAAGAAATCCTTAGCGAAAAACATCCTGATCTCTCTAAGAGTTATGTTAATATTGGACTTGCTTATAGTGCTAAAGGAGAATATGATAAGGCTTTAGATTATTATTTTCAGGCTCAACAAATAAAAAAGGAAATCCTTGGCGAAATGCATCCTGACATATCTGTGATATATAATAATATAGCAAATATTTATATTTCTAAAAATCAATACGACAAAGCTCTGGAATATCATTTTAAGGCTTTACAAATAAGACGAGAAATCCTTGGTGAAAAACACCCTGGAGTTGTTGAGAGTTATTATAATATTGGATGGGCTTACATAGAAAGAGGCGAATATACCAAGTCTTTGGAATTTCTTTTTAATGCTTTACAAATAGGGAAGGAGGTCCTAAGCGAAAAACATCCTACCATAGGCTATATTTATAATACTATTGGGAACAATTATTATTTTAAAAGAGAATATGATTTGGCGTTGGAATACGCTCTTAAATCGCTACATTTAAGAAAAGAAATCCTAGGAGAAAAACATCCCGATCTAATTTCGAATTATAATAATATCGCAAATATTTATGCTGATAAGAATGAAAAAGATTTGGCATTGGAATACTACAATATGGCCTTAGAAATAGGAGCAGAAAAATTTGGAGAAAAACATCCTGAAGTGGCATTGCTTTATGATAATATTGGAATTACATATTTTGATAAAGGGGAATACGAAAGAGCATTAGAATATTATTTAAAAGCTTTACAAATAATACAAGAGGTCCTTGGGGAAAAACATCTGGAAGCTGCTGGGAATTATGAACATATTGGAAGTGCATATCACGAAAGAGGAGAATATGATCAGGCTTTGGATTATTATTTTAAAGCATTACAGATAAGAAAAGAATTACTGGGTGAAAAACATACAGCTTTAGCCTCCAGCTATGATCATATTGGCCGTTTATATAAAGATAAAGGGGAGAACGATTTAGCTTTGGAATATTATCAAAAAGAAGTTGCAAGTTGTTTGGGAAATTTCTATGAAACCGCAAATGTTTATACTGTTCCTGTTAATATGAATATTTTAGATTGGAATTATTTACTAAAAGCTCTACAGGAAAAAGCACAAATTATTTCTGATGAAAACGAAATTCTTAAAGGGTTTACAGATTGTGACAGGAATAAAATCGCAATTAGACATTATCAGGCTTGCGACACAGTAATTGACATAACCCGAAAGGAAATCAGCACTTTGTCAGATAAACTGGCATTAGGCTTATTAGCAAACCAGGCCTATAAAAATGCGATTGATCTCTTGATACCTTTTCAGACATATGACAATACAGAGGGAATGAAAAGCATATCTGATAAGGATGCTGATCTGGCTTTTTATTTTTCGGAAAAGAACAAATCTGCTGTCCTCCTGGAAGCGCTAGCCGGACAAGAAGCACAGAAATATGCCGGGATTCCAGATAGTCTGTTGGAAAAAGAGCATAATCTAAAAACCGATATTAACTTATATACAAAAAAATTAGCGGAACCTGAAAATCTGGATAGTACTCAGGTAGTACTATTTCAGGACAGATTATTCCACAGTAACCGAAGTTACGATAGCTTAATAGTAGTTTTCGAAAAGAAATTCCCCCAATATCACAATTTGAAATACAATAATAAAACCATAACCGTAAAGGATATTCAAAAACTGTTGGACAAGAAAACTGCTTTAAGATCATTCGCTGTAGGAGATAGCTCAATTACCATTTTCACATTGACAAAAAGTAAATTGAATGTGCAGAAAGTTCCTAAGATTAAGAACCTGAGTGATAGTATTGTATGGTTTCGTTACGGATTAACAAAGACCAGTCCTCGGATGCAGGAAAACTTCCGACGGTTAGGGTATAAGCTTTATCAGCAGCTTTTTCCACAGAGCGGTTTGATTGCCAGACAAATTGAAAACCTCATTATAATTCCTGATGACGAATTGGCGATAATACCTTTTGAAA
This sequence comes from Bacteroidales bacterium, assembly GCA_041303415.1. Lineage (GTDB taxonomy): Bacteria > Bacteroidota > Bacteroidia > Bacteroidales > VadinHA17 > LD21. The sequence continues at coordinate 23,464 of JBFYPG010000190.1, forward strand.
GTTTATTAACTACCAATTATACCGGAGATATTAATGCATATAATAATTACCCTTACTTAATCAAAAAATATAAAATCAGTTATTCCTATTCAGCAAATTTATTTTACATGGCATTCTCTAATGAAGCCTCTTCAACAATAGAAATAAAGAAACTAGATGATTGGTTGGCATTTGCCCCGGTTTTTGATATTAGCAGAGAACAAAACATGGTAATGACAACCAGGGAACTACAACGTCAATTAAACTGGCTTAATACAGATTCACTGATGACAAACCGATCTATGTTTGACAGAAGCTATATTACTCCGTTGCCTGCAACAGTAACAGAGACTGAAGCCATTTTTAAACTTTATGATGATAACAACCTTAAAGCCAAAGTTTTATTACATAATAATGCCAATGAAAAGTTAATCAAATCAGGTGAATTAGAACACTTCAAAGTACTGCACTTTGCAACACATGGCTTTGTCAATTCAGAGAGACCAGAACTTTCAGGTCTTTTACTTGAACAAGATACAACAGGTGGTGAAGATGGTATTCTTTACTCAGGTGAAATCTATAACCTGAAGTTAAATTCTGACTTAGTTGTTCTCTCAGCTTGTGAAACAGGGCTTGGCAAAATTCAGAAAGGTGAAGGTATAATTGGTTTAACAAGAGCTTTATTATATGCCGGAGCAAAGAATATCATTGTATCACTCTGGCAGGTTGCTGATGATAGTACTTCTGACTTGATGGTGAATTTTTATAAGAACTCCCTCGCAGTTAAAGGACATCGATCATTCTCTGAGTCACTCCGAAATGCTAAGTTAAATATGATAAGTAATGGGAAATACGCACACCCATTATTCTGGTCTCCTTTTATTTTAATCGGAAACTGAACTAAATTTAATATTTTAAAATACGGATAATACATTAACTTAAAAAATGTGTTATTATATTATTGATAATAAACAAAATATAAAAGTTCATGATTTATTGATTTGAATTGATTGTGCTACTTCGCGGCACGATTTATCCTGAAATCAAACGCATCAGTAGTAATTCCGGAAAGAAGAACAACGTTATCTATAACCGGATTAAATCTTTAGTTTAACTTTATTGTTAATTATATACTACTATGAAAGCAAAACTATTTTTTATCAGTATCGGAATAATTCTGTTTTGCGCTTTTTGTAATGGACAAAACACCAAGGGGATCATCCAGAAGAATGAGAGCATTGCAAAATCATTTATTGAATATCTGAACTCACATGATGTCGGTAAATTCACCTCCCTGTTTGCAGAAAACGGGATCTATGAAGAAGTCGCAACCGGCAGAAGCTACACGAACCGGCAGAAGATTGCTGTCTATATCGGATCAACTATTTCAGGAATACCGGATACAAAATTTGAAACAATAAACATGATGGCAACCAACAACCTGGCTGTGGTTGAATGGATCTGGAAAGGAACAAACTCGGTAGGGTGGGCTGAGATGGGCCTTCCTGCGACTGACAAATATTTCGAACTGAAGGGGGTATCTGTTATGGTAATTGAAAACGGACTCATTACACGAAACAGTGATTACTGGGACTGGAATTCATTCTTAACCGGGATCGGGGTCAGGCAATAGCGAAAACTTATCGCCTTTATTGTGAAATAATTAACAGCGTTTTAAAATCGCGTGTAATATATGAATTGACCCCCCTCACTAATAAGTTTAATATGGCAAAAGGCATCTCAATCAATGACACATTATGCAAGAACTGTAAAGTCTGTATAGAAGTATGTCCAAATGGCATCTTTCAGACAAATAATGGTCATACTTCAGTCAAACCTGAAAGGATTGTACTCTGCTTTCTGTGCGGACAATGCATGGCTGCATGTCCTGAAAAAGCAATTCAGGTTGAAGGACTGGACTATAAGAAAGATTTTTTTGATCTGCCTGAGGTTATAAATTCATTTAATTCTTTAATTCAGAGTCGCAGATCTGTCCGTGCTTTTAAAAATATTCCGGTACCAAAAGATATATTAGAACAAATTGTCAATGCAATAACTTATGCTCCACCCTCTTTCCCTCCGATAAAAACAGAAATCACAGTAATTCATGATAAGCAACTAATTAAAGAATCCCTGCCGCATATGATTAATCTGTATGACAAACTTATGCAAGGATTGAAGAACCCTGTTGCCAGGCATATCATTAGCAGAAAAACCGGCCGGGAAAAGTTGCGTGTAATTCAAAACCATATTGTTCCTATGTTCAATATTAAGCTTCCGTTCATGAAGAATGGTTCGGAAGACGCCATTACCCGAAATGCTCAGGCAATGATATTATTTCATGCGAATAAGCAATCTGATAATTATGCTTCTGATATTTATATCGCTCTTGCATACGCCCTTTTAAAAGCTCATTCTTTAGGTATTGGTGCAACAGCAATTGATCTTATTCCCCCGGCCATTGAGCGAACCCCGGTTTTAAAACAAATGTTTAAAATACCGGAAGAAAATATAGTTGTTGCCTCTATGATTTTAGGTTATCCGAAATTCAAATACAAAAGGGCGATTCAAAGGGAACTGAAAAGTATAACCTGGATTTAATAATCGTTCCGCCGGGACACGCGCACGCCTGCGTTTAATTAAAAAAACAAACAAAATGCCAAAGCAAAAACCTTCCAGTGTCGACGAGTATATTGATGCAGCACCACCTGCTGCTCAGGAGAAGTTACGTGAAATACGTTCCATTTTAAAGAAAGTTGCTCCCAATGCCACCGAAATGCTTAAATGGGGTTACCCGGTATTTTTTGATAAAAGAATTCTCTTTTCCTATTCAGCATTCAAAAATCATCTGAATTTTATGCCTACCGGTCCGGCCCTGAATCCATTTAAGGAAGAACTATCTGAGTTTAAAACAGGAAAAGACACCGTTCAGTTTCCTTATGACAAGCCACTGCCGGCCAGATTGATTCAAAGAATTGCTGAATACAGAATTAAGGATGTAATGGAGAATGATGCAAAATGGATGTATTAAAACAAACATCCCAGCAGACTAACAGGCTTTCCGCTGCCCATGAATTAAGGAAAAATGAGCTTAAAATTCATCACAAACGAACAATTGTATGAGCAGGCGATAGTACCAGTAGCCACCGCAGCTTCTTTTGTGTGGATCGCCACAGCTGATATAAAAGACATGTATGTGCACCATAAAGGGAAAGTGCAATCTTTCTTATCAGTGCTTGACGCTCTTGCAAAAAGGAAAGTGGCCATCCGTCTTTTACATGCAAAGGAACCCGGTGCAAACTTCAGGAGAAGCTTTGATAAATATCCGATGCTGTGGGATAATATAGAGAGGCATCTATGCCCACGGATACATTTCAAACACATTATTATTGACGGGAAATTTGCCTATACAGGTTCAGCCAATCTGACCGGAGCCGGACTGGGAATAAAGGGTAATGATACACGTAATTTTGAATCAGGATTTGTAACAACAGATCCTGATATAATTGATGAAATAATGAACCAGTTTGATGAAGTGTGGATTGGTAAGTTCTGCAAAAGCTGCAAACGCCGGGATTTTTGCGGCGATCCTATACTGTGATTATTTCTGATGTTGCATTAAACCACACTAAAACAGGAAGAAAAAATCAGCCACCAAGACTCCAAGACACCAAGATTCACCAGGAAAGGATCAAAATACTTAATGGTTCTTGATCCAAGAACCCTTCGTAAACGGACACCAGCCCCATCAACAGCATATTGTCCTCTTACGATTTGTGTACATTTTCTTCTTGCCATAGTTCCTCTTTTTCAGACGTTCCGGGGCATGCTGAACGGTTTTCTTCCGCCATCAGGACGCGACAAATAAGAATTTGCCTCTTTATCGTTTCCGAATGATTCCGTTTTGCCGTCAAAGACCAGCTTCCTGCCTGTACGGTATGCTATATTGCCAAGATGCATCATTGCAGTTGAGATATGTCCATCTTCAATATCAGAAATAAGATCTTTGTACTTCCGGGTCTTAACGCAGTCAACAAAGTTCTGAAAATGGTAATCAATGCCGGCACCGGTAATTTCATCAAACCGTGGATCAGGGTCAAGATCCCCGGGTGTCACTAATATTGATGGCTTATTTGTGGTGTCCTGCTGGCGGCCGGTGCTGAATGCTGCCGTTCCTGTCTGGCCATCGACAGCTGCCGGACGGTTCCCGCTTTGAAATACCAGGAAGTTATCTCCCTGTGTATAGGCATATCCTTTAGTCCCAAGCCACAGATAGCTCCATGGGTCATTGGGTGTGGGCAGGCTTCTCACCTCCAACTCAAGAACACATCCGTTTTCGTATTCGAATGTTGCCACCTGGAAGTTGGGGACATCCTGGTCAGATTCATTCCTGTAGGCATAGAATCCGCCGCAACCGGAGATTTTGACCGGATGTTCGTGTATGTTCATTCCCAGTCTCAGGATATCCATTGCATGAGTTCCGTTATTGCCGAACTCACTGGTGCTTGTATCCCAGTACCAGTGCCAGTTATAGAGGAAATGGTTTTCGTTGAACGGTATCATTGGCGCCGGACCGCGGTAAAGATCCCAGTTTACGCCCTGCGGGACCGGACTGTCGGGTTTTCTGCCGATACTCGGACGGGAACGATAAACTGTTCCGCGACCCATGTATACTTCTCCGATGACGCCTTCCCTGAGCATCTGAATGGCTTTTCTGTTGATCCTGAAGGCTCTTCTCTGGGTACCAGCCTGGACTATCCTGTTGTATTTCCTTGCGGCCAGGACCATTTTCCTGCCCTCGTCAATGGCATAAGAGATGGGTTTTTCGACATATACATCCTTGCCGGCCTGGCAGGCGTTTATGGTCATAAGTGCATGCCAGTAATCGGGTGTAGCAATTGAGATAACGTCAAGATCCTTATCCTCAAGCATTTTACGATAGTCGATATATGTTGCAGGTTTTGCGCCCCCAAGATTCTCAATATCCTTTATCGCTTTTGGCCAGAGATATTCAACACAATCGCAAATTGCAGTTACTCTTGTGTCTTTGATCTTTGTGAAATTGGCAGTATGGCCCGAGCCTCCGTAAAATCCTCCGCGGTCGTTTATCCCGATAACTCCCGCGTTGATCATATCACTCGGCTTTATCTGTGCGAATCCTTTTATATATGCGGGTGCGCCTATGGCTAATCCTGCCGATGCTATTACAGACTTCTTAATAAATGAGCGTCTTTTTTCTGTTTTCATTTTCTAAATATTTTGGTGGTTATTCAGAGAGAATCCTGTATAATTCAAGATTCAGATAATAATGGTGGCCATCAATTTCTCTTTTCTCAAGAACATGGATATCGCATAGTCTGTTTAAATAATCCCTTGCAGTATTTTCGGAATATATTCCTGAATCGACCAGATGCTTTACTTTTGTAAAAGGCTGGGTGAACAAAGCAATTACAAGGACTTCAGGAGTTCTGATCTTCCGTGTATCTTTTTTAATATACTCCAGGATAGAATCTTTAGCTGATAAAATCTCGTTGATTTTTTGGAAGGTAATTTTGGATGTATTTTCAATTGCCCTGAGCATGAAAAATAACCAGTTCTTCCAGTCGCCCCTTTGAGAAACCCCCGTTAATCCGGAATAATAATCTTCTTTATGATCTAAAATATACCGGCTTAAAAACAGGATCGGGACATCAAGCAATCCCTTTTTTGTCAGGTAATTGATATTAAAGACACGACCGGTCCTGCCATTTCCGTCCCGGAACGGGTGAATAACTTCAAACTGATAATGAGCAATGGCCATTTTCAATAAATGATCTGCTTTAAAACTATCATCATCGTTCAGGAACGTTACAAGATTGTTCAGTTTATTTTTTATAACAGCCTGGCCTCTTGGGGGAGTATAAATAACCTGTCCGGCATTTACCCCCGATCCGCCCTGCTTTATTGTTGTATTTAAGAAATCAGGTCGTATCTCCTCTTTTGTTTGTTTTATTTCCTGAAAGACTTTAATAAAATACTTTAAATCAAAATCCCCTTTTTTTAAATAGCTGAAACCAGACCAGAGCGCCTCCCGGTATCTTAACACCTCCTTTGATGCTCCGTCAATTTCATTATTCTGGTCACTATAAGCTTTATACAGCTCATCATCAGTTGTGAATATGTTTTCTATAGCAGATGAAGTTTTTGCCTCCTGCAGGCTGATGGTGTTGATTAATAAACCCTGGTTTGGAATCACAATACTACGCCCCTGGAGTCTTCCCAATGCGGCTTTCGCATCTCCCAGCTTCTCCAATATCTCTGTATTCTGATAAAGTTCAGGTCTTATTGGTAATGGAGGCAGATCATTCCAGGGAATATTTCTGTCTGGGTTGATCTGATAAAGCACGTCAGGCATTAAATAATGATTATTTTAATGTTTATTCAACTTCTGACCTCAAATATAATATAAAATATCAACTAAACATTAAAACATCAATTATTTAATGTTTGTGTTTTTGGAGAGAGCAGCTACAGACTCCAGCCCTGGCGATACTCGTAATGGAAGAGATTATTTGCCTCGGGAAGGTTGGTGACCTTCATGTTTGCAGCATCATACTCCAGCGTTGTATTTGATGACTGTGAAAGTACTGCAACGTTTGTCAGAAGCATGATCTCGGTTACTTTGGTTGAATAGGAAAAATCATTGCATGCCTTTTTGCCTGCCAGGATAGCGCCGATAAAGTCTTCATAAATGTCACCTGTCCTCGGGAGCCACGGGTCAACACCCTTGAAATCCTTATCAGCCGGAACAAGCTGAGGGTTTGCTCCGCTGCTGGCATGCATCATTATACCCTTATCGCCGTAGTAGGTTGCGTCCATAATTGCCCGACCGGGTTCAAGTTCAGCCGGGCGGGGAGGCCTTAGTCCTCCGTCGCACCAGGTAACTTTTACAGGCGGCATATAGCCGCGGGCAGGGAATTCATAAGTGACCCACTCGGCCTGAGGCAGATAATTTTTGCTGTAGGGTGAGGATGAAGCCTGTATTCTGGTGGGTAAACCAAGGTTGAGAGCCCAGATTGGAGCATCGAAAATATGAGCGCCCATGTCGCCCATGGCGCCTGTACCGTAGTCCCATAATCCGCGCCAGTTAAAATGCAGTAATTCAGGGTTATATGGCTTTTCTGGAGCCGGACCCAGCCACACGTCGTAGTTCAATGATTTGGGTACGGCCATAGCAGGCGGGCGGGGAATGTTACCCTGCGGCCAGATCGGACGGTTTGTCGATAAATAGACTTCCCTTACCAGGCCGACCAGACCTGATTGTATCCACTCAACAGTCTGTCTTGTACCTTCTGTGGCATGACCCTGGTTCCCTGTCTGGGTAACAACATTATATTCTTTTGCCAGTTCGGCAAGCTTGCGGCATTCAACGATAGTCTTGCACAGCGGTTTTTCAACATATACATGCTTTCTTTCTCTCATAAAAGCTGCAGCAATTATCGCATGGGTATGGTCAGGGGTACCGATAACCACGGCATCGATTGATTTTTCCTTTTGCAGCATTTCGCGCCAATCGGTATAGACTTTTGCTTTCGGGTAGCCTTTGAAAACATGAGCTGCAAATTCGGTATCCACATCGCACAGGGCATAGATATTTGCCAGTTTTCTTGGTTCCCTTTCCGGCCGGGCCGGTTGCTGCTGTGCGCCTGCAGGACGGTTAGCGGCCCGCTGGGCTTCCCTGGCAGCCTGTGCGGCAATCTGTTCGGCCGAATAGGGCTGTCCGGTGTTGGTTCTTGCCGGCCGAATGACCGGTACATCGGGATCAGCTATTCCCTGGATATCTGCTGCTCCACGTGCGCCGATTCCGATACCGGCAACGTTGATCATATCGCTGGGGGCTTTATATCCTTTTCCGCCCAGCACATTGCGCGGCACTACCATGAATCCGGCTGTTGCTGCGCCCATTGTTCCGATAAAATTACGTCTGGAAAGCTCTTTGCTTCCCCGGTTCTTTGATGAGAGGTTCTTTTTCATGGAGATATCTCTTTTTGGTTTAAACTGCAGAGTGCGGGCTTTGTCCGGACATGCATAAATGTAAATAAATATATGCAAAATACAAAAACCGATCTTCCTCATCACCAGATAGTCGGAAGCTATTATTGACTTAAATAAAGTGCTGATGATAATCTGATTACAATAAAAACCGATGAAAAAGTTAAATTTGATAACCGGTGGTACAACCGGGAGTATGAAAACATCTATCCCGGAACAGCTCTGAAAGAGCTGAATATGAAGGTAATGGTGGAATAACCGGAAAACCTGACCATACCTGGCAATAATTTAGTGCCTGATAAATGAATATAAATAATTGATCTCATCGTCCGGATGTCGTCAACAAAGCAGGCTGATGCATTAAGTCATAATTTGTCTGGAAAATATGGAAATCAGGGGGTTAAAAGGAAAATCATGTTTTTCCCATGGATGTTTCTAATCTGATTTTTATTGTTTTTATCCAATCTCTAACTTTCCATTGCTGGTGTCGTATTCTCCTGTATTTTTTTGAGAAGCAGACACCAATAAAAAGCATTAAAAGTAATATAACAATGGCCGTTATCATAAAGTGTTTATTTTGTTTTGCAGATAGAGCTACAGGTAATATCCATTCAATTCTCTTTCAGCATAGTACCAATTATCCAGTTCATTAGAAGAAGAATTATCATCTTCTTTAAAGACTTCATATGCTCTTTTTCGGATTTCTTCCTCAGGAATTATCTTTTTCGGCTCTCCGGATTTTAAAATCAAGGCTGTTCTGCTTTTTCTTGTTTTATTGTGTGTGGTTCTCATAATTCAGAATTAAGTCAATAGTAACATTTCAAGATACTTATTTTGTAAGGTACGAAAAATATATGGATAATCATAATATAATTCATTTATTATTAATTATTTACGCCAGGTCTGATTTAATAATGTACTTCCTGAAGAAAGAAAAGCAACAAATTACACTTATGTGATTTAGCTAAGAACGGTTGCCTGTCTTGAAAACAAGTTCATACCACATATTTTTAAGGTTCCCCGGGATTTTACATGAAAAAATTAAGTGTTATTTAAATTATGATTTTATAATCAGGAGTTATTATGTAAGTATGATAAAACCGTAAACCCTGACCAGTTTTAGCCGAAATAAACTGAACATACAAAGCCGGCCATTGCAATAAACTGGGTAACCGGCGAAAACAGACATCGTTCGCCCGATGAAAAGAAATTATTTTCGTACCTTTTCCTGCCGGTTTTCAGAATAGCAAGTGGAACATTTAAAAAGTAATTTCTATGGCAGATAATACTGATACAAACGGTACCAGGCACAAGAACGCTACGGCAGCAATCATCGATGTGCGCGCCGGCATGGACGTAGAATCCCTGAAACAGGCTATTACTGAACATCTGTTTTACCAGCAGGGCAGAAACATTGTGAATACTTCTCTTAATGACTTGTATATGGCTGTTTCGTATACCGTACGCGACAGACTCCTGCAGAAGGAACATAAGACGATGAATGCAGTGTTTGAAGATAAAAACGTACGGCTGGTCAGTTACTTGTCTGCCGAGTTTCTTATGGGTCCGCAGCTGGGAGTCAACCTGATTGACCTGAATATTTTTGATGAGATGAAGCAGGCTGTAGAGGAGCTTGGTTTTAAATTCGACGAAATTCTGGCACAGGAAGAGGAACCCGGGCTTGGCAATGGGGGCCTGGGCCGTCTGGCAGCCTGTTACATCGATTCGCTGGCCTCACAACAAATACCTGCCATTGGTTATGGAATACGCTATGAGTTTGGCATCTTCGACCAGGAGATCCATGATGGATGGCAGGTAGAAAAAACCGACAAATGGCTGCGTAAAGGAAATCCCTGGGAGAGTGCCAGGCCCGAGCTTGCGGTAAATGTTAATTTCGGAGGCCACACCGAAACATACACTGATTCCGGGGGACGGATATGCTACCGGTGGAAACCCGCCTATATGGTTACAGGGATACCCTACGACTCTCCTGTTATGGGATACAATGTACCCTCATGCAATTTTCTTCGCCTGTGGAAGTCTGAAGCCGAGGAATCATTTGACTTTTCATCATTCAACCAGGGCGATTATTATAAGGCGGTGGATTATAAGGTGAAGTCTGAAAATATAAGCAAGGTATTATATCCCAATGATGAGATGCTCGAAGGGAAAAAACTGCGTCTCAAACAGCAGTACTTTTTTGTTTCATGCTCCCTGCAGGATATGATGAATATACATCTGAGATTTGACGGCAAGCCGCAGGAATTTCATAAAAGATGGGCCATTCAGCTTAATGATACGCATCCTTCAGTTTCTGTGGCAGAACTCATGCGCATACTCGTGGATGAATATAAAATTGACTGGGACACGGCATGGGATACAACCTGCAAAACATTCAGCTATACGAATCATACACTGCTTCCTGAAGCACTCGAAAAATGGTCCGTGGGCCTCTTCGCATACCTGGTACCCCGGGTTCTGGAGATCATCTATGAAATTAATTTCCGTTTTCTGAAAGAGGTAAGCAGGCAGTTCCCTGGCGATGAAGGTAAGTTGGCGCGAATGTCTGTCATTGATGAGACCGGGGGAAAATATATCCGCATGGCCAACCTGGCCTGTGCAGGCAGCTGCGCAATCAACGGCGTGGCAGCATTGCATACAGAGCTTCTTAAGCAGCAGGTGCTGACCGACTGGGTAGAAATGTACCCGCAACGCTTCCATAATGTTACCAACGGAGTAACACCGCGTCGCTTTATTGTATTAAGCAATCCGGGATTAACGAAGCTTATTACAGATTCAATTGGTGATACCTGGCCCGGCAATCTTGATGAACTTCGTAAGCTGGAACCTTTTGCCGGCGATGCTGTTTTCAGGGAACGGTTCAGGAATGTAAAACTGGAAAACAAGAAAAACCTTGCTGTTTTAATAAAAGAAAGGACAGGTATTATTGTTGATCCTTCATCAATGTTTGACATACAGGTAAAACGCATTCATGAGTACAAACGTCAGCACCTTAATGTGTTGAATATCATTACGCTTTACAGACGAATAAAACAAGACCCAAACATTGACATTGTTCCCCGCACATTCATTTTTGGCGGCAAGGCTGCACCGGGATATCATATCGCCAAGCTTATGATCAAGCTGATCAATTCAGTGGGCGATGTTGTAAACAGCGACCCTGATGTGAAGGACAGGCTCAGGGTGGTTTTTTTCCCTGATTTCAACGTGACCAATGCTCAGCATATTTACCCGGCAGCTGACCTTTCAGAGCAGATATCAACAGCAGGCAAAGAAGCCAGCGGCACAGGCAACATGAAGTTTTCCCTGAATGGCGCCCTCACCATCGGCACGCTCGATGGAGCCAATGTCGAGATCCGGGAAGAAGTGGGTGACGAAAATTTCTTCCTGTTCGGACTCACCGCCGCTCAGGTGGATGAAGCCAAACGTAACGGGTACAACCCGCACTTCATTTATGATCATAACGAAGAGTTGCGTGAAGTGATAAACATGATCAATTCAGGCTGTTTCTCCAAAAGCGACTGCAACCTGTTTAAACCCATCACCGACAACCTGTTATGGCATGATCCGTTTATGCTTATGGCTGATTATCCTTTGTATATTGCCTGCCAGGAATTAGTTGCTGACACCTGGAAGAATACCGGTAAATGGAACGAAATGGCAATTATGAACGTGGCCAGGATGGGCAGGTTCTCATCAGACAGGTCAATCCGGGATTATTGTGAAAAGATATGGAAAGTGAAACCATTCAGGATCAAGTAAAAAATATCTATTAGTTTTGGCAAAAGTATTTCATTTTTTTTTGCAGCCGGACATATGGAAATACAGAACGAGGGAAAATTCATTAAAGGAGTTGAGAGCCTGATCAATCCTATGGAAGTCAGCAATCTCCTCTTCTTCCAGAAACTTAAAGGATTGCTGCCGCCGCCAATTATGAAACGATTGCTGTACAGGGCTTCAAAAAATACTCCTTATATAGGTTTTGTGATTGATCCATACAGTCTGTTTCTGTTCTTCAGGCTCAGTAATATTGAATATGCAAAATCGCTGCTGCCCGATCGTTATGAGCTTGCAAAGACCAGATTGTTTACCGATGACGAGCCTGATTACTACATGGGAATCGGCAATCTTAATACACGTGCGAGTACTTTCTGGGGTACAAGGCAGGAGGCTTACCTCATTGCAACAGATAAAAAAACCGGATTATTATCTTTCATTTTCATCGATATATTAAGCAATACAATTATAGCCCTGCCAACGAAAGGCATAGCTGATCCAAATTGTAAAAGGGCTATTTTCACACTGAGTTCAAAAGGCGAACTCTTTCTGGATATTCAGGAAGACAAGACAAACAGAAAGCTTTTGTTGACAGGCAGCATAAAAAGGGGTAAGATGCGCAGACTGGATCAAAGTCTTTGGCTAATGGGGAATACCTCAATCGGTCACTGTAAAAAATTTGCAAATGGCGATGATATTCCTTTTTCCGTGATATTTGATCCGGCCGAAGTTTTGGAAGCCCTGGATATTCCGCCAGAGGATATTCGCATAACCGAAAACACACTTTTCCCAGGACTGGCACACCCGGAAATAAGTAATGCAATCTGTTTCCCTTTTGCCCAGCACTATATTGCTGACAGCCCGGGTTGCTATACCACATTAAAGGACCGTAATGACCTGGTAATCAAGTATAATGAAATTGCAAACTACGAAGTATTTAAAACATTTTCCGCCAGGACGATTGTTAAACAGACCACTGTTGGAATAGCAATTACTGTACTGGTTGCAGTATTGCTCATTATCTTATTATGAGATCTAAAAGGCTGTCCTGTTTAATTGTTTATGTCTTAAACCCTTCCCCCGAGGGAATGTTGAAATCAAGATGTTTTTAGTTCTTACCTTTGTGCGACTTTGTGTTGTCCTTTGTGATCCTTTGTGGTTCAATAAAATACATCTTACCACTAAGGCGCACCAAGGATGTCACGAAGGCGCTCAAAGGACTATTTCAACACCCCTGGTAAATATCTGATAATCATTTATATCATTCCCGGGACACCCCCGGGAATAATGGTTATTTATTTAAGATTTTGAGTGCGGCAAGCTTGCCGGTGAGAATGGACATGGGTACTCCGGCAGGGCTGTAGGTCCACTGGCCTGCCTGGTATATTGAAGGTATCGGAGTTACAACAGCCTTGTTTGCGGCCATTATTTTGTTGATCACAGGAACCGGTTCGCGGAAGGACCAGCCGGTGATCGCTCCCCCGGAAGAGCCAACCCTCTTTTCATAGCTGAGAGGCGAAAACGAAAAATGATCTGTTGCCTTTTCCTTTAAAAAGGGATATACTGAAGCGGAAATTATATAAATTATCCGTTCTTCCGTTTCCTTAATAAATTCTTCAATCCAGCCTGCCTCAGCAACCATTTTAAACAGATCATGATCGGCAAGAAAGCTGATTATAAGTCCTGTTTTGCCTTCCGGCGCCATCTCAGGATCCTTAAGGGCAGGGATGGAGATCTCGTAGGTATTCAGTGCAAGAAATTTATCGAGCCAGCTCAATATTTCTGACTTATTCAGCCCGCCTGATGATGTCAATATTTTGTCGAGCCCGCCCCATCGTATATCTCCCAGTCCCTTCTTCGACGGAGAATAGAAAAAGTGTCCGTTAGCGATCTTTCCGAAGCTTTCAACAGGTTCGTCAACTTCAACAAAGAGAGTAAAAACGGAATCCCCGCCTCTTTTTTCAAGCAAACGGCTTTTAACCTTTTCGAATTTCGTCCGGATCTTCAGGGATAAACCCTCAGTACCGGTAATCCGGTAAAAAGTTTTAAGATCAGCGGCCCAGACAAGATTCTGATATATATAGTCTGTATTATTCTGATCAGTTACTCTCTTTTCAAAAGCCCTGATTTTTTCAACGGTCGTTTCACGCATTATTTCGCCACCGTATTCAAGAAACTTTTGTTCCACAGCTTCGGCAAGCCTTCCGACACCGCCCTTCGGGTAAAAATAATCGAGATAGAGGGAAAAGTAGCTCAGGGCAAAGAAGGCAGGGGTATTCCTGAAGAAATGCTGGGAAATAATATCCAGCAGTGAAGGATTTGTAATGATCTTACCAAGATATGGTTCAACAGGAACATTCATCCGGTTGATCTTCCTTATTGTAAGCAGGAATTCCGGCAGCCAGGGCAGAAGCTGCTTAAACAGATAGTTGCGGTCACGGTTAAGGTCCTTGAAATAAGGATTTTCTATGCCATACAGCACATCCATCAGCTTCATGACCTTCCGGATCACTTTTATGATGTTGTCTGTTTCAGCTTCACTTCCGGGATACAGTCTCTTTAACTGCTTACTGTAATCAGTTAAACTACTTATGTCTTTGATATTCAGGATGTCCTGTTCCACTCCGACAGAAACATGACTTTTAACTACATTGAGTTTAATGCCCAGTTCATTTAACATGGGAAAGATGATGCCTGCATTTTCAAGAGCCCTGATCCCGGCATCAAACCTGAAACCGTTATGTGAAAAAGTGTTTACCAGGCCCCCGCATTCCCTGTTCTTTTCAATAAGTAAAACACGGCGGCCTTTTTTGGCAAGACTGGCAGCGCAGGTCAGTCCGGCCATGCCTCCGCCGCCGACTATTGAATGGTATATTTTTTCAGGCATAATAGTTCAGGATTTGCTGATTATATCCTTCACGCCGGTCATTTCCACGCTTTTTATCCAGAGCTCCATTGCAGCCTCTTTGTCGAGGGCAGGAGGGGCGGGTTCTTCTTCGGTTGTCAGGTTAAAGAACTTACCACTTACGCCTTCTGTCTCATCTGATACCCCCAGGTAGTAGATGGCCTCCGCGGATATTTCAGACGGCCTCAGCATCCTGTCGTAAAAATTTCTTTTAAACCAGCGGTAAACAGGACCATTGTCCTGTCCGGTCTCTGATCTGACAGCACCAGGATGCAATGCATTTATTGTTACTCCCGCTGGCTTGAAATGTTCAGAAAAAAGGAGCATCGACAACAGCTGGGCAAGCTTGGCCGAACCATAACTTTTCAATCCGGAATAATGTCGTTTCTCCCAGTTCAGGTCATCAAGCCGCAGGCCCCAGGCAGCAAAACGGTGGCCTTCTGAACTTACCATGATAATTCTTGTTTTTCCCTGTGAGATCAGCTTTTCGCTAAGCAGGATATTTATCACAAATGAAGCAAGGTGATGAACAACAAAAACCTTGTCGAATCCTTCAGCAGTCAGTTCCCTTTTGGTAAGATATATTCCTGCGTTATGAATCAGGACATCAATCGGGGAATCGATCTTAGCAAGTTTTTCTGCGGTACTGTATATATCTTTCAGGTCACTCAGGTCAGCGATGATATAGTCGCAGCTCACTCCAAAATCTTTCTCTATTTCGGTTTTCAGTGCCTCGCTTTTCTTCACATTCCGGTTAATGCAGATAAGATTTGCTCCGTGCGATGCGAATTTCCGGGCTGTTTGATAACCAATCCCTGATGTGGCCCCGCTGATAACCACAAGCCGGCCCCTGAAATCTTTGGTACATATTTTCGGATCCCGGCTGTTGTTCCTGATCATGGCCGCGATGTTCGGCCACTTATATTCGTTAAAATATTTAGGTAAAGCCATAATTCTAAATGCATCAGCCAAATCTCTTTTTCATAAAGCGTCTGTAAGCCTTTCCGAAGCGCGGGATATTGTCAAAGATATCGCCCCAGAGATCATAATAGTCCCGCTGTTCAATGATCTTCCCTTCTTCGTTCAGGGTTACACGGCTTGTGCCGTAAAGTACTGAACTGGGATTTTTCTTAAACTTAATTGTCATTTCCCATTCAATAAAAATATCCCTGTCCTGCTGAGAGGTTCTGACAATATTCATTGAGAGGTCTTTGGATCGGTCGGTCAGCCGTCTTGTCATTGCCACGAATTCTTCAATTCCCCTTAGCTCTTGCACAGAGTCCCTGAAATAAATGTTCTCATCATAATAGGGAAGGATGTGTGACCAGTCGGGCTTTCCCTGGGTATTGTAGGTTTTCGACCATAATTCCTTTATGCTTTCGGCATTTAATCCCGTTCCGGCGGATCTGTTTTCCTGTTCTGCTGGCTTATCATTCATATTTTAACAGGTCTTTGGGTTTGATTTCACTTCTTCTTTGGATAAAATTCCGGTTCTTCCGGGAAGATATCATTTCTTATCTTCATTAACTCCTTAAAAGAATCTATGGCCGGGTCGACCTTAACCAGCAAGACCGGACTCAGCCCTCTATCAGGAAGCTGAATAGAATTGGATTCCTGGGTCAGTATTTTTTTTGAAGCCCCGACAACAAATTGCTCCGACCTGTCAATGACATATCCACTCAGGGTTCCGTTATTGTTCAGAGTCAGATAATTGCTGAAAATTTCCCTTCGTATTAAATAGATCTCCCCCCTGAAAAATTTCCCTACACTTATTTGAACAGTAACTCCGGGATGACCGTCCTTATCAGGATCTGTTAAATTTGGGTCATTGGGATCGGTTGAAAGGGGTTTCATCGGGTCTCCTTCGATTCCCAGAAGGCTTGGGCTCTCGGGTCTGTAGATATGCCAGGCTCCGTCTTTTTGGAACAATTCAACTTCCTGAACCCTGGGTTTGATTGCCTGTACAGCTTCGTCGTTAAATACTGATCTGGCATTTTTTCTGCTTAGTTTTTGTTCTGCATGCACGAACCGGTCCGACTGCATCAGCCTGCCCTCCGCGAAGTAAAAATCAGTAAATCCATATGAAATGATAAATGTCCGCATGGTAGTTCTGGTGGTAGTATCTTCGTATGCCACCACATCATAGTGGGCATAATGACCAACAATCGCTTCCATTGCGCTTTCGAGGGCGGCTGGTTGAGTAGTGTCCGGTTCTACCTGCTCAAAATCATATAAGGGCGATTCCGGCCATTCCAATGGACGTGAACAGGAATTCAGGATAAACATAAAAGCCAGAAATCCCGGATAGAACCATCTGCCCTTTTGCATCATACTAATTCAGAATAATGTGATTTGCAGCAAATCTATGAAAAGTCCGGTGAATTCCAAACCAGGGTGTAAAGGCCACGGGCTCTGACCACCTCTTTCCGGCGGCTTGTGGTCATTACGACCGGTTTATGCAGGTTGTTGCTATAAAAGGTCATAAATCCCGCTATATATAGGCAGATTTCAGTCCCAAAGTTTATAAACAACAGCAATATTTGCTAATTGAGGATATCCTATTCCCATAATCAATCCAATATCACTTTTTATAAAAAACTTTGTTGACAATCCGATATTCATAAATGATTTGAAATCCTCATAAGAATATGTATTCTTAGCTCCGTAGTGATTCTGATATATATTGCTTTTCCAACCTACTCCAATAATGGGCAATATGTACCAATTTTTTTTAACAGGGAAATTATATCCTGTATTCATTAAGAATACAAAAATGTCTTCAGTTTTGGAATTAGAACTATTGTCTTGTCTCTCTCCTTCACCACCCTTCAGGTTGGAAGAAATTTCCAAATAGAAATTTTTAAAGCTTACTCCTGCATCTAAACCTATATTTGAATTCTGAGAACTGTATGCTGTAACACCTGCAGAAACATCTAGTTGCCCAAAAGACAATAATGAGTTTAATATTAAACAACTAATTAATAAACATATATTTTTCACAATGCTCAACGGCTTACTGGTTGTATAAATGATCTATTGACAAGTTTAAAATATTCTATCAAGTTAGTAAAGAAGAAAATACAAATCAAATGTTTTAAAGTTTATATACAACATAAATCGCAACCCTCACTGCTGCTAAAAACTCGCCTGCGGCATCCAATTCTAGCCGTCATTCATGGGTTTGCATCCCCATGTCGGCTTCCCCGAAGCAGGTCCGATTAAATGGGAGGAAGTCAAAAAAGGCAACTATTTTATTTTTAATAATATAAGTTATATTTTTATACTGAAATAGCTAAGTAGTTAACACCTTTCTTCTTGTTCCGATTTTTCTTCTTTTTAATATTATATACTATTAGTTGAATCATAATTCTACTATCTATGAAGAAATGCATTCCCCAACTATTGATTCTTATTTGCCTGCCATCATTAGTCTTTGCCCAAAACAATGAGCTTGACAGCCTGGAAAACTTGTTGAAGCAACATTTTGCAAAGGATACTTTGCGTATCAACCTGCTCAACGCCATTGCTGAAAAAGCACTATATTCTGATCCTGAAAAAACATTGTTGTATGCTTTAAAAGCAGATTCGCTTGCCGGTATTCTCGACTACGACAAAGGGAAAGCAAAGAGTTCCTTTTTGATAGGCACTTATTATTTTTTAGTATCTGATATTGCTGTCGCTTCTAAATACGCACAGAATGCTATTCAATTAAACGAAGAATCAGGTGATAAGCAAGAATTGGCAAATTGTTACATACTGAATGGAAATATTTATTCAATAAAGGGGGACTATCAAAAATCACTGGAATATATCCAAAAATCATTGAAAATATGTGAAGAAATTAATTATAAAGCAGGAATGCTAAAATGTTACAATAATATTGGAGTAACATACTCTTTTCAAGGTAATTATCCAAAAAGTCTTGAATCATTCCAGCAATCCTTAAAACTAAGTGTGGAGTTAAATGATAAAAGGGGAATGCAGAAATGTTACAATAATATTGGAACTATTTATACTAAGCAGAGAGATTACTCCAAAAGTATGGAATACCTTGAAAAAGGTTTAAAACTAAGCGAAGAGTTGAATGATAAACAAGGAATAGCATATTGTTTAGGCAATATTGCAGCTAATTATAGTGATCAGAAAGATTATCCGAGGGCACTGGAAAACTTTCAAAAAGCATTAAAACTGAGTGAAGAAATCGAAGATATATCAAATATTGCAATTTGTTTTAATAATATAGGATTAAATTATTTGGATCAAAACGATTATTCCAGGGCATTGGAATATTTTGGCAAAGTCTTGAAACTTGCCGAAGAAAGTGGTTTCCAGCAAACAGCTACTGAAAGCTATATAGGTTTTTGTGAAGCTTACCTGAAACTGAAAAATTATTCGCTTGCTATCAAATACGGTGGAAAGGGGTATGCATCTGCGGTTACCATAGGCAGTATATTAACAATAAAAGATGCATCTGATTTACTATCGCAGGCATATGCCGGATCAGGTAATTACCAAAAAGCCTATAAATATTATATCGAATATAAAAACTACAGCGATAGTTTGGTAAATGAAGAAAACGCGAAAAAAATAACTGCTCTGGAGTATACTTACAAATACGAGCAAGAAAAAGAGCTTGCCGAAGCAGAACAGCAAAAAAAAGATGCCATTCAGGCAGAAAAGACAAAGCGCCAGAAGATCATTCGTAACTCCCTCATTATTGGGCTTACAATGGTTTTGGGGTTACTATCGTATGTCTTTTATAACCTGAACGAGAAAAAGAAAACCAACCGAATTCTTGCTGCCCAGAAAAAGGAGATTTCAGAGAAAAACCAGAAGCTAAGCACTACACTTGAAATCATTAGTTTTCAGAAAGATGAGATCGAAATTCAGAAACGTGAGATTGAACAAAAGAACAAAGATTTGACCTCCAGTATTGAATACGCAGAGCGTATACAGAATGCTATTCTCCCCAAAACTGAACTGCTTGCAACCTATCTCCCCGAGAACTTTATTCTGTTTAAGCCCCGCAATATAGTCAGCGGCGATTTTTACTGGTTTGCCAAAATTGAAAAACAGCTTATCGTTACGGTTGCTGACTGCACGGGACATGGGGTACCTGGAGCATTTATGAGTATGCTTGGCATGTCGCTTCTTAAAGAAATCGTCTTGAAGGAATATATTACGCAACCGGATATAATCCTGAAAAAATTAAGGAAGGAAATAATAAGGGCACTCGGACAAAAAGGTACCATCGGGGAACAAAAGGACGGAATGGATATTTCTTTATGTTCCATCAATACGGATACACTTGAAATGCAGTGGGCCGGGGCAAACAGTCCCTGTTACATTGTAAGAAACGGAGAATTGATAAGGCTGGTTGCCAATAAGATGCCTATCGCCTATTTTGAAAAGATGGATAAATTCACCCTTAATGAAATGCAACTTCAGAAAGACGATATCATATATATTTCCAGCGATGGTTTATCAGATCAGTTTGGCGGACCTGATAACAGGAAATTCTTCTCACACAAATTCCGCGATCTGTTGTTAAGCATCTCCGGCAAGCCGATGAATGAGCAAAATGATATCCTGGAAAGAACAATTAAAGAATGGATAAACTATGGTGGTAAAAAATATGATCAGACCGACGATATAACTGTTCTGGGGATGAGAATAGGATTTGATGTAACACCCGGGTCTATAAACCACATTTAGCCTTGTTACAATACTGATGATACTCATGTAGAGAGAGGAATATTTCCAACTCCTTTTTTTGGCCAGAATCACCCCATTTTCGTCCAAAACCTGGCGCATTGGAAAAAGAGTGAGTGTCAGAGTGAGAGTGAGAATCAGAGCTCCCCTCGCTCTCGCTGTGACTGTAATAAGATAGAAGTGTGAGTGTGAGAGCGAGTGCGAGGAAAAAGAACGAGAGTGCTCGCTCCCGCAAGAAGGAGAGTGAGTGTCAGAGTGAGAGTGAGAATCAGAGCTCCCTCGCTCTCGCTCTCACTCCCGCTCTGATTAAGTGGGCCCAGCTGG
>JBFYPG010000191.1:0-29627 GCA_041303415.1 Bacteroidales bacterium
GACGGCTATGGCTGGCATTGAGCGCCCAGCCTACGGTCCTGGCTGACTGACCTGAGCCAAGAAATTTTGCAATTGCACCATATGATGTAATCCTTCCCCGGGGTATCAGTAAGGTAACCCGGTAAACACGGCTGAAGAAGTCTTCATCAGTTTCAGATCTTAGCCGGGGCATCTTCGATTCTCCTGTTTTTTTCAAGTCTGAAAGCAAGATATTTTATTTTCAATCCTTCAGCCAGGAACTGGTTTTCATAATGGGTCCTGATTGAGAGTATGTCATTTTCTTTCCTGCCCGGCAAGATGTCAGAAGCGGAACAGATGATATGCAGATTATTTCTTTCTGCAATATTTCTCGTGTAACTGAAAAGCTCGGCATTATCCGTCTTCAGATGTACAATGCCACTTTCTTTCAGGAAGTTACGGTAGATATTAAGGAACCATGGACAGGTAAGTCTTTTATTCGAATTGCGTTTTCCGGGATGCGGGTCAGGGAATGTTATCCATATTTCATCAACTTCATCTTCAGCAAAATACGAGTTGATGTATTCAATACGTGTTCTCAGGAATGCGGCATTTGGGATTCTGTTTTCAGAAGCTGTTTTTGCTCCCCTCCACATCCTTGCCCCTTTGATATCTATGCCTATATAATTATTGTCCGGGAACATAGATGAGAGTCCGACCGTATATTCGCCCCTCCCGCAGCCAAGTTCAAGTATTACAGGATTTGAATTTCTGAAGATATCCCTGCGCCAGCTGCCCTTTACAGGATGGTCTTTGCCATAAAGACCTTCCGTGTCAGGCTGGATAACATTGCTGAATGTTCCCATCTCAGCCCATCGTGCCAGCTTGTTTTTCCCCACTCCAGATGGTTACTTTGAGGTTTCTGCGATTCTCAGTCCGAAATCATAAACGCCCTCCAGGTTCCCGGCGCGCATGCCATGCTGAATCTTAAACCTGTACGAGCCGGTTACCGGGAAAAATACTTTTGACCTGTATGGAAGATTGAGCTCATGAATATCTCCGAATCCCTTTCCATACCAGTTTCCCTTTTCATCGGCCAGTTCAAATTCAAGGGTATCTGAAATGCTTTTTCCGTCGGGTGAGTAGGCCGTTATGAAAAGCCAGAGATTCCTGAACGGGTAGCCGGATCCTGTGCGGATCGTGAATGAGATGTCGGTCAGTTGAGCAGTATCAGTGACAGGTATGGTGAATTCCGGCACGTTTGACAGCTCCCATGTTTGTTCCTTCATTGCAACGGCGTCGGTGAAGATCACATCGCTGCTGCATGATGTGATTATGAAAAAAAGAGTGAAGGAAAGGAGGTTATTTATTTCTCTTGTCATGAAATCTCCTGTTCTTTTTTTTATGCGGATGCCTGCTGTGCTGTTTTTTTTCAGGCGCCGGATCAAACCGTGTGAGGCTGTTGTTTTTGAGAAGGTCTTCGGATACCGGTGCATTTTCCCAGGATTGGTCAGCAGTAAGCAGTTTGTCGGCTTTTATGCCTTTTTTATTAAGAGCCTGGATCTCCTTCACTCTTTCAACCGGTACAGGAATAAGGTTGGCTGTTGAGTGAGGGTCGGTAGTGTACCAGTATATCCCCTTGTGAACTTCCATTTTCTGAAAGAAGGCTCTGGAATCGGAAAGCTCAAGAGGAACATCCTTTGGCGGGAAATGCTTCTGCGCATCCATATAGCAATCGAACTCAAAATTGAGGCAGCATTTCAGCTTGCCGCACTGCCCGGCCAGTTTCTGGGGATTTAGGCTGAGCTCCTGGTACTTGGCATGGGTGGTTGTGACCGAAATGAAATTGGTTATGTATGTTGCGCAGCAGAGCTCCCTGCCGCAGGCGCCAATTCCGCCAATTCTTCCCGCTTCCTGCCGTGCTCCTATCTGGCGCATCTCTATCCTCACCTTGAATTCTTCTGCCAGCACCTTGATCAGCTGCCTGAAATCGACCCTTTCGTCAGCAATGTAGTAGAAGATGGCCTTGGTCTTATCACCCTGGTATTCCACATCTCCGATCTTCATGTTGAGCTTCAGCTCTTCTGCTATCTGCCTTGAGCGAAGCATGGTGGGAATCTCAAGGTTTCTGGCTTCTTCCCATTTCTGGATATCAACATCCTTGGCCTTACGGTATACTTTTTTGAGGTCTTCGGGTGCAAGCGCGACTTTGCACTCCTTAAGCTGTTCACGCACAAGCCTGCCGATCATCGACACCCTTCCGATATCGTGTCCCGGTGAAGCCTCAACGGCAACCAGGTCGCCGATCTCGAACCTGAGGCTGTTCACATTCCTGTAAAATCCCTTGCGCGTATTCTTAAACCTGATCTCAATTATCTCATTTTCTCCCTGACATTCCGGAAGGTCATGGAGCCAGTTGAATGAGTCAAGTTTGTTATTGCCGGGTTTATATTTTATGTCAGGTATACGGATCTCTTCACCCGTCTGTCCCTGAACCTCTTCATTATCTGTCATAAAGATCCTGCTCTGTTGAATAATCCGCAAAAATAGTGAATAAATGCAACATTGTCAATTGCCTGCAGTTTAATCAGCGGATGAGCCTTGTTGCCTTCAGGGCCAGATCGAGGAAAATTATTTTTGCGTTTCCGTTTGCCTCAATATGCGAATGTGCAAGGTTGAATTCATCCGTGAGGGGATATATGTTCCCTGCTGTTATGAAGGGGTGGAAATTATCCGAGAAAGAGGCTTCTTCACCGGCCAGGAATACAAGGTCGTTCTTCGATTGGCCAAGGGAGAGCATCAGGTTTTCCCTTAGCAGCCTCAGTGAATAGGAGAAGAAATTTTTCTGGGCTTCCCTGCCCGTAGCGGCCATTTCTTCCGACCAGCCGATAACTGAAATAATATCGCGCTTCCAGGCAAACCTCATAAGGCTTCTGAAACGGTCAAGGTTCTGCAGCGAAATATCTTCTTTATCGTGCTGCCTGATAGCCTTGATTATGTTTCCGTTGGCCACGCGGGCGATCCCAAAGGCCCTCTGGTCGTCAGTCCCGAATTTTGACTTTATAAATTCCCTGATCTCATCATCTGAGAATCCCGGCACCCTGATAATCTGGCAGCGTGAAATTATTGTCGGGAGCAGCTTGTCAGGTTCGTCCGAAACAAGCAGGAATAGAGTTTTCTCAGGCGGCTCCTCGAGAAGTTTCAGAAGCTTGTTGGCTGCAGCCGGATGCATCTTTTCGGGCAGCCAGATTATCATGATCTTGAAGTCCGACTCAAAGGTTTTCAGGCTCAGCTTCCTGATTATCTCGCCTGCTTCGGATGCAAATATCAGTCCCTGCGCGTTTTCAACATCTATCGCGTTGAGCCACTCATTGAGCGTGAAGTAAGGCGATTGCCTGGCATACTCCCTCCATTGCTCAATGAACGCATCACTGACAGGTTCACTGTTTTTCTTGTCCTTTATGACCGGAAATACGAAATGAAGATCGGGGTGGATCATTTTTTCGTATTTGACACACGATTTGCAGGTTCCGCAGGAATCACTTTCCGTGCGGTTCTCGCAGCTCACATACTGTGCATATGCAAGAGCCAGGGCAAAAGAGCCGCATCCTTCAGGACCGGAAAACAGCTGAGCATGACTCACCCTCTGTTCGCTGACCGATCTGATAAGCCTTGATATAGTTTCCTTTTGTCCCGGGATCTGTCTGAAATTCATTGCCAAAATTGATTTACGAATGATGATTTACGATTTTTGATTTTTGAAATAATATCGACCTTCTTAAATCAAAAATCATCATTCCTTGTTCTTAAATCATTTTACTTTTAAAGTGAGGATAATGCTGCATCATAATCAGGTTCTGTAGTGGTTTCAGGAACGAGTTGGGTGTAAATAACTTTTCCTGCCTCATCGACCACAACAACGCTCCTGGCGTAAAGCCCGGCAAGGGGTCCGTCAATAAGATCGACACCGTAGGCTTGGCCGAAAGAGGTATCGCGGAATCCGGAAAGGGTTACAACATTTGTTATACCTTCTGTCGTGCAGAACCGGCCGTGAGCAAACGGAAGGTCTTTCGATATCGCCAATACCGTGACGTTAGGTTTCCCGGCAGCAAGCTGGTTGAATTTTCTTACCGATGCGGCGCATACGGATGTATCGAGACTCGGGAAAATGTTCAGAATGACCTTTTTACCCTTCAGATCAGATAACGACAGCGGACCCAGGTCAGATTTAACAAGTGTGAAACCCGGGGCAGCATTGCCTTTTGCAGGCAGGTTCCCCGATGTGTTTACAGGGTTTCCCTTCAGTGTGATTTTTGCCATGATTTTTTCTTCAAAATTAGTCAAATATTAATTATGTTTGCATTCCATTGAGTTATGATTAGTAACCTTAAAACGATAGATATATGAAAATGATCCAGGACTTCAATTTCAAAGGCAAAAAAGTCATTGTCAGGGTAGATTTCAACGTACCGCTTGACAAAAAGACCCTGGTGGTTACCGACGACACCCGCATCAGGGGTGCACTGCCGACAATAAACAAGATCATCAGCGACGGCGGATGCGTCATCCTGATGTCACATCTTGGCAGGCCCGAAGGCAGGATGGAGAAATATTCACTCAAGCCTGTCCTTCCTGTACTTGAAAACCTTCTTGGAAAGAAAGTTCTTTTTGCCGATGACTGTCTTGGTGAATCTGCAGTCAGGATGTCGGCAGAACTTAAACCGGGAGAAGTGTTGCTGCTTGAGAATGTCAGATTCTACCCCGAGGAGGAAGGCAAGCCTGTTCTTCCGGAAACAGCGACCGACGAGGAAAAGAAAGCCGCAAAGGCAGAACTGAAGATTAAGCAGAAAGAGCTTGCAAAGAAGCTGGCCGGATATGCCGGGATCTATGTGAATGATGCTTTCGGCACAGCTCACAGGGCGCATGGGACAACTGCAGTAATTGCCGATAATTTCCCTGAGGACAAAAGGATGTTCGGATTTCTGATCAACAGCGAGCTTGCTGCGATGGAAAGGGTGCTGAACAATGCACAGCGTCCTTTCACAGCTATTATGGGCGGCGCCAAAGTGTCCGACAAGATAATGCTGATCGAAAACCTGCTGAACAGGGTTGACAACCTGATCATAGGCGGCGGGATGACTTATACATTCATCAAGGCCCGGGGAGGGAAGATAGGCAAGTCGCTTTGCGAGGAGGATAAGCTCGACCTGGCTCTGAAGATACTGGAGAAAGCAAAGGAAAAAGGCGTTAAGCTTTACCTGCCTGTAGACAGCCTTAATGCTGATAAGTTTGAAAATGAGGCCAATACAAATATTACGGCTGTTGACGCTGTTCCTGATGGCTGGCTGGGGCTCGATATTGCCGAAAAGAGTATCGCAGAATTCACGTCAGTGATTGAAAACTCAAAGACGATACTCTGGAACGGGCCAATGGGAGTTTTTGAAATGGAAAAATTCTCAAAGGGAACGACAATGATAGC
Organism: Bacteroidales bacterium; assembly: GCA_041303415.1. Lineage (GTDB taxonomy): Bacteria > Bacteroidota > Bacteroidia > Bacteroidales > VadinHA17 > LD21. The sequence continues at coordinate 5,438 of JBFYPG010000191.1, forward strand.
AAAAGCAATTGCTGCAGCTACTTCAAAAGGCGCCTTCAGCCTTATAGGTGGAGGTGATTCAGTTGCCGCCATCAACAGGAACAACCTTGCCGACAAGGTGAGCTATGTATCCACAGGCGGCGGCGCCATGCTCGAATATATGGAAGGTAAGAAGTTGCCGGGGATCACGACCATCAGAGGGGATAAGTAACGGAACAAGAGCGAAAATAAGTAAAGAAAGGTGCATCAAAAGACTTTTTTTAACCGCAAAGCACGCTAAGCTATAGCAAAGTACGCAAAGTTAGGTCACTGAAATATTATTCTTTGCGATCTCTGCGTAAATACTTAGCGATCTTTGCGGTTAATGGATTTTGACTTTTGATACACCTTCCTTTTTTTTCACTGAGAACACGGGAAAACTCAGATTTTTAACTCCATGTAAACCTGTGTAATCCGTGGTGAATCTTTTTAATCCCTTATCTTTGTATCTATATGAAAAAGTCGTTTTTCATATTGGTTTTCATGACAGTGTTCCTGCTCTCCTGTAAGAAGGAAGAAACCATTCCGACTTCAGGAACTGAGACAATTGATAATTCGTTATTTGGGACAACTGTATATTATGCAATCGGTTTTAATTTTGCAGCTGCATCAAAAGTCTCATCGAATCAAACACCAAAACCTGATCTAATACTTGAACTTGGAGCAACAATTGACGAATTCATTCTTCAGACCGGAGCTGGCTTAAACGGTTTTTACCTTAAAGGAGAATATGCTGACGCAGCATCTGCCCTGCAAGCCTTTAGTAATCTTACAGCTTTTTCGGTATCACGTTGGGAAGAATGGGCAAATCCGGTAAAACCTAATCAGGTTTGGATTTACCGTTCTGCCGAGGAGCATTATGCTAAAATCAGGATCATCTCAACATCTTCTCAGGACCTTGATCCCCGCGATTATGGTGAATGCACCTTTGAATGGGTGTACCAGCCCGACGGATCATTAACATTCCCGGCTGAATGAAGCCAGACTTATCAGATAAGATATTCACACTAAAAAACAGGGATGATTTTGATCATGCAGCCCTGGAGATCTTTAATTACCAGGCAGCCGGCAATAGTGTTTACCGTCAGTTCATTGATTTGCTGGGAGTGAATCCGGGCTCTGTGGATTCGCCTGAAAAGATTCCATTTCTCCCGGCCGGATTCTTCAGGGACCATAAAGTGATAACGGGAGAGCAGCCGGAAAAAATAGTTTTCGAAAGCAGCGGTACAACCGGAACCTCTGCCAGCCGGCATTATGTTGTCGACCCCTCTCTGTATAAGGAGAGTTTCCTGAAGGCTTTTTCATTATTCTACGGAGGTCCTGGAGATTATCTCATTGCAGCGCTGCTGCCATCATATACCGAAAGGCAGAATTCATCGCTTGTCTTCATGATGGATGAGATCATAAAGAGGAGCGCTTATGCTGACAGCGGTTTTTACAGGGATAACATCCGGGAAATGTTTTCGAACATAATGACAGCGAAGAATAGAAAAAGGAAGATACTGCTCATGGGTGTAAGCTTTGCCCTTCTTGATCTTGCAGAACAATACCATCCCGATCTTGAGGGTGTTATCATTATGGAGACAGGCGGGATGAAGGGAAGGAGAAAGGAGATCACAAGAGGGGAGCTGCATTCGGTTTTGAAAAGCGCATTTAATGTTGAGGCTATCCATTCGGAATACGGGATGACAGAGCTTTTAAGCCAGGCCTACTCGAAAGGCGATGGCATATTCTGCACTCCTCCATGGATGAAAATACTGATACGCGATCCGCATGATCCGCTGTCGGTTTTCGATGAGCCTGGCAGAACCGGAGGAATAAACATAATTGACCTGGCAAACATCCATTCATGTTCATTCGTTTCCACCGAAGATCTCGGAAAGCTTCATGAAGACGGAAGCTTTGAGGTCCTTGGCAGGCTCGACAACAGCGATATCCGCGGCTGTAACCTTTTAATAGAATAAGTCATGCAGTCTTGCAGTCATGCAAGTCTTGCAGGTCGTTTAATGATCAGGGACCTGCACGACCTGCACGACATTTTTCAGATACCCAATTTAGTTTTGATCTCGGGAGGTATGGAATTCTTATGTACCATGATGAACAATGTCTTGGCTTTAACATAGTTTTCCGACATGTTCAGGTATCCGCCGAAAGCGTTCCTTTCAGTTCCCCAGGAGTTTTTTGTTTTGTAATATTTTGTCCCGTTCTGGTCTTTTACAATCCCGGTAAGGTGCATCAGGTGATCATCAGTTGTTGTGAAGCTTTCATATCCTGCCTGCCGGAGTTCCTGGGTGACATTTACTTCAGGACCCGGTCCTGCAGGCAATGCCTGGGCTGCAGGTTGCTGACCGGGAGCTCTTTCCAGACGGGCCCTGTCGGTCATCACAGGCTTGTCCCCTGAGGGCAGGGAGGGCAGTATAGCATATCCGTTTGAATGAGAAAATCCGCTCTCGCTCACATCACCGTCCCAGTTAACAGTATATCCGTTGCTGAATGAGTAATCAATGATCTCTATCAGCTCATCAAGAGGTACATTGTAAAATCTGGCCATAGACCAGTTATCGGGCACTTCAAGAATACCCTGTGAATAGAACGGAAAGTGAGTGAAGGAAGTTATCTGAACATAATCATCAGGGTTTATTCCCAGGGTTGCCGCAAAGGTTTTCGGAGAATACTCCACACCTTTGTAAGTAAATGATCCGGGATATTTTCCGAGATACGTGTCGAGAACTGCACTTACGATTTCCTGGTACTGTTGGCTTTCATTTTTACGTTTGACAGGTACAGCAGCGACAGCATTAATGAATTCCTGAAGTTCACTGTGATTATGAGTCGGAGAGCCGTAGTTCAACCCGGAGTATACTTCATCAGGTACTATACCATATTCTGTAAAGACTCTCATCCAGTCGTGTGACAGGCTTCCCGGGCCGGTGTTGCCGGTTCCTCTCCGGAGGTAATTATCTTTAAGCCGGTCAATGTAATTCTGTCGTACAACATACATTTCCGACAGGTCATATTCTCCCAGGCCCATCCTCAGAAGCTCAGATTCAATGAATGATGTAGTGGCGAAGCACCAGCAGGTGCCTGTGGCCGACTGGTTTTTCACCGGGGTGGCTTTCAGGTCAACAACGGGAGTGAAAACATAACCCTCTGCAGGTTTTGTCTTCTGAGGAGCTGTGTTCTTCGTCTGCGCACTTAATGGCATTATGGCAGATGCAATAAGGACAGCAGTTAAAATGCGTGTTTTCATCATATAGTAAGTTATCTAAGTGTAGGATAAAATGCACCTTCAATATGATCGATCTCCGGCACATCGTCTTTCATTATAATGGTGATCACATCAAAACGGCTCTCCTTATCAATATTATTCCATTTGATATAATTATCAGCTGCGAATATTATTGATCTCTGTTTTTCCCTGGTCACGGCACTCTTGGGATCTTCCCTGAAGTCATCGGAGCGTGTTTTGACCTCTGCAAACACAATAAAATCACGGTTTTCGGCAATGATGTCAATTTCGATCCTGCCCGATCTCCAGTTGCGTCGCAGAATCCTGTAGCCGGCTTTTAAAAGATGTGCCACTGCAGCTTCCTCACCTTTCCTGCCAAGATCGTGAGACTCTGCCATCAGATTTCGATTAATTTATTTTTGATTGCAAACAGTATAAGGCTTGCAGTGTTTTTTGAATTGGTCTTGCCCAGAAGGTTTGCCCGGTGCTTATCGACGGTCCTTTTGCTGATAAACAATGTATCGGCGATCTCCTGATTGGAGAGGCCTTCACAAATTTTATGAAGCACTTCCTTTTCTCTTTTTGAAAGATTGGCTGATTTGCTTTCAAGCTCACGGTGCTTGATCTTCTGGATAACGTGGTAAAGGAGTTCCTGCGAGAAGTAACTTCCTCCCTTTATTACCGTGAGGATTGCCTCCCTGACCTCCGCGATGTCAGAATCCTTAAGCAGGAATCCTTTTGCTCCCGAATCCACCATCTTGTAATAATATTCTTCCTCGCCATACATTGACAGGGCGATGATGCTTATCGAAGGACATATCTTCAGGCCTCTCCTTGTTGCTTCGATCCCGTCCATCTCCGGCATGTTGATATCCATCAGGGCAATGTCGGCCGGGGTTGTTTTAAGCAGCTTCAGGAAATCTTCGCCATTGGAAGCCTCTCCTGTGACTTCAAATTCCGGGAAAGAGCTTAGCAGTATCTTCAGCCCGTTCCTGAAGAGCTGATGATCATCGGCTATTATGATCTGGATTTTCTTCATTTACGAGTTTTCATCAATTACCTTGATCAGTGCTGTAGTCCCCTTTCCGGCAGAACTTTCAAGGATGAAGACTCCTTCAACCGATTTCACGCGCGTCTCAATGTTGGAAAGCCCCATACCCTTGTTATCTTCCCTGCTGAGCGCTGATGTATCAAAGCCCCTGCCGTTATCAGAGTACTGCAAGGTAATAAATTTTTCGTGCTTATGAAGCTCTATCTCTATCCGGGATGCTCCCGAATGGCGGATTGAATTGTTAATTAATTCACAGACAGCGCGATATATTACTACTTCCTTGTCATTTTCAAGACGCTGGTTCTCCATGTTTGATTTGAAATCGATCTCAACAGCTCCTGTCTGGCTGATCTTTGTCGTAAAGGCGCTGATCGCACTGGCCAGTCCGAAATTTGAAAGCACATGGGGGCTGAGGTTGTTTGACACATCCTTTATCGCATTGAGCGCCTCCATTACCAGATAGTTTGTATTGTTGAGGATATCTGTGCCGGCAGGGTCCTTCACTTTGTCATTCAACGAGGATATTGACATTTTTACAGTGGAAAGTATAGGACCGAGGCCGTCGTGAAGATCCTTTGCAAAACGCCTTCTTTCATTTTCCTCAGTGTTTATAATTGCATTTAAAACCCTTCTTTCTGTTCTAAGCCTGTCAATTTCAGCTCTTTTCAGTGAATAGAAAATTTCGCGTATGAGAACCACCCCTACGATTATCATGAATGAAACAAGTACTCCGATCCACTCATCGATCATCTGCCATGTGTAGGAGGGCGTTCCCCTGAAATACTCAAAAAGCTGGATGATCTTCCTTACTGCCATAAAGACAAATGACAGCGAGAGCAGGATCCAGGAGAGCCTGTATTTTGTCATTTTTATGAATCCGAGGGCGACTGAAGCTGCGATTATCTGCAGGACGATTGATATGATCAGGGCGACCAGGCGTATCATGGCGGGGGTATTAATATTGTACAAAAATAGCAGGAATTTACTAATAAGGCATTAGGGCTTTAGGGCAATAGGGCAATAGGGCTTTAGGGCAATAGGGCTTTAGGGTATTAGGGCATTAGGACGTTTGATCTGAAAGCCTTAACGCCCTAACGCCGTAATGCCTTAATGCCATTGCACCTTTGCGCCGTTACGCCGTTGCGCCGTTACGCCTTTTTGTTTACATTTGTAACCTCTGATTTTAAAAAATGTCAGCACTATATAATATAGGTATATACCTGCTCACCGGAATGGCTGATCTGTTATCCCCTTTTAACAGGAGGATAAATCTCTGGAGGGAAGGAAACAGAAACTGGTTTGAGATTCTCAGGAGCAAAATAAGTGCAGGGGAGAGATATGTATGGGTGCACTGTGCATCACTGGGGGAGTTTGAACAGGGGAGACCGGTAATTGAGGCGATAAAAAAAGAGAAGCCGCACGTGAAGATCGTTCTTACTTTCTTCTCGCCGTCAGGCTATGAGGTAAGGAAGAATTACCGGATGGCCGATATTATCTGCTATCTGCCTCCTGATACTCCTGTCAATGCGGGGCGATTCATAAAAATGGTCGATCCGGCGGTAGTGATATTTGTCAAATATGAATTCTGGTATAACTATTTATCGCTGCTTGGAGAGAGGAAGACACCGTTATACCTGATCTCCGGTATTTTCAGCAGCGATCAGCATTTCTTCAAATGGTACGGGAGTTTTTTCCGCAGGATACTTGATAATTTCACATGGTTCTTTGTCCAGGATCAGAGCTCCCTTGAACTGCTGGGAAGGATCGGATTACAGAATGTAACTGTTGCAGGCGATACAAGGTTCGACAGGGTGGTGGAGATAGCAGGAGGCGCCAGGGGCATTGAGCAGATTGAACACTTCCGCGGGAGTGAAAAGCTGTTCCTTGCGGGAAGCAGCTGGAGGCAGGATGAAGAGATAATAACCGGGTACATCAACAGTAATCCGGGGCGAATGAAATGGATCTTTGCCCCTCATGAGATCGATCCCGGAAATATTGAACGGCTCACCAGGCTTCTCAGGGTCAAATATGTTAAGTTTTCTGAGTACACTGAAAATGAGTCGGATGCAAGAGTAATGATCATCGACAATATTGGAATGCTCTCATCGGCATACAGGTATGCTGCCATTGCTGCTGTAGGAGGCGGATTCGGAAGGGGGATCCATAATATACTTGAGCCTGCATGCTGGGGAATCCCTGTTATTTTCGGACCCGTGCACCGGAAGTTCCGGGAAGCAGTTGAGATGATAAAGCTGGGAGGGGCATTTTCGTTCAGTGACCATGGCAGTTTTGAGAAAATTATGGAGACTCTTTTAAATGATGAAGATACCTACAGGCGTTCAGCAGAAACTGCAAAAAAATATGTAGCTGAAAACGCCGGAGCCACCCATAAAATCATGCAGGGAATCACCTGAAAAGATGTTAACAAAACATGCTCATAATTTGTTGACAACTATCTTTTTTAAAATTCAGTAACATCCTTCAAAGAGAAGTAAATTGCAAACCCTGATTTAACTGAATCGTAATATTTTTGTTATCAGGGTATCAGTTAAATACGATATTCTTGTGAAAATATTATTAATCCTTAATCCTATTTCTATGATGAAACTATTAAAACAGACATTTGCGATGATGCTGTTCATGTTCGTCTCTGTCGGGTTGTTCGGACAGGGATCGACAACATCATCGATGAGCGGCAAGATCGCTGATGCACAGGGAGAAGCCCTTGCAGGAGCATCGATTGTCGCAACACATGTGCCTTCGGGATCAATTTATGGCGCAACGGCCAACAACCAGGGATTGTTCTCAATCCAGGGTATGCGTCCCGGCGGTCCCTATAAAATTGAAGTATCCTTTATAGGATTCTCAAAGAAGACCTTCACTGACGTAAACCTTCTGCTGGGTGAGACTTTCACTCTCAATACCGGTCTTACTGAATCAAGCACGGAGCTCAATGAGGTAGTTGTTGTAGGAACCAAGCCCAGCGCCTTCAATACGGAGAAAATGGGTGCCAGCTCAAACATCAACAAGCAGGATATGATTCTTATCCCTTCGCTGAACCGAAGCCTTGGTGACTATACAAAGCTTTCTCCTTATTCAACCGGAGGCGGCTCGTATGTTGGCCGCGAAGCCTATAACACGAACGTTACTGTTGATGGCGCAAACTTTAACAATAACTTCGGGTTGTCGGGAACCAATATGCCCGGTGTTTCAGGCGAGCCTATCTCAATGGAATCAATAGAGGAGATACAGGTGGCCATTGCTCCCTTCGACGTACGTCAGTCGAATTTCACAGGCGCAGGGGTCAATGCCATTACCAAAAGCGGAACCAACACCTTCAGGGGATCTGTTTACGGATTTTACAGGGACCAGAGCTTCAGCGGGAAAAAGATCCGCGATACTGAACTTACAGTATCCGAGTCTGCAAAACAGGCATATGGCTTCACCCTGGGCGGTCCGATTATCAAGAACAAACTCTTCTTCTTCCTGAGCGGTGAAAAAGAGAATACCCTCACCCCGGGCAACACCCTCCTGGCGCTTGCTCCCGGCAGGGATCCTATAACAGACCTGAATGTTAATACAAGAGTTACCGCTGACAGCCTCCAGAGGTTTTCACAGGTGCTTTTGGATAATTTCGGGTATGAAACAGGGCCTTATGAAAGCTGGGGCGGGGACAATGAAAAGAACAACAAGATCCTTCTCAAGCTCGACTGGAACATAAGCAAGGATCACAAATTCACTATCCGCTATAACTTCTCCGAGAGCTCAAACGTTTCGAGACCGAGCAGCAGTGGTGACGCAAGACCTTCAATTTCAACAGCGCGTCACAGCCGCACAGGTGGTATGTCGTTTGAAAACGCCCAGTATTTCAACTCAAATAAACTTCATTCAATAACGGGTGAACTGAACAGCCGCTTCGGCGAGATTTCAAACAAGTTCCTTGTAGCATACACAATATACAAGCAGCCGCGTGCAAGCGACAGCGAAGTATTTCCTTTCGTTGATATTATGTTCGGAAACGCAGCAGTGGGTGATGTACAGATGTCGGCAGGTTATGAGCTTTTCACATACAAGAACCGCGTTGACAACAACACTCTGATTCTTACTGATAATGTGACCTATCAGCTTGATAAACATAACCTGACGTTTGGTTTATCATATGAACACCAGTATTTTGCAAACAGTTACCTGAGACAGGGATCGGCATATTACAGGTTCCAGGACCTTGCTTCATTTGAAAGATATATAAGTGGCGCAGGCGTTGACGGTACATACAACGACAATCATGACCCCATAGCTTTCGCATACACTTACCCGATAAACAATTTCACAACTCCGGTCGCAGAACTCTCATTCGGACAGTTCTCAACTTATCTGCAGGATGAGTACAGCGTGCTTGACAACCTTAAGGTTACGGGCGGTGTCCGTATTGACCTGCCAATGTACCTTGACGGAGCTCTTGACAACCCTGCACTTAACGGGCTTACATTTGCCGAAGGCGAAGAAGTTGATCTTTCAACATGGCCCACGGCCAAGGTCCTCTGGTCACCGCGTCTCGGATTTTCCTATGATGTTTTCAACGACAAATTCCTCAAGATCCGCGGCGGTACAGGTATTTTTACAGGCCGTATCCCGTTTGTATGGTTCACCAACCAGCCCACGAACAGCGGTATGATCCAGTACCAGCTTGTTATAAGTGCATCAGGCGGTGCAGCCAGCAGGACTCAGCTGTCAAGGATCCCGTTCGAACCGGATGCAACCCAGCTTCTGAGCAACGGTGCCATTACCGATATCTTCCCGCAGTCGAACGTTGCCGGAGGAAGGATCGCTGCAATTGACAAGGATTTTGAACTGCCCCAGGTATGGCGCACAAGCCTTGGCTTTGATTTCAAGCTCCCGCTCGACATGGGGCTTACCCTTGAAGGAGTTTACACCAAGGACATCAACGCGATACAGTTTGAAAACATCAACCTCCAGCCGGCAGCCGGAACCTATGTGGTTGGTGATCAAACACTGCCCTACTGGTCAAACAATACAAATGCCACCAAGTATATAACATACAGCACCGTTCCGGCAGATTACCATGCTTACACTGATGTGGTAATAATGAGAAACACGAATAAGGGCCAGGGCTATGCTATATCTGCCCAGCTTGACCTTCCGATGGTGTACGGATTTGCAGGGATGATCGGTTACTCAAGAAGCTGGAGCGAGGAAGTTACGGGAAAATCAGGGTCTGATCCGTTCTCGGCATGGCAGTACAGGCAGATCACCCGTGAACTTAACTCTGATGAGCTTGGTCTTTCCTACAATAACACTCCTCACAGGATGGTTGTCTCGCTGAGCTATACTATTGAATATGCCAAGTATTTTGCTTCGGCATTGTCATTCTTCTTCAACGGATATCAGGGTGATGCTTATTCATACATCTACAGCGGTGATGCAAACGGAGACGGAACATCGACCCATGAACTGATGTATATTCCGGCAGAGCAGGACGACTTCATCTGGACCTCGCAGGCTGATGCCGATGCTTACTTTGCATTCGCAGCCCAGGATCCTTACCTGAGCAAGCATGAAGGCGAATTCATGCTCAGGAATGGTGCTTACAGGCCGTGGCAGAGCCGTCTTGACATGCGTTTCATGCAAGAGTTCAAGCTAAAGGTGAAAGAGCAGGAGAACAAGCTGCAGTTCACCGTTGATGTCATCAACTTCATGAACCTGTTGAGTTCAAGCTGGGGCCTTAACCAGAGCGTGGTTACAACATCTCCCCTCATCAGGACCGGAAGAGATGCCGCTACCGGCAGAATGATTGTCAGCATGAGGCAGATCGGAGGAGAATATGTCACAAAATCCTTCCAGGACCCAAGCTCTGTTGCAGGAACATGGGGTATTCAGCTGGGACTTAAATATCTGTTCAACTAATAATCCGGCAAAAATCCAAAACCCCGGAAAATCTCTCCGGGGTTTTTTATTTTCACGGGTGAAAGGTTTCAATTTGCAATTTTTTTAATAAGCAGATTATTAATCACTTTACTTTGATCAATTGATCCAAAAGAAAAAGTAAAATCATAAACTATTGAAAATCAGCAGAAAAGAAATAGTTAATAACTCTACCATCAAATGTTGATAAACTTAAAATTTTTGACTTGCATCGTGCTTAACGCTTGTCTAATTTAGCAACTACCCGCTATCAAAATCAGTGGTCGTTTAATCCTATTATAATCAGGGAATAACAGAATATCGAATCGAACATGGGAGATCTTTTTGTCCAGGAATCAGTTATTGCATCTGAGAAATCGAAAGATGAACAGGAGGCAGCCGGAGCTCAGAATAACGTTGAGACGAAGGAAATATCGAAACCGGTAAAGCAGGAGAGCAGGAAGGTTATTTATTCTCATGATGAAGCCGTAACCGCAAGTATTGAGTACTTCAGGGGCGATGAGCTTGCGGCCAGGGTATGGGCAAACAAGTATGCACTTAAAGATTCTTTCGGCAACATGTATGAAAAGACCCCTGACGACATGCATCGCCGCCTGGCAAGGGAGATCCACAGGATAGAGCTGAAATATAAAAATCCGCTCCCGGAAGATCTTATATATGATGTTCTCAGGGATTTCAGGTACATAGTTCCCCAGGGCGGCCCGATGACGGGTATCGGCAATGACTACCAGATTGCTTCCCTTTCAAACTGCTTTGTGATCGGCAACGACGGATCGTCTGATTCATACGGCGGCATAATGAAGATCGATCAGGAACAGGTGCAGCTGATGAAACGACGCGGAGGCGTCGGTCATGATCTGTCGCACATCCGTCCGCAAGGGACCCCTGTGCTGAACAGCGCCCTCACATCAACCGGCGTCGTTCCGTTCATGGAACGTTATTCCAACTCGACCCGCGAAGTTGCACAGGACGGAAGACGCGGAGCGCTGATGCTTTCAATATCAATAAAGCATCCGGATTCGGCTACATTCATTGATGCAAAGCTGGAGAGCGGAAAAGTAACCGGCGCAAATGTCTCGGTAAAGATCACCGATGAATTTATGAATGCCGTTGAAGAAAATAAAGTTTTCCGGCAGCAGTATCCCATTATTTCCGATAAACCGAAATTCATTAACGACATCGATGCAAACCAGCTCTGGAAAAAGATTATACACAACGCCTGGAAATCAGCAGAACCGGGTGTTCTATTCTGGGATACCATAATAAGGGAGAGCGTCCCTGACTGTTATGCCGACCTTGGTTTTGCAACAGTCTCAACAAATCCGTGCGGCGAAATACCCCTCTGCCCGTACGACAGCTGCAGGCTTCTTGCCATCAACCTTTACAGCTATGTAAATAATCCATTTACACAGCAGGCTGAATTTGACTTTGAATTGTACAGGGAACATGTCGGCCTGGCTCAGAGGATGATGGATGACATCATCGATCTCGAGATTGAAAAAATTGATTCAATCCTTGCAAAAATAGAGGCCGACCCTGAGCCCGATGAGCTAAAAATAGTTGAGAGAAACCTCTGGACGAATATAAAGAGAAAATCCCAGGAAGGAAGGAGAACAGGAATAGGGATCACAGCCGAAGGGGACATGCTTGCAGCACTCGGACTGCGCTACGGAAGCGAGGAGGCAACAAGTTTTTCGGTCGAAGTCCATAAGACACTGGCCCTGGAAGCATACAAATCATCCACATACCTTGCTAAGGAAAGAGGTCCGTTCACAATATTCGACGCAGAACGCGAAAAAAACAATCCGTTCATTTTAAGGATGAAGGAGGCCGACCCTGTGATGTACAACAACATGGTTAAATTCGGGCGGCGTAATATTGCCCTTCTTACAATAGCCCCCACAGGAACGACCAGCCTGATGACACAGACAACATCAGGAATAGAACCTATCTTCTCTGTCTTCTATAAACGCAGAAGGAAAGTGAATCCCAATGACAAGGATGTGACGGTCACATTCCGGGATGAGGTAGGTGATTCATGGGAAGAGTTCTACGTTTTCCACCATAAGTTTGTCGAATGGCTCAGGTTAAACGGCTATAATCCCGATGAACTCAAGCAGATGAATGACCAGGAGATCGGCGAGATAATAGCAAAGTCGCCTTATTACAAGGCTGCGGCCAATGATGTCGACTGGATAGCCAAGGTAAAAATGCAGGGCGCTATCCAGAAGTGGGTCGATCACTCCATAAGCGTAACGATTAACCTGCCCGCTGATGTTAAGGAAGATCTGGTGAGCAACCTTTATATGACAGCCTGGAAATCGGGATGCAAGGGAGCAACAGTATATCGAGACGGCTCCAGGGATGGGGTTCTTATCACCGGTAAACCAGAAACCACCAGGGAGAGGCCGAAACGCCCGAAGGTGCTGGAATGTGATGTTATCAGGTTCAATATAAACGAAGAAAAATGGGTGGCATTCGTCGGTCTCAAAGACGGGAAACCATACGAGATATTCACCGGTATAGCCGACGAAGAAATATTCCCTATACCGAGAAGCATAGTAAAAGGCCAGATAATAAAAACCAGGAATGAAGAGGGCAAGACCAGGTATGATTTCCAGTATACCGACAAATACGGATACAAGAAGATCATTGGCGGACTGTCACACACTTTTCAACCCGAATTCTGGAATTATGCCAAGCTTATTTCCGGGGTGCTTCGCCACGAGATGCCTATAGCCGATGTAGTGAATCTTGTCCAGTCGCTGAACCTCGACAGTGAATCTATCAATAACTGGAAGAATGGGGTGGAACGCGCTCTTAAAAAATACATCCCGAATGGTACCAAAGCCAAGGGAAAATGCGAATGCGGTTCTCATAACCTCGTTTACGAGGAGGGGTGCCTGATCTGCAAGGACTGCGGCTCATCCAAGTGCGGATGATCTGGGAATATTTGATTTTTCATCATTCTTATCCTTATAAATAAAGATGATATTGTGATAAAAGTGAATTGAAACAATATTCTCGTCAAAATATGTTGGCTGATAGCCTGATATTAGAAATTCCCTGTGATTCAGACAATCGGTCAGCTTCTTGAAAAAATTCATTGATGTGGCAGGATTGTCAAGGTTGCTGCTGTCACCTCCATATTCCGGCCAGTAGGATGTATTGGTATCTTCAATAACATATATTCCTCCTTCATTCAGTTTCGGGAACAGGATCCTGAATGATTCAATAACGTGTTCATTCAAATGGCTGCCGTCGTCAATAATAATGTCCAGTGGACCTGTTTCTTCACAAACCTTGTTAAGAAAGTCTTTATCGACCTGGCTTCCCTGAAAAATCTTTATTCTTTCTTCCTGAAGAGCAGATTTATCGTAAATATCAATGGAATATATATTCCCGAACGGGAAATACTTCTTCCACATTTTTAATGATTTTCCACCTGAAAAGGGTTTTTCATAACCTCCGACACCGATTTCGAGCAGATTTACCTTCTTATCCCTGAATCTGTCAAAATGCAACTGATAATGAGGTGTATAGTAGTGAGTTCCTATTTTATCAGTTCCGTAGATCCTGCCTAACTTATCAAGATCATCTGTGGCATCTTTTGCCCTGACTTCTTTAACAGGGTTTAAGATTTTATTTTTAATTTTCCGGAACCTGTCAATCGTTTTCATTTATTATAAGGGATTTTATTCAAATTATGGTTTTTGCATTACAGCACATAATATATGTCCTCTGTCTTTACACACAATAGCACCGGAACTAAACAATTCTCTTGATTTTCCGTAAACCTTTTTAAAGAATCTCCTCATGTTTCCGGCCACTTTGTGCAGAATGGGTAATTTAATCAAAATCAATTGTATATAGGTTTTTAACCTGCTTTCCGGCCTGCTCTTTTTAATCAACACTCCTTCACTGTCAAAGAAAGGTTCCGGCAGACGGTTTTCCAGCAATGAACGCGTACCAATTATCTGATAGTTCATTTTGTAATAATTCCGGAAGTTTATGAAGCTGATATTGACATCAAGCTTTCGGGCGATAAAATTCATTGAATCCTCGCTCAGCCACCAGCAATGAACAGGGGGAAGATCCGAAGCCCAAATCACTTCCCGCGGATAAAACGATTTGTTTGGAGTTGTAATTATGGTCCTGCCGCCGGGCTTAAGCAGCTTCACTATTGATTTAATAAATTCCAGGGGATTACTTACGTGTTCAACTACTTCAGTTAGTATTACTATATCGATTGATTCAGGGGCAAGCCTTGAATATTCAAATAAATCGCCGCAGATATAATGGTCGCCAAAATTTTTAATTGCCCGGCTGACTGCTGTCTGAGACACATCCATACCTGTGACATTATAGCCTGCCTCAATTAATGAATAAGTCAAATAACCCAAACCACTGCCTATTTCCAGGATCTTTGCTGATGTTTTGTCAGCTGCATACATTGCCAGGGCTTCCCTGACGCTCCAGTAATCTTCGTGGCTCTCTGCGAGGTAATCCAAAGGTCTTGATACTTTCTTTATAATCCTTGCATACCTCCAGTACCGGCCGTATCCGGGGACCCTGTCCCCGTTTTTATAAATATTTTCATAAATTACAGAGCTGTCTTCCCCGGGTAAAGAAAAAGCAGTGTTGCATACTGTACAGTGATATATCCTGTAGGTATTTGGTTTCTGGTAACCGGGGTATTCATTATGTTTTAAAATGGCTTTACCACCGCAAAGAGGACATTCTGTTTCAATATTTCCCATAAGGAATATTCTGATCTACTTCTTTAAGACACCTAATTCTTTTCCTATCTTCCCGAATGCCCCGATAGCTTTATCCAGATGTTCTTTTTCATGTGCTGCTGAAAGCTGAACTCTTATTCGAGCCTGTCCTTTTGGAACGACAGGATAATAGAATCCGATTACATAGATCCCCTCATCAAGAAGCTTTGCAGCAAATTCCTGGGATAGCCTTGCATCATAAAGCATAACAGCACAGATTGCCGATTTGGTTGGTTTGATGTCAAAACCGAGACTTGTCATTCTGCTGATGAAGTACTCTGAGTTCCTGTGAAGCTTGTCCTGGAGTGTGTTGGTTTTGGTCATCATATCGACCAATTTTATTCCGGCAGCTGCAACGAGCGGAGGGATGGAATTTGAGAAAAGATATGGACGTGACCGTTGCCGGAGAAACTCGATAATCTCCTTTTTGCCGGTTGTGAATCCGCCTATTGCGCCGCCAAATGCCTTTCCAAGAGTTCCTGTTATGATCTCCACCTGTCCCATGATATCGTATAATTCGGTTACGCCCCTGCCTGTTTCGCCGACTACTCCTGCAGAATGGGATTCATCGACCATAACCATTGCATTATAAAGATTTGCCAGCTCAACAATTTTTTTCAGGGGAGCGACATTCCCGTCCATAGAAAAAACGCCGTCTGTGACAATCAGGCGGAATTTTTGTTCCTGAGCCAGCTGCAGTTGAGTTTCAAGATCTTCCATATCGGCATTTTCGTACCTGTAGCGCTGGGCTTTACAGAGCCTGACGCCGTCAATTATTGAAGCATGGTTCAATGCATCGGAAATTATGGCATCTTCGCTTGTAAGAAGGGGTTCAAACACACCTCCGTTGGCATCAAAGCATGCTGCATACAGGATAGTATCTTCGGTATTAAAAAAACCCGCTATTTTTCTTTCGAGCATCTTATGGAGATCGGTTGTTCCGCAGATGAAGCGTACAGATGACATTCCATAACCATGATCGTCGAGAGCTCTTTTTGCTGCTTCGATAAGATCCGGATTATTTGAAAGGCCAAGATAATTATTGGAGCAGAAATTCAGTACTTTCTGACCTGTATCAAGTTCAATCTCAGCTCCCTGAGGTGAAATAATAACACGTTCGTTTTTAAAAAGACCGGCCTCTTCTATTTCCTTAAGCTGGTTTGCAAGATGATCTTTAAAAGCAGTATACATGTATTTTTTTACATTCCGTATTTTGCGGTGATCTGTTCTTTTGTCAGGCCCAGGATCTCATATTTTTTGCCGACTTTAATAAAGGCATTCAATGCTTTTTCAAGGTGATGCATCTCGTGTCCGGCCGAGATCTGTGTTCTTATTCTTGCTTGTCCGTTCGGAACCACCGGGAAGAAAAATCCGATAGCATATATACCTTCGTTGTAGAGATCTTTTGAAAAATCCTGGGATAGTTTTGCATTGAACAGCATAACAGGAACAATAGGGCTGTTTCCTTCCTTTATAATAAATCCTGCCTCAGTCAGTCCTTTTCTCCACCAGGCAGCATTTATTTCCAGCTTATCACGCCTTTCGGTGCTTGAAGAAAGGATATCAAAAACCTTCAGCACTCCTGCGATAATTACCGGTGATATTGTATTGGAGAACAGATATGGACGGGCTCTCTGCCTGCATAGCTGGACTATTTCCTTTCTGCCGGATACACATCCCCCGGAAGCACCGCCAAGTGCTTTACCAAATGTGGTGGTAATAATATCAATTTTACCGATCGCGTTGAAATATTCATGCGTTCCACGTCCTGTTCTGCCAATAAAACCTGAAGAGTGAGAATCATCAACAAGGATCATGGCATCATATTTTTCACAAAGCTGTACCATTTCGTCAAGCTTTGCCAGGTCGCCATCCATTGAGAATACTCCGTCGGTTATTACCAGCTTGATCCTTTTATCAGCATGAAGCTGGAGCTTCTCTTCAAGGTGCTCCATGTTGGAATGTTTAAAAGTATCATGCTGGGCGCTGCATAATCTCATACCGTCGATTATCGATGCATGGACAAGCCTGTCAGATATCATTATATCCTCGCTTGTAAGAATAGCTTCAAAGACTCCTGCATTTGCATCCATGCATGAAGGGAAAAGGATTGTGTCCTCGGTGCCAAGAAACTCAGTAACCCTGTTTTCAAGTTCCCTGTGAATATCCTGGGTCCCGCAGATAAAGCGAACAGACGACATACCGTAGCCTCTTTTTTCAAGCCCTTCATGAGCAGCCTTAAGCACCTCAGGATGACTTGATAATCCAAGATAGTTGTTAGAACACATGTTGATTACTTTCCTGACACTGGCTCCCGAAGGAAATTCCACTTCGATATCAGCTGCCTGGGAAGAATGAATAAACCTTTCTTCCTTATAAATGCCTGCATTCTGAATCTCTGACAGCTGATGCCTGTAAAAATCTTTTACCTTATTGCTGTAGCTCATAATTGAGGTTATTTATTTAATGACTATCACCATTCAATATTTAAATAAGAACATCTATATATAATCTTGATAATTAATAGTTTAGTTGTTGAGTTAAATTACCCCCTTTCCCGTTTCCCCCAAGGGGGAAAAGCTGGTACAAAGCTCCTTCCCCCGTGGGGGAAGGTCGGGATGGGGGTTGCTTAACGCAAAACGAATCTTATTGTTAATCATAACCGATGGTCATTATTTATTTATATACTTATTCACCAGTTCAACAATTTTATTTACTGAATCAAACGCTTCAGGAGTAGCTTTTTCCGGAGGTATTTTGATTTTGAATTTATTTTCCAGAAAAACCAGCAGGGAGACCATTGAAAAGGAATCCACATATCCGCTGGAGATCAGGGGTGAGTCATAAGTAATTTCCTCACCTTCTTCCAGGTATTCACGAATAACATAATTCCTGACAAGTTCTTTAATATCTTCCATATTCATTAAGCAATTAGGTTTTGTATTTGAATTAATCATTTTCAAGAGTGGAAATATCCCCGATTTCCTCTCCCCATTCCTTTGCATGCAATAATCTTCTCATTATTTTACCGCTCCGCGTTTTCGGGAGCTTATCCATAAATTCAACAGCCTGCGGCATTGCAAGGGGAGACAGCTTTTTTCTTATGAAATTCATTATTTCCAGTTCAAGATCAGGGCTGGGAGTGAATCCCTGTTTAAGAGTTATAAAAGCTTTAACCACTTCCATGTTTATTTCATCGGGTTTGGCAACTACCGCTGATTCTCCTACTGCAGGATGTTCCAGCAGGGCAGATTCCACTTCAAACGGACTTACCAGGTGTCCGCCGGTATTGATAACATCATCATCACGTCCGATGAACCAGAAATATCCTTCATTATCAATGGTTGCCCTGTCGCCGGAAAGATACCATCCGCTGACAAACTTTTCCTTATATTTCTCTTCATTATTCCAGTAATTTCTCATCATTGACGGCCACCCCGGGCGAAATGCAATAAGTCCGATTTTCCCCGGTTCTGTTATCGGTTCAAATCTTTTCGGATCAAGGACCACTCCTGTAATTCCGGGGAAAGGTTTACCCATAGATCCGGGTTTGACTTTCATCCCCGGGAAATTGGTTATCATTATACAACCTGTTTCAGTCTGCCAGAATGTATCATGAAAAGGCTTTCCAAACATTTTTATGGACCAGATCACCGCTTCTGAATTCAACGGCTCTCCGACACTGGCAAGATGACGCAGGCTTGTGAGGTCAAATTCACGAACAATTTCATCGCCTGCTCTCATTAGCGATCTTATTGCTGTCGGAGCCGAATACCAGACGGTGATTTTATTATCATAAATGAATTTATACCACGCCTGTGCTGAAAATCCTGCATCAAATACACACTGGGTAACCCCGAGGCACCATGGTCCGATTATGCCATACGAGGTGCCTGTCACCCATCCCGGGTCTGCCGTGCACCAGTATATATCATTATCCTGCAAATCGAGCACCCATTTAGTGGTAAGATACTGTGCGATGAGTGAATAATGAACATGCTTTACTCCTTTTGGCTGTCCGGTTGTTCCTGATGTATAGTGCAATACAGAAGGTGATTCAGCAACTGAAGGAAATATTTCAAGATTTTCAACAGGTGTCGAATCGTTGAGGCTGAAAGCAATTTCACCGTTTTCAAGGTTCCTGGTACTGATGTGGTCAACAATGATTATAAACTCAAGATACGGGAGCCTGTCCCGGATCTTACGGACTTTTGATAAATGTTTGCTCTGGGTTATAATTGCTCTTGTTTGTGCATTCTCAAGCCTGATAAAAAGTGATTCATCACCAAAGGCGGAAAAAAGCGGCTGTACTATGGCGCCTATCTTAAGGACACCAAGAAATGATAAATATAATTCAGGGATCCTGTCCATAAACAGGCAGACCCTGTCTTCACTGTTAATTCCAAGTTCACGAAGGAAATTACCAATAGTATTTCCTGCCAGTCTGATATCATTAAATGTATATTTTTTTTTGATCCCTCCGAATCCTTCATAAATAAGAGCGGCTTTGCCGGCTTTCCCTTTTAAACAGATCCGGTCTGAACAATACCATCCTATATTTATTATATTACCATCCCGGTACTCAAGCTCCTCTTCGGCAATGGACCAATCAAAATCTCTGATTCTATCCTCATAAAGACCAAAAGCTGACATATACAAATCGTATTAGTAAAACCTTACCTTCCAAGATATGTAATTTTTCAAAGTCAAAACACCCATCTTCTGATTTTATTCCCAGTTGAGAATTACTTTACCACAGTTTCCTTCTTCCATGATATCGAAACCTTTCTGAAAATCATCAATATGGAAGCGGTGTGTTATAACCGGATCCAGGTCAATTCCACCGATGATCATCATTTCCATTTTGTACCAGGTTTCCCACATCTCTCTTCCGTAAATGCCCTTCAGGGTAATAGCCTTGAAGATTATATCGCTCCAGGGAACATTAAAATCGGAAGGCAATATTCCAAGCAGCGAAATGCCTGATCCGTTATACATGTTGCTGATCATCTCAATAAATGCCTTTGGAGAGCCCGACATTTCAAGGCCCACATCAAATCCTCTCATCCCCAGCTTTCTGACAGCATCTGCAACTTTTTCACCCTTTGAAGGATTAACTGTAAGTGTTGCTCCCATTTTCCTTGCTATTTCAAGGCGGTAGTCGCTGAGGTCGCTCGCT
This sequence comes from Bacteroidales bacterium, assembly GCA_041303415.1. Classification (GTDB taxonomy): domain Bacteria; phylum Bacteroidota; class Bacteroidia; order Bacteroidales; family VadinHA17; genus LD21. The sequence goes on from JBFYPG010000191.1 coordinate 25,636, forward strand.
ACTATAAATCTTGCTCCTGCGTACCTGGCAATAGCAATGGCCATGCTTCCTATGAGGCCGGCTCCCGTCACCAGCACGTCTTCACCAAGGAGAGGGAATGAAAGCGCTGTATGCGTGGCATTTCCAAACGGATCCATTATTGCGGCCCATTCATCTGGTATCCTTTTGTCGAGTGGCACCACGTTAAGCGCAGGCACCCTGACATACTCCGCAAATGATCCGTCAATATGAACGCCGATTCCCACACTATTCTCACATACATGTTCCTTTCCCCTCCGGCAGTTCCGGCAGTGCCCGCATGCAAGATGCCCTTCACCCGTTACGCGGTCGCCGGGCTTTAAATTTACCACCCCGGCACCAATCCTGTCGATATAACCCATGTATTCATGCCCTATCACCATGGGTGTTTTTATTGTTTTCTTCGACCACTCATCCCACTTGTAAATATGCAGATCAGTGCCGCAGATTGCTGATTTTTTTACCTTGATGATAACATCGTTGACCCCGGGTTCCGGTACAGGTACTTCCTGCATCCATAATCCCCTTTCGGGGCGGGCTTTTACAAGAGCTTTCATCTTTTTCATGTGCGTCTCCTTTGGACTTTATGTGATTCAGATACAATGCAAAGTTAATACAATTAAACCTTAACAAAACCTGACTAATGCCATGCTCTTAATATATATAATGGTTTACCTATCTTTGCAGGGTATTAACCATATTTACATAACATGCAGCAGGTCAGGGTGCGTTTTGCTCCAAGTCCGACAGGTCCGCTTCACATTGGCGGGGTCAGGACTGCTTTGTATAATTACCTTTTTGCTAAAAAGAACAATGGCGTTTTCATTCTCCGGATTGAGGACACCGACCTTGTGAGATTCGTTGAGGGAGCGGAAGAGTATATTATGGATTCGCTGAAATGGTGCGGAATAGAAGTGGATGAAGGCATTAATGAAGGTGGAAATTATGGTCCGTACCGTCAAAGTGACAGAAAGCATATTTACAGGCAATATGCTGATATCCTTGCAGATAAGGGAGATGCATACTATGCCTTTGATACAACTGAAGAGCTTGAGGCCCTCAGGAAAAATGCGGAGAAGGAGGGAAGGACCTTCATCTATAATTCATCGATCAGAGAGAGGCTGCGCAATTCCCTGTCAATGCCTGAATCACAATGGAAAATGCTGATCGAAAAAGGCGAACCCTATGTGATCAGGTACAAGATGCCGGTGAATGAAGATATTCATTTCGAAGATCTGATCAGGGGGCATATAGTTGTCAATACCGGCACTCTTGATGACAAGGTTCTTTTTAAAGCTGACGGGATGCCCACATATCATCTTGCACACCTTGTTGACGATCATCTTATGGAGATTAGCCATGTTATCCGCGGTGAGGAATGGCTTCCGTCGCTGCCGCTTCATTTCATACTGTACCGTTCGTTCGGATGGAAGGCTCCGCTCTTTGCGCATCTCCCCCTCCTGCTCAAGCCTGATGGAAAAGGCAAGCTGAGCAAACGTGACGGCGACAAGATGGGATTTCCCGTATTCCCTCTCTACTGGCCGTATGGGGAGACTGCCAAAGGCTACAGGGAAGAGGGGTATTACCCGGAGGCTTTTATAAACATGCTTGCACTGCTGGGATGGAATCCCGGAACGGAACAGGAGATATTCAGCATGGATGAGCTTATTAATGAATTTTCAATCGAAAGAGTTCATAAATCCGGTTCCCGGTTTGATCCGGAAAAAGCAAAATGGTTCAACCACAGCTGGCTCAGGAAGAGAAGCAATAATCAGCTTGCACTGGAGTTCAGGGATTACCTCAGGGCACAGGGACATCATCACGATATCGGCGATCTCGAAACAATTGTGGGGATGGTAAAGGAGCGGGTGAACTTCGTCAGGGATATCTGGAGTGAAACCGATTTCTTTTTCAGAGCGCCGGAATCGTACGACCAGGAAGTCATCAGGAAACGGTGGCTTCCCGAAACGCCGGAGCAGATGCTGGAACTCGAATCGGTACTGGAGGGAATTGAAAAGTTCTCTTCGGAGAACAGCGAGCAGGTTGTAAAGCAGTGGATATCAGAAAATAAATACAATACCGGAGCGGTACTGAATGCCTTCAGGCTTCTGATAGTCGGTGCATCCCGCGGACCTCACCTGTTCGACATTATTTCCTGGATCGGAAGAGAAGAAACGGTCAGGCGTATTGAAAAAGGGATCTCAGTTATTGCAAGCCAGGTAAAATGAATCTCCCTCAGAGAGAAGATTATATTGATATTCATACTCATGAGGCGGCTCCGGGCAACGGCATTTTTTCCGTTGATGTACTTATGGCCCATGAGGAGAGGACCCCTGCAAATCTTAAAGGGATTCTTTATACCTGCGGAATTCATCCGTGGCATCTGAATGAGAACAATCATGACATCCTGCTGGCACTGGTAAGAGAGAGGTGTTCCGATCCCCGGATCATTGCAATCGGTGAAGCGGGATTTGATAAGATTAAAGGTCCGTCAATGGATCTTCAGCGCCGGACCTTTGAAGAACAGGTTGAAATTTCAGAAGAAACCGGCAAACCGCTTGTAGTTCATTGCGTGAGGGCATGGGATGAATTGCTCGGGGAGCATAAAAAGCTTGGGCCGAAAATGCCCTGGATGGTCCATGGTTTCAGGGGAAAATACGATCTGGCAATGCTGCTGATTTCAAAAGGAATGTATATCTCGTTCTGGTTTGATTATATCATTAAAGCTGAGTCATCGGAGCTTGTCAGGAGCCTTCCGGTGGAGAGGATTTTCCTGGAAACCGACGGAGCAGATGTTGATATCAGGGACATATATAATAAGGTATCGGCAGATCTTGAAATAACTGTTGAAAAACTAAAAGAGCTTCTTCAGATGAACTTTGTAAATTTTTTTAGAATAATTAAATACTAATTTACAACGGATTTTCACAGGGTTTCACGGAGAAGAACACGGAGAAGAAAGCGGAGTTGATCCGTGTAAATCCGTGCTATCCGTGGTGAATTTAAGAAATATGGAATCGGACTGGTTATCGAGGACGGAGTTGCTGATCGGAAAGGAGAAGCTTAAAAAGCTCAAAGCTTCAAGAGTGCTTGTTGTCGGGCTCGGGGGAGTAGGATCCTACGCAGCCGAGATGATATGCAGGGCCGGAGTCGGCTCGATGACCATTGTCGACGGAGACACTATCCATACTTCTAACAGGAATAGACAGCTTCTGGCCCTGCTTGGCACAGAAGGAAAACCTAAGGCTGACCTGATGGCCGAAAGGCTCCTCGACATCAATCCTCACCTTCACCTTATAAAAATCAACGAGTACATTAAAGATGACAGGATGATTGAGATCCTTGACAAGGGATATGATTATGTAGTTGATGCGATTGATACCCTTTCTCCCAAGGTTTTTCTGATTTATCATTCCCTTCAGAAAAAATACACGGTTGTCAGCTCAATGGGTTCGGGAGGAAAGTTTGATCCACTTAAGATCAATATATCGGATATCTCAGAAACAACTGACTGCACTCTTGCCCGGATACTTCGGAAAAGACTTCACAAGCTCGGTGTTCGCGAAGGCTTCACTGCAGTATATTCACCCGAAATAACTGACAAATCAAAGATCGTACCTTCATCAGGAGAACAGAATAAAGCGTCAATAGTAGGCACGATCTCATATATGCCTGCTGCTTTCGGGATAGCCTGTGCATCGGTCGTAATCCGCGACCTTGCAGGAATCTAACCTCACCCCAAACGGGGCTGTTGAAATACAAGATGTTTTTAGTTCTTAACTTTGTGCGACTTAGTGTTGTCCTTTGTGATCCTTTGTGGTTCAATAAAATACATCTTACCACTAAGGCGCACCAAGGATGTCACGAAGGCGCTCAAAGGACTTTTTCAACACCCCCGATCAGAGAGGGTGAGGAAGATTACTTCTCTTTCTTTTCTTCAGTCTCTCCTGTCACCACTTTTGCCGTATACCCCA